>NZ_JARUJP010000008.1:0-169837 GCF_033659955.1 Clostridium tanneri
TTAAAAACTTGATAGATATTTAGTCTATCATTACGATATATAGATAGTAGTAAATAAGCGGGAGTGGCTCAGTGGTAGAGCGTCACCTTGCCAAGGTGAACGTCGTGGGTTCGAATCCCATCTTCCGCTCCAATAACATGCGGGTGTAACTCAATGGTAGAGTGCTAGCCTTCCAAGCTAGTTACGAGGGTTCGATTCCCTTCACCCGCTCCATTTATATTTTTAAAAGTATTTTATACAGTATTAGTTGTAGAATAGTTCGAAGTATAGAAATGTACTAGTATCCTGTGAGCGCCCATAGCTCAGTTGGATAGAGTGATGGACTTCGAATCCAGAGGCCGCAGGTTCGACTCCTGCTGGGCGCACCAAAATTAATTTCAAATATTGCTATATAATTGTTTGGAGAGGTAAACAGTTTTTGGATTTTCTAAAAGCTGTTTTTTTATGCGCGTAGGTACTTTCTGTATAGTTTTATTATATTTTAATTAATGGTTACTGTACTAATAACATACATATTGGTATCAAAGAAAATAGCCTTTTATAATTTTATTCTGCAATAATTATTGCGAAAAGTGAATGTAATACGTCAATATACCCGAAAAAGTGTTAAAAAAACAACAAATTCAGCACAAAATTGAATTGTATAAATTTTATATATGTGCTAAAATGTAATCGAAAGTTGAAGAAATTATATAATATTATTATATAATTTGATATAAATTGTGGATTTAATGTATTATTATGTATGAATTTAATTGTGAATTTTTTTTCATCACCTGTAAACGTTTCTTTATGTCGAAATTTATCAGCGTATAAATATTGGCAGCTTTTAGGTGTGTAATGTTAAATTCATGATGTTTTAAATAAACACATTAATAAGGTCAAATAATGTATATAATTATAAATATGAGTAGGGGGAAACAATTATGGAATTAAATTTAGAAAGAATTAAGAAAGCGCAAGAAAACATCAAAGGAGTGGCAAGAAAAACACCTTTATTCTATACAAGTACTTTCTCAAATCAATGTGATTGCAATTTATACTTAAAGTGCGAAAATAAGCAAAAAACTGGAGCGTTCAAATTAAGAGGTGCTTACAATAAACTAGTTAACTTAACAGAGGAAGAAAAGCAAAAAGGAGTTATAGCTTCTTCAGCAGGAAACCATGCACAAGGAGTTGCTTATGCTGCAACAGCATTTGGTGTTAAGGCTACAATTGTTATGCCAGTTACAGCTCCACAAGCTAAAGTAACCGCTACTAAAGGATATGGCGCTGAAGTAGTACAAGCTGGACAAGTATATGATGAGTGCTATGCAAAAGCCGTAGAATTACAAAAAGAGACAGGAGCAACTTTCTTACATCCTTTCAATGATTTAGATGTAATGGCTGGTCAAGGAACAGCAGGTCTTGAAATGTTAGAAGAATTACCAGAAGCAGATGTTATAGTAGTTCCAATAGGTGGGGGCGGATTAATAGCTGGTATTGCAACTGCTGTTAAATCTATAAAGCCTTCAATTAGAGTAGTAGGTGTTCAGCCAGAAATAGTAGCATCAACTAAAGCTTCTTTAGAAAAAGGACAGGTTGTAACATTACCAGGAGCTAAATCATTAGCAGATGGTATATCTGTTAGTACACCAGGAGATGAGTGCTTCAAGTATATACAAAAATACGTAGATGAGGTTGTTACTGTAAGTGAAGATGAAATTGCTTTAGGTATGTTCTCATTAATGGAAAGAAATAAATTAATAGCAGAGGGAGCAGGAGCTTCAACTATGGCAGCTTTATTAGCTGGTAAAATAGATGGAATTAAAGGTAAAAATGTAGTTGCTTTAATTAGTGGTGGAAATGTAGATATAGCTACTGTTTCTAAAATAATAGAAAGAGAATTAGTTCTTTTAAATAGAAGAATAAGATTTACAGTTGAGCTTCAAGATAAAGCAGGAACATTAGGTGCTTTAATATCTGAAGTAGGAAACATGGGCGGAAACGTTGTTACTGCAAGACAAAACAACAACTGGAATAAAAAAGGATTAGACTTTGCAGATGTATGTTTCGAGGTTACTGTACAGTCTCAAGAACATGGCGAAGAAATAATTAAGAGTTTAAAAGAAAATGGATACCTAGTTGAGGTTCATAAGTAATTTTTACATGTATCTTCCTATATAGATTAAATAGTTTATATAGAATGATAAAATTATTGGATAGATGCCAGTGCTTTTGCACTGGCATCTATCTTTTTTCGTTATTTGTTTAAGTTATAGATGGACTTCAAAGAATAATATATTAAAATAACCTGTTCAGTTCCTCTTATGTTAAAATTATACTGTACAAAACAATGGAGGGATAACAATGGGAGATTATAGAAAGTTATGGTCAGATTTAGGAATGGACTTAGAAAAACATGATCAGTTATGTGCAGTTTTACCAGGACTATTTTCAGATACATATTTAAATCAAGAAAATAGACCAGATGGAATGAACTATTTTAATTTTGTGTTTTCAGAGGTACATGGTTTAAGAATTCAAGAATTAGATGAACATAAGAAAAAGGGTGGTAAGGTAATAGGTACCTTCTGCGTATTTGTTCCAGATGAAGTTATATTTGCTGCAAATGCTATTGCAGTAGGACTTTGTGCTGGTTCACAGTTTTGGGTTGAAGATGGAGAAAAGGTTCTTCCAAGAAATTTATGTCCACTAATAAAAGCATTTATGGGTGCTAAGTTGAGTGGTACATGCCCTTATTTCGAATCCTGTGACATGGTTATTGGAGAAACAACCTGTGATGGTAAGAAAAAGGCTTGGGAAATTTTAGATGAATATGTACCAGTTCATGTTATGGACCTTCCACAAATGAAGAGAGAAAAAGACTATAAAATGTGGATGGATGAAATAAAGATTTTCATTAGCAAGATGGAAGAGTTAACAGGAAACAAAGTTACTGTAGAATCATTAAAAGAAGGAATAAAAATTGCAAATGCTAAGAGAAGAGCATTAAAAAGGTTATCTGATTTAAGAAAACATAAACCATCACCAATAAGTGGACTAGATGTTCTTTTAATATCACAAATTGCCTTTAATGATGATCCTATTAGATTTACAGAGAAGCTAAATGAACTTTGCGATGAATTAGATGAAAGAGTAAAAAATTCAAGTACTAGTGATAAAAAGAGAATATTAATAACAGGAACTCCGATGGCAATACCTAATTGGAAGCTTCATTCAATAATTGAAAGCTTAAATGCAGATGTAGTTGTTGAAGAGACATGTACTGGAACAAGATATTTTGAAAATGAAGTGTCTGAAGAGGGAGATACTATCGAAGATTTAATTAAAAATCTTGCAGATAGATATTTAAATATAAACTGTGCTTGTTTTACACCAAATCACGGAAGAACAGATGATATAATTAGATATTCTAAGGAATATGATGCAGATGGAGTAATAGATTGCAATCTATCTTTCTGTCATACTTATGCTATTGAACACAATGAAGTTGAAAAGGCACTTAGGGAAAATAATATACCTAATATTCATATAGAAACAGATTACTCAACAGAGGATTCAGGGCAGATTAAGACAAGAGTAGAAGCATTTTTAGAAATGATTTAAAGTGAAAAGGCTGCAATTATTAAGCTGTGCTTAGTAAGCAGCCTTGTTTTATGGGAGTATTTAATAAAATAAGGAATAAGGGTGAGTAGAATGGAACAGGTCAGATACTATGTACTTTTTCCTTCTCATACAGAAGGTATGAAGTTAGAAGGGTTGCTTAAAAAGGAAAAAATAAAATATACAATAGTACCAACTCCAAGAGAGCTCTCAGCATCCTGTGGCATATCAATAATGTATGATATTCAAGATGAAGAAAAAATAAAGTGTATAATAAATAATAACAGTGTGAATACTTTGGGGCTTCACTCTGTGAATAAAAAATTTACTAATCCATATTTAGGTTAACAAGGTGGTGTTATTATGTTTTACGTAGGAATAGATATAGGTTCCACTGCTTCAAAGGTATGCATTTTGGAAAATGATGAAATAACAGATACTTTCGTGCTGCCTACAGGATGGAGTAGTGTAAAAACATCAGAGGAAATAAAAGAAAGATTAGAGGAACTCGGTATAAATGTGTCAAATTCTAAGGTTGTTGCTACGGGATACGGTAGGGTATCCGTTCCTTATGCTGATAAAACTCTAACAGAGATAACCTGTCATGGGAAGGGTGCATATTACCTTTTTGGCAAGGACTGCACAATCATAGATATAGGAGGACAGGACACAAAAGTTATTACTGTGCAAAATGGTAACGTAACTAATTTTACAATGAATGATAAGTGCGCGGCAGGCACTGGAAGGTTTTTGGAATTAATGGCTAATACTCTAGGACTAGACATAACTGAACTTTGTAGGATGGCAAAAGAAGGGAAAGAAACCACTATAAGCTCTATGTGTACTGTATTCGCAGAATCAGAGGTGATAAGCTTAATTGGAAAGGGTAAAAAACGAGAAGATATAGCTTATGGAGTAGTAGACTCTATAACAAGTAAGGTGAAAACCTTATGTCAAAAACATTCAGATAGCTTTGGATATTTTCTAACTGGCGGTTTAAGTGAGAATGACTATATAATTGAAAAGCTATCTGAAAAGCTTGGCACCACGGTAAAAACCAGTCCATTAGGCAGATATGCAGGAGCTATAGGTGCAGCAATTATGGCAAAAGGGGTAAGATAATTATTGACTTATTACAAAACTCATGGTATGATTAAAATAATAAAAATCAAATAAATTTTGTATTGTACCTTTAAAATAGTCCTGTGAGACTAAGAAGGCAGTGAGAGTTAGTATATATTTTATACTATTTATTAGTGTATTCATGCCTTCCTTTTTAAGGAAGGCATTTTTTATACCTTTAAATTTAGCCCAGAGAGGCTAAGAAGGAGGAAGCTATATGTTAAAAGGAACACATTTAATAGATCCTATGGACTACTCCATAGAAGAACTTGATGAAATTTTTCAGTTATCAAATCAAATTATTGCAAACCCAGAAGAGTTTTCAAATCTGTGCCATGGCAAAATACTAGCCACACTATTTTATGAACCTAGCACTAGGACAAGACTTAGCTTTGAAGCTGCGATGCTAAGACTTGGAGGACAGGTCATAGGTTTTTCAGAAGCAAATTCCAGTTCAGTTTCAAAAGGAGAAAGTGTAGCAGATACTGTAAGAACAGTAGCGTGCTATGCAGATATAATAGCTATGAGACACCCAAAGGAGGGTGCTCCAAAGGTTGCTTCAATATATTCTTCCATACCGATAATAAATGCAGGAGATGGTGGACATCAACATCCCACTCAAACCCTTACGGATCTTCTGACAATTAAAAGAATAAAGGGAAGGTTATCTAATCTAAAAGTGGGTTTTTGTGGAGACTTAAAGTTTGGAAGAACTGTACATTCACTTATAAAAGCTTTATCTAGGTATGAAGATAACAAATTCATTTTGGTATCGCCGGATGAATTGAGAGTGCCAGAATACACAAGAAAAGATCTTGTGAAAAGTAACTCTGAGTTTATGGAATGTGAAAAGTTGGAAGAAGTTATAGGGCAACTGGATATACTATATATGACAAGAGTTCAAAGAGAAAGATTTTTTAATGAGGAAGACTATATAAGACTTAAGGATAGCTATATATTAGATAAAAATAAAATAAATAAGGGAACTAGTGAACTAGTGATTCTTCACCCTCTGCCAAGGGTTAATGAAATATCTTACGAAATTGATGAGGATCCGAGAGCATGTTATTTTAAACAGGCTAAGTATGGAATGTACGTAAGGATGGCATTAATTGCTAAGCTTTTAGGACTTAGATAATAAGTTAAGGGGGAAGAACTGGTGTTAACAATAAATAGTATTAAGAATGGCATAGTAATAGATCATATAAAAGCAGGACAGGGTATTAAGCTCTTTAATTACTTAGGACTTCATGAGGTAGGGTATTCCGTTGCACTTATTATGAATGTGGAAAGTAAAAAGATGGGAAGAAAAGACATAATAAAGATAGATAACATTTTAGATTTAGAGTTTAATGTACTAGGGTTCATAGATCCTAATATAACTATAAATTTAATAGAAAATGAAAATATAAAGAGGAAGATTAAGCTAGAATTACCTGATAAGGTTGAAAATATTATAAAGTGCAAAAATCCAAGATGTATTACCTCTATGGAAAGGGATATATCCCATATATTCTATCTTGTAGATGACAAAAATGGAGAATATAGGTGCATATACTGTGATGAAATATATAAAGTTTCATTATAAGCCTACAAGAAGAGGAGGGAAATATATTTATGGAATTACTAATAAAGAATGGAAGAATAGTTGATTGGTCACAGGATTTTAATGGCGATATTTATATAAATAACGGTAAAATAGTTGAAATTGGAGAAAATTTAGATAAAAGTTGCAGCACTATAGATGCTAAAGGTTCCATAGTGTTACCATCTTTCCTAGACCTCCATAGTCATTTTAGAGAACCTGGTTTTACTAATAAAGAAGATATATATAGTGGAAGTGGAGCAGCAGTTCGAGGTGGATATACCATGGTAAACTTGATGGCAAATACTGATCCTGTATGCAGTGATATGGATACTATAAATTATGTTTTAGACAAAGTTAAAGAAGTAGGTCTTATAGATGCTCATCAGGTTGCCTCTATTACCAATAACCTTGCTGGAGATGATTTAACACACTTGGATAAACTAGATTCAAAGGTGAAAATGATATCTGATGACGGACGAGATATTATGAACAGCAAAGTAATGCTTGAAGCTATGGTAAAGGCAGGAAAAAGCGGAAGAATAGTAATCTGTCACTCTGAAGAGCATTCTCTTACAAGCGTAGATACTAGATTAGCAGAGAATACAATGGCATGGAGAAATATTACTCTAGCGCAGTTTACAGGTTGTCCGGTTCATATGGCACATGTTAGTACAAAAGAGACTATGGAATATATCATACAAGCTAAGAATAAGGGACATAACTTAAGCTGTGAGGTTACTCCCCATCATATAGCACTTGTAGACAATGACTACAGTGTTAACCCGCCAATTAGAACAGAAAGTGATGTTGATTTTTTAATAAAGTCAATAAAAGAAGGCTGGGTAGATGCAATAGCTACAGATCATGCACCACACACAATAGAGGATAAAAAAAGAGGAGCTCCTGGTATATCAGGAATAGAAACAGCTTTTGCTGTATGCTATACAAGTTTAGTGAAAAAAGGACATATAACACTAAGTAAACTTTCGGAATTAATGTCGAGAAATCCAGCTTATATAATGGGAGTTAACAAAGGACAAATAAAAATTGGCTATGATGGAGATATAGTTCTTGTAGACACAGATAAAGGCTACACTATATGTTCTAGTGAATTTAAATCAAAAGGAAAAAATACTCCTTTCGATGGAGCATCTGTTTATGGAAGAATTAAAAAAACAATTAAAGGTGGGAAAGTTGTTTTTTCACGGGAGTAAACTTGTAACAGGACTTGAAAATAAATAAGAATGGAGCTGCCTTGATTATGATTATAGATAAGTTATTTGAAAGTGTGCGAGAAAAAGGGCATGTCTGTGTTGGTTTGGATACTGCTTTAGATTATATACCCAATGAATTTTTAAATAAATATACTTCAATTGAGGATGGAGTATTTGAATATAATAGAACAATAGTAGATGCTACTTTAGATGTAGCAGCCTGCTATAAAATTCAAATAGCATATTATGAAGCATTAGGGCTTGAAGGTCTAAGAGCCTATAAAAAAACTCTAGATTACTTAAAGAGTAGGAAAGGCATCGTTATAGCAGACATAAAAAGAGGAGATATAGCTAAAACAGCTGAAATGTACGCAAAGGCACATTTTGAAGGAGACTTTGAAAGTGACTTTATAACGCTAAATCCCTATATGGGGCTTGACGGATTAGAACCATATTTACCTTATGTTAGTAATAAAGAAAAGGGGTTATTTGTCTTAGTAAGAACTTCAAATGAAGGGGCAAAGGATATACAGTATTTAGACACTAATAAAAACAAAAAGTTATATACTGTAGTCGGTGAAAAGATTCAGCAATTAGGAGATAAGTATATGGGAAGCTGCGGATTCAGCTCCTTAGGCGGAGTAGTAGGTTGTACCAATACTGAAGAGGCAATTGAGTTAAGGAATAAATTAAATAAGATGTTTTTCCTAATACCTGGTTATGGAGCTCAGGGAGGAAAAGCAGAAGATGTAGCACTCTATTTAAAAGATGGAAATGGTGGCGTAGTTAACTCATCTAGGGGAATACTACTTGCCTATAGAGATAAGGATAATGGAGAAAGAGATTTTGGAGACTACGCAAGAAAAGAAGTTATAAGAATGAAGGATGATATACTAAAAAGTCTTACTAAGTATTAATAAAATCTCTCAATATAAGGGTGGATAGGAGTTTATGAAGAAACTTAAGATTGATTATATAGATGGAATAGTTTATGAAAATGTCCAAATAACTGATGGAATATATAGATTAGTAGTGAAGGGAAACTTTAACGGAAATCCAGGTCAATTTTATATGTTAAGAAGCTGGGAAAATGAACCGCTTCTAGGTAGGCCAATAAGTATAAATGAAATTAGTGAAGAAAAGATAACATTCTTATATCAGGTTTATGGCGAAGGTACCAAACTTTTAAGTGAAGTAACAGAGGGGAATAAGATACAGTTAATGGGGCCTTTAGGAAATGGATTTGATATAGAAAAGATAAAGGGGAAAGTTGCAATTGTTACAGGAGGCATAGGAGTTGCGCCTATGTTATATGCAGCGGAGAGATTAGAGGATTGTGAAATAGACCTTTATGCTGGTTTTAGAGAAGAGACCTATGGTCTACAGGAATTTAAGAAATACGTGAAAAGCATACAGGTATCTACTGAGAATGGAAAAGAAGGACATAGGGGGTATATAACAGAAGTATTTTCCCCAGGAAATTATGATATGGTGTTATGTTGTGGACCAGAAATTATGATGAATAAAGTGGTGAAGGTCTGTAATGAAGCAAATGTAACCTCGTATGTTTCCATGGAAAAACATATGGCTTGTGGTATTGGAGCCTGCCTTGTTTGTACCTGTAAGACTAGAAATGGAAATAAGAGAACATGCAAGGATGGACCAGTATTCTTAGGAAGCGATTTAGAAATAGATTAATATTTTATATTAAAGTTTGATAATTATAGAATTATTTTCATTATTCAGCACATAAGAAGGAGGCATATTTAATGCTTGAAGTTGATATATGTGGTGTAAAGTTTAAAAATCCAGTTATTGCTGCTTCTGGCACATTTGGATTTGGACAAGAGTACAGGGAGTTATATGACGTATCTAAGCTTGGGGGAATAAGCTCAAAGGGACTTACTTTAAATCCAAAGGAAGGAAATGAGGGCATTAGAGTTTACGAAACAAGAGGTGGAATGTTAAATAGCGTAGGACTTCAAAACCCAGGGATAGACTATTTTATACAAAATGAACTCCCAAAAATGAAGGAACTGGATACTGTTGTTATAGCCAACTTAGGTGGAGGAACTATTGAGGATTACATAAAAGGGGCAGAAAAGTTAAGTTCTTCAGAGGTTGATGTAATAGAGCTTAATATATCTTGTCCAAATGTAAAATCAGGAGGGGTAGCCTTTGGAATAAAATCTGAAGTTGCCTATAAAGTTACAGAAGAAGTAAAGAAGTTTTGTAGGAAGCCGCTAATTGTTAAGTTATCACCTAATGCGGAGGATATTGTAGATATGGCTTATAGCTGTTGCGAGGCAGGAGCAGATGGAATATCTCTTATAAACACTTTTAAGGGAATGGCCATAGATATAAAAAGAAGACAACCTATATTTAATAATATAACAGCAGGACTTTCAGGGCCTGCAATAAAACCTATTGCACTTAGAATGGTTTATGAAGTATCAAGGGTTGTAAATATTCCCGTAATAGGTCTAGGGGGAATATGTTCTTGGCAGGATGCAATAGAATTTATAATGGCAGGTGCCCATGCAGTTCAAGTTGGTACTGCAAACTTTATTAAGCCAGACATATGTGTAGATATAATCCAGGGAATAGAGAGATACATGGAAAAGGAAGGCATAAGCAACATAAGTGAGATTAAAGGGATAATTTAAGTTAACTTATACACTTTTAGTAGAAATACAAGGAAAAGGACTAAATAAGTCGTTAACTGAAAAATTCGGAGGTAAGTATTATGGAAAATAATCAAAAGTTTATTATAGATATTTTTAAAGAATGTGAGGCATTATTAGAAGGTCACTTTCTACTGTCCTCAGGAAGACACAGCGATATGTACTGCCAATGTGCAAAGCTTTTACAGTATCCTGATAAGGCTGAAAAAGTTTTAAATATAGTTGCACAAAAGCTTAAAAATATAGATTTTGACATAATAGTTGGCCCTGCTATGGGTGGGGTAGTTGTTTCCTATGAATTAGCAAGACAAACAGGAAAGCCTGGAATATTTGCTGAAAGACAGGATAACATAATGACTATAAGAAGAGGTTTTGAAATTAAAAAAGGACAAAAGGTTATAATATCAGAGGATGTTATAACTACAGGAAAGTCTTCTCTAGAGGTTGCTAAGGTTATAGAAGCTCAGGGAGGAGAAGTAGTTGGAATCTGTTGTTTGGTTGATAGAAGAGGAGAGGGAAATGAACTTCCTTATCCTGTATATGATGCAATGAAGCTTCATATAAAAAGCTATGACAAAGAAGATTGTCCTCTATGTAAAGAGGGAATACCATACGTTAAGCCAGGCAGCAGAAAAATTAATTAATGTTAGCTACAAATTTTATATAGATTTATAGCTGAGTATTTTTCTTAAAGTTTTATTTGTGTTTTATTTGTGTTTTATTTGTATTTTATTTTATTTTTATTTTGGTCTCAAGTCTTAGGACTTGAGACATTTTTTTATGTTTTTGAAATAACAACTTTTACTTAATCACTAAATGAGTAAAAAGCTGAATTTAGAAAAATTTATTATTATTTTTCATTTTTTTGAGTTATAATAAATAATGAATTATTGGAAATAGTGTTAATATAGAGAAGTTAGAGAAGTAAATTCTTATATAGAACTTATGTTGAATTAATATATTTAAATGTATATAGGAGGAATTAGTTGTGGTGAAGCCAAGTATATTTAGTAAAGATTATGAAAAGCAGATGAAAAGAAGGAAAAGAAGAATAGTTTTTATAGGCTGTCTATCTATTATTATAATTGTTTTTGCTGTTATGTCTGTGAAGGGCATATTTGAAGAGGTAAGAAAAGATATGACAAAGAACTTAACCACAACGGATAAAAAGGATGTAAAAACTATAGACCCTAAGAATTCCGAAAAGGAAGAGCCTAAAAAAACAGAGACAAAGGAAAATGGTAAAGATAAGAAGCCAGAGGGCTATGATATACACCTAAGTGATGGGAAGACTATAACTGCAGTATATGAGGTTAAAGATAATAACAAGCTATTTAAAGAAATAGCACCAGCAGAGAATAATGTTAGTTACAGTATGAGTCCCTCAAAACAAAGCATGGTTGTGTTCGATAACAAGGTTCAAAGTATTATTTTAATAGATGTAAATGGTAATAAGCAGGATGTAACGAATCCACAATATACTTCAACTAGTGGAACGGTAATATCAAAGGATTCTCAGTTATCTAGTCAACCAGATTACATTTGGTGTTCTTCGCCCAAATTCATAGACGAAGATAACATTGCATATATAAGTCAACTGCCTTGGTTAGGAAAGACTACTAAATATATTTGGATTGAAAATTTAAAGGATAAAAGTCATATTCTTGTACAGGGGATAGAGGGCGAGGATATCACTCTAGGTGATTTGACAGATAAGGGAGTAACAGTTACTTCAGATGGGAGAACAGTTTTCTTAGATGCATCTGGGAATATAAGTGAATAAATGACTAAATATTTAGGGGACTTGGAGGATTTAATGGAGATAGGTTTATCATCAGCTAGTTTTTATCCCAATGTTAAAACTGAAGATAGTATACATTTAATGAAGGACTTAGGTTTTCATTGTGGGGAAATATTTTTAAATAGTCCTAGTGAGTATGAAGAGGACTTTATAAAGCAGCTTTTGCAAGAAAAGAATGAACAAAATTTTAATATTCATTCTGTACATGGATTTTCATCTTCTTTTGAACCTTACCTCTTTGATAGTTATAAAAGAAGGCGAGATGACATGTTTATATACTTTAAGAAGATATGTAAGGCAGCAAGGCTTTTAGGTGCAGAATGTTATACCTTCCACGGCATGAGACTGCAAAAGTTTGATTTCATAAATAAGGAGTTTATATCAGAAGTATATAATAAGCTAGTATACACTGCTAACGAGGAAGGAATTAAGCTTGCACAGGAAAATGTTTCTTGGTGCATGTCTTCAGAATTAGATTTTTTATATAGGATAAAAGAAAGTTGTAAGTATCCGATTCATTTTACTTTAGATATAAAGCAGGCATATAAAGCAGGTAATAATCCTGAAAAATACCTAGAAATTATGGGGGGGAATTTGATTAATTTCCACATAAATGATAGGGATAAAGATAACATTTGTTTATTGCCTGGAAAAGGGGATGTAGATTACAAAAAAATCTGTTGTAAATTAAAGGAAATAGGTTATAATAGAGTAGGAATTATTGAGGTTTACAGCGATAATTACTCTAGTTATGATGAGCTAATTTCGGCGAAAAATTTTTTGCATCAATCCATTATAAAATAAAAAAATAATTGTAAAAATTATGTTTTTTGGTATATAATTATTAATACAGAAATTTTAATTTACACTGAAAAAAGCCGCATATACTAAAAATTGTATAAGATTAAGTAGCATATGTTAATACTTTTAAATATATGTTATAATAATATGGTTAACATAAGCACGGACGATTAGGAGGAAAGTATAATGAACACTAAAATGGAAAAAATAGAAAATAATATTGTTAAACTAGAAATAACAGTAGGATCAGACAAATTCAATGAGGCTATGAAAAAGGCCTTCGCTAAGAATGGAAAACAATTCAATATACCAGGCTTTAGAAAAGGTAAAGCCCCAATGAACATAATAAAGAAATACTATGGTGAAGGAGTATTTTACGAAGATGCCATAAATTTCTGCTGCGATGATACATATCCAGAAGCATTAAAAGAACATAACATAAAACCAGTTGATTATCCTCAAATTGACATAGTTGAAGTAGGAGAGGGTAAGGACTTTGTTTATACTGCCACAGTTACAGTTCTTCCAGAAGTGCAACTAGGAGAATATAAAGCTGTAGAAGTAAAGAAACCTGTATATGAAGTAAAAGATGAAGAAATAGAAAATGAATTAAAAGCAATGCAAGAAAAGAATGCAAGAGTGGAAACCAAGGAAGAAGGAAGCATAGAAAAAGGCGACATGGCAGTAATAGATTTTAAAGGTTTTGTTGGCGATGTAGCTTTCGAAGGCGGAGAAGGAACTGACTATCAATTAGAAATAGGATCAGGTACTTTCATAGATAACTTTGAAGATCAATTAGTAGGTTTAAATAAAGGTGACGAAAAAGACGTTGTAGTTACTTTCCCACAAGAATATGGTAGAGAAGACTTAAACGGCAAAGAAGCTGTGTTCAAAGTTGCTGTTAAGGATATAAAGAAAAAAGAATTACCAACATTAGATGATGAGTTTGCTAAAGAAGTTTCAGAATTTGATACTTTAGAAGAATTAAAAGCTGATATGAAAAAGAAGATGGAAGAAGCAAATGAATTAAAAGCAAAGAGAGAATATGAAGAAGCAGTTGTTGATGCAGTTTCTTCAAATGCAAAAATTGATATCCCAGCTGTTATGATAGACAAAGAAATAGATAATATGCTTAAGGATTTAGAAATGAGATTACAATATCAAGGATTAGACCTAAAAACATATTATCAATACACAAATAACACTGAGGAAAAAGTTAGAGATTACATGAAAGAAACAGCTGAAAAGAGAGTAAGAACAGATTTAGTACTTGAAGAAATAGCTAAGGTAGAAAATATAGATGCTTCTGAAGAAGAGCTCTTAGCTAAGGCTACAGAAATGGCTAAACAATATGGAAGTAAGGATCTTGAAAAGACTGCTAAGTTAGTTCTTGAATCCCAAAAGAATTACTTAAAGCTAGATGTAGTTAATGAAAAAGTAATAAAAATGTTAGTGGATAATAGCAAAGCAACAGCATAGAATATATTAAGGGTTAATTGCCAGGAGTTTTTCTGGCAATTAATTTTAAAATTAATACTTTATTGGGTTTTCATCCTTATATAGGTTGATATAAATAATTTTCAAATGGGTAAAATCACTTATGTGATCATAAAAAGGAGGAGAGAGATTTATGAGTTTAGTACCAGTAGTCGTTGAACAAACTAACAGGGGAGAGAGATCCTATGATATTTATTCTAGACTTTTAAAGGATAGAATAGTAATGTTAGGCGAGGAAGTTAACGATGTTACTGCGAGTCTTGTAGTAGCTCAGCTGTTATTTTTAGAGGCAGAGGATCCAGATAAGGATATATATTTATACATAAATAGCCCAGGAGGATCTATAACATCTGGAATGGCAATTTATGATACAATGCAGTATATTAAGCCAGATGTATCAACTATATGCATAGGCATGGCTGCTTCTATGGGTGCATTTTTACTTGCAGCAGGTGCAAAAGGAAAGAGATTTGCTCTTCCAAATGCAGAAATAATGATACATCAACCACTTGGTGGATTCCAAGGCCAGGCAACAGATATTGGAATCCATGCAGAAAGAATACTAAAAATAAAGAAAAACTTAAATACTATATTAAGTGAAAGAACAGGGCAACCAATGGAAGTAATTGAGAAAGATACAGATAGAGATAACTTTATGTCAGCAGAGGAAGCTAAAAACTATGGTTTAATTGATGAAGTTGTCATAAAAAAGAAATAACCTTTAGAGAGGTGTAAAGATGGCCAAAATTGATGAAAAAAAACAATTAAAATGTTCATTCTGCGGCAAAACTCAGGATCAGGTTAGAAGACTTATAGCAGGGCCAGGTGTGTATATTTGTGATGAATGTATAGAACTTTGTTCTGAAATAATTACTGATGAATTTGAAGAAGATGTTCAGGTAGATATGAGTTCTCTTCCAAAGCCTATGGAGATAAAAACTTATCTCGACCAATATGTAATAGGTCAAGATGGAGCAAAGAAATCCCTAGCTGTAGCAGTTTATAATCATTACAAAAGAATTAATTCTAATGCCAATAGTGATGATGTAGAGCTGCAAAAGAGTAATATTCTTTTACTTGGTCCAACTGGATCAGGAAAGACTTTATTAGCTCAAACTTTAGCTAAATTCTTAAATGTTCCATTCGCTATTGCAGATGCTACAACTCTTACTGAAGCAGGCTATGTTGGAGAAGATGTTGAAAATATACTTTTAAAATTAATACAAAATGCTGATTACGATATAGAAAGAGCTGAAAGAGGAATAGTATATATAGATGAGATTGATAAAATAGCTAGAAAATCAGAAAATCCATCTATAACAAGAGATGTATCTGGAGAAGGTGTTCAGCAAGCATTGTTAAAAATACTTGAAGGTACAGTAGCTTCAGTGCCACCTCAAGGTGGAAGAAAACATCCTCATCAAGAGTTCATACAAATAAATACAAGTAATATACTATTTATTTGTGGTGGTGCTTTTGATGGAATAGATAAAATAATAGAAAGTAGAACAAGAATAAGTACTTTAGGATTTGGGGCTGAAATTCAGTCTAAAAAAGAAAAAGATGTAGGTAGGCTTTTAAAGGATATAATGCCTGGAGATCTTTTGAAGTTTGGTCTTATTCCTGAGTTTGTTGGAAGACTTCCTATAGTAGTTACTCTTGAGGCTTTAGATAGAAAAGCACTTATAAGCATATTAAAGGAGCCAAAAAACGCCCTTGTAAAACAATACAAAAAACTTTTCGAAATTGATAATGTTGAACTTGACTTCTCAGAGGAAGCGCTAGAAGCTATAGCTGATGAGGCATTAAAAAGAAATACAGGTGCAAGAGGACTTAGAGCAATTATTGAAGATACTATGAAAGATATTATGTTCGAAATTCCTTCAAGAGAAGAAATAGCTAAAGTAGTTGTAAATAAAGAAACAATTACTACAAAGGAACCAGAGCTTATTAAGGCTGAAGGTGAAAAGAGAACACCTATAAAAGTAAAAAAGTCTAGAGCTAGAAAAGGCTCAGAATCAGCATAGAAAAAAGGGTACCGGGAAATCGGTACTCTTTTTTGCACTTTAATATGAAAATAATTACTGATGCTTAGCCTTAATCCTTAATTCCTAATTCTTAATTGATAACTGGAATATGTTGCCCAGAAGATGTGCATAATACTAAACAGATAAGTAATAAAGGGAATTTTGGAGGGAGGTTTTCAAGCATGATGTATACTTGGATGATTATCCAGTTTGTTGTAACTGTTGTTATGGGACTATACTTTTTTAATACATTGAAAGGTCAACAATCTAAGAAGATAGTAATAGATAAAGAAAATAAAAAAGAGATGGAGAAACTAAAAAAATTAAGAGAAATAAAGTTAACAGAACCCCTTACAGAAAGAAGCAGACCATCTTCTTTCAGTGAAATAATAGGTCAGGAGAAGGGAATAAAAGCGCTTCAAGCAGCATTGTGCGGTCCTAATCCACAGCATGTTATAATATATGGACCACCTGGAATTGGTAAAACTGCTGCAGCTAGGTTAGTATTAAATTATGCAAAGCAAAAGGACTTTTCACCCTTTAATGATAAATCAAAGTTTATTGAAATTGATGCTACGACTATAAGATTTGATGATAGGGGTATAGCAGATCCATTAATTGGTTCAGTGCATGATCCTATATACCAAGGAGCAGGACCTCTAGGGGTTGCAGGTATCCCACAGCCTAAAGCAGGAGCAGTTACAAAGGCTCATGGAGGAATTCTATTTATTGACGAAATAGGAGAACTTCATCCTATAGAGATGAATAAGTTGTTAAAGGTATTAGAAGATAGAAAGGTTTTTTTAGATAGTTCATACTATAATTCATCTGATGATAACATGCCGGCGTATATAAAAGACATTTTTGATAATGGACTTCCAGCAGATTTTAGGCTTGTTGGTGCCACAACTAGAAATCCAGAAGAAATTACTCCTGCTTTGAGGTCAAGATGTGTTGAAATTTTTTTCAGGGCCCTTCTTCCGGAAGAAATCCAGATTATAGCTAAGAATGCAGTAGATAAAATAGGTTTTACAATAGAAGAGAAAGCAGAAGAATTGGTAGGACGGTACTCGCAAAATGGTAGAGATGTAGTAAATTTAATTCAGTTATCATCAGGAATAGCTCTAAACGATGGTAGAAATGAGATTACACTGAGCGATGTAGAGTGGGTTATCGAAAATGGTCAATACTCGCCAAGGCCTGAAAAGAAAATAATTGAAAAACCAACTATAGGATATGTAAACGGATTAGCAGTCTATGGCGCTAATATAGGAGCAGTAATGGAAGTAGAGGCTACAGCAAAAAAGGTTAGTTCTAGAAAGGGCAATATAAGGATAACAGGTATAATAGAGGAAGAAGAGATAAGCAATCAGAATAGGAAGATGATAAGAAAAAGTACCGCAAGGTGTTCAGTGGAAAATGTAATAACTGTAATTGAAAAGTTATATAATTTAAATTGTGATGAGTATGACATACATATAAATTTTTCTGGAGGAGTGCCAGTAGATGGTCCTTCAGCAGGAATAAGTATAGCTACTGCAGTATATAGTGCTATAAAAAATATTCCAGTTAACAATGAGGTAGCTATGACTGGAGAACTATCAATACATGGAGATGTTAAACCTGTTGGTGGAGTAAATGCAAAAGTCCAAGCGGCCAAAAAGGCTGGTGCAAAAACTATCTTAATACCAAGTGAAAACTGGCAGGAGAGTTTCTCAAAAATTCAAGATGTGAAAGTTATTCCAGTTAAAACTATTTATGAGGTATTTACTTTAGGAATATTATCAAAAAATAAGGATAGTTCATCAATACAGATAGAAACAAATTTAGATGTTTTAGCTGCTGAATCCTTAGATATATAAATCTTATAGTTATACTTAAAGTAAGCTGTTTTCTATATCGAGAAAATAGCTTGCTTTAAAAAGTTAACATCAATTAATAGAAGAATTGAAAAAAGTCCATTTTATGGTTATAATATATTAGTCTAATTATATCCTGAACATGAATTTACTTTTATTAAATTATTATTTGAAGTGAGGGGAGAAATATGGATAATGTTGAAAAAGTTCTTCCTCTAATTCCGCTAAGAGGTATTACTATATTTCCACATATGGTTTTGCATTTCGATGTAGGTAGAGAGAAATCTATACTTGCCCTTGAGGAAGCAATGCTTAGAGAACAAAAAATATTTCTAGTGGCTCAAAAGCAAGCAAAAATAGAAGAACCTAATGAAGATGATATTTTTAAAATCGGAACCATTTGTAATATAAAGCAGATATTAAAGTTGCCGGGAGACACTGTACGTATATTAGTGGAAGGTGAAAGCAGAGGAAGATTAGCAGAATATATTAAAAAGGAGCCTTTCTTTGAAGCTAAAATTGAAGTTTTAAAAGATGAGTTAATTGTAGAGAATAAAGAGGATGAAGCACTTATTCGAGCAATAAGAAAAAGCTTTGATGAATATGTAAAGCTATCAGGAAATGTACCAGTAGAGACTATAATTACATTGGATGAATTAGAGGACCCTGGAAGAATGGCAGACATAGTCAGTTCTTATTTAATGCTTAAGCAAGAAGCTAAGCAGGAACTTTTAGAAGCATATACTATAAGCGAAAGGCTTAAGATGCTTTTTGATATATTAAATAATGAAGTGGATATTTTAAAGCTAGAGAGAAAACTAGGACTAAGAGTTAAGACTAAATTAGATAAGGTTCAGAAGGAATATTACTTGAGAGAGCAGCTTAAGGCCATACAAGAAGAACTAGGTGAGGATGACGAGGATAAAAAGGAAATAGCAAAATATAAGAGCAAAATTAATAAGGCAAAGCTTCCAAAACCAGTTAAAGAAAAGGCATTATATGAACTTGATAGGCTAAAGAATAGTGGAACTTATTCTTCAGAAGGCGGAGTTATAAGGACTTATCTAGATTGGATTTTAGATTTACCATGGAATAATACTACTAAAGATAACTTAGACATAAAGGATGCTAGAAAGGTTCTAGAGGAAGAGCATTATGGATTGGAAGATGTAAAA
Organism: Clostridium tanneri; assembly: GCF_033659955.1. Lineage (NCBI taxonomy): Bacteria > Bacillati > Bacillota > Clostridia > Eubacteriales > Clostridiaceae > Clostridium > Clostridium tanneri. Next base: position 19,375 of record NZ_JARUJP010000008.1, read on the forward strand.
GACAGGATAATTGAATACTTAGCAGTGAAGCAAATGAGTAACTCCTTAAGAGGACCAATACTATGTCTTGTAGGACCGCCAGGAGTAGGTAAGACTTCCATAGCTAAGTCTATAGCACATGCTTTAAATAGAAATTTCGTAAGAATGTCTCTAGGTGGAGTTAGAGATGAAGCTGAGATAAGAGGTCATAGAAAAACTTATGTTGGGGCTATTCCAGGAAGAGTTATTTATGGAATGAAACAAGCCAAGTCTAAAAATCCATTATTTCTATTAGATGAAATAGATAAAATGAGTAGTGACTTTAGAGGCAATCCAGCAGATGCTCTTTTAGAGGTTTTAGATACAGAGCAAAATAGTACTTTTAGGGATCATTATCTTGAACTGGATTTTGACCTGTCTAATGTATTATTTATTACTACAGCTAATAGTTTAGATACTATACCAAGACCTTTACTTGATAGGATGGAAGTTATAGAGGTATCAGGGTATACAAGTGAAGAAAAGTTTCATATATGCAAAAAGCATTTAATACCTAAAAGATTAAAAGAGCATGAAGTAGATGAAAGTAAAATTAAGTTCTCGGATTCATCCATATATCATATTATTGATCGCTACACTAGAGAGTCAGGTGTTAGAACTCTTGAAAGAAAATGTTCTACTGTAATAAGAAAATCCATGGCTGAAATGATAGAAAAAAACAAAGACAATATAATGATTACTATAAATAAGGTTAAGACATATCTTGGACCAGAGATATATAGCTATGATAGGGCAGAGGAAGAGGACAAAATAGGCGTAGTAATGGGTATGGCATGGACAGGATACGGTGGAGATACTTTACCGATAGAAGTATCTGTTATGAAAGGAACGGGAAAGCTAGAGTTAACAGGCCAACTTGGTGATGTAATGAAGGAATCAGCAAGGGCAGGTTATAGTTACGTTAGAGCTAATGGACATAAATATGGAATAGAAGAAGAGTTCTATAAGAGCAAAGATATACATATACATGTTCCAGAGGGAGCTGTTCCTAAAGATGGCCCTTCAGCAGGTGTAACAATGATTACCGCTATGGTATCTGCTCTTGGCGGTAAAAAGGTAAGACATAATGTTGCAATGACTGGTGAGATTACTTTAACAGGTAGAGTACTGGCTATTGGAGGCCTTAAGGAGAAAAGTCTTGCAGCTTATAGAGCTGGAATTGATACTGTAATAGTACCAAAAGACAATGAGAAGGATATACTAAAAGTACCAAAGACTATTAAGAGTAAACTTAAATATATACTTGCAGATAATATTGATATTGTACTAGACAATGCTTTGGTTAAAGATGAATAGGATTTTTATTAAAAACAAGTTAACACTAAAGTAAAACTTGTAGACGGAGATGAATATATGGAGATAAAACAAGCAGAATTTATAACTTCAGCAGTAGTAAGAACTCAATACCCTGAAGATGGTAGAGCGGAGATAGCCTTTGTAGGAAGATCTAATGTTGGGAAGTCTTCACTGATAAATACCTTAACTAATAGAAGAAAATTGGTTAAAGTAAGTGGAACTCCAGGTAAGACAAGATTAGTGAATTTCTTTCTAATAAACAACGAATTTTACTTTGTAGATTTACCAGGCTATGGTTACGCGAAAGTATCTAAGACAGAAAAAGAAAGCTGGGGAAAGGTAATCGAGACATACTTAGTACAGCGAGAACAGCTAAAGAAGATAGTACTTCTTGTGGATTGTAGACACAAACCATCAGCAGACGATATAACAATGTATAAATGGATAAAGTATTATAACTATGATACTATTGTTGTTGCTACAAAGATTGACAAATTAACAAGAACTGAACTACAGAAAAATTTAAGATTAATAAAAGATACATTGGAGTTAAAGGATAATGATCAATTATTAACTTTTTCCTCCCTAAAAAAGCAGGGAAAAGAAGAACTTTTGGAAGTTATTCAAGAGACATTAGATAAAAGTGCAAGATAATATAAAGACTATATTATAATAAGTGTTACAACTTAAGCAGGGAGAAAATAAAATGAATGGAATTAGTTTAGTTAAGGATGCTCTTGTATTTTTGTTTGTTTATATTCCTCCACTTATTCTGTTTATAAGATTTTGGAGAGAGAGACATAGGAGCAAGGTATTAGCAGTACTGTTAAGTCTTTTATATATAATATTTTCATTTTTCACTCAGAACCTGCTTCCATTTATTCTTGTAATTTTTAATATTATGTATTTGAAATCTTCCAATAGAGAGTGGGACGTATTTAGAAATGATTATATGTCCATAAATAATATTCAGTATAGTAGAAGGAGCATAAGCAGCAGAGTTAGAGAAGATTATGAAAGATTCAAGTTTAGTTTAAAGGAGTTTAGACTATTCTCAGCTATAAGACTAACAGCGATTTCATACTTGATAACAATTTTTATATCTATTTTTGAATCAATAATGTTGTCCAATTATAAGGTTGAAGCAGAACAGCAGGAAATAGTTACATGGATGGCAAACATGCCTTTAGGAAAGTTTTTAATTATAGTTCCTATTGTCATAATATTTGCCCCAGTTCTTGAAGAGTTTGTCTTTAGATGGTTATTCTTTGAGAAGATATTTAGACCAAGAATAGGAGTATATTTTGCAGCAATACTAAGCAGCCTAATTTTCGGATTTATTCATTTTAACTTAAAGGCATTTCCACTATTAATATGGATTGGAGTATATAATTGTTATTTAATTCATAAAAAAGGATATTGGTACTCTGTGTTTAACCATTTCGTGTTTAATGCTATAACTACCACGATGCTATTACTAGAAAAGTTAGGAACAATGAATTTATAAATAGAGTTAAAAAGAGTAAAGACATGTCAATATTATTATGACATGTCTTTAATTTATGGATAAAAACTATATTGCACTACTTATTTTTTACTTTTCTTATCTCTTTTGTGGTCTTTTTCATCGGAATTATTTCTAGCACTATCTAGGTTAGATTTTAAGAAGTCATATATTGCATCGTTATCATCAGAAGATAACTGTAGGTTTTTAACAGCTTTTAGTAATTCGTCTTGGATGTTTCCATTTTTTCCGCCATCTACTTCATCAAGCTTATCTGCTAAAGCTGAAAGTTGGGATTTAAGTTTATTTTCATCAAATTTATTTCCACCATTTTCATTAGCTATGTCATTTAAATCATAATTACGGAGCATAGAACTTAGTTGATTTACATTCATGTTATTTGCTCCTACCAATGTAGAAACTAATGATATAATTTGATTTATATCTATGCTTTTTAATAGTTCACCAAGATTTAGGTTGTCAACAAAGCTTTTGCTGCGATGTTTTCCCATTTTATCACTCCTTTATATTAAGGAGAGCTATCTAAGCTCTCCTATCAAGTAATTATACTATCTCCATCCAAATCTTCCTGCAGCACCTATTACTATTAAAACAGCAAGAACTATTAAGATAGATAGACGAGCAGCTCTAGTTCTTCTGAAAGCTAATAGTATTATGCCTATTATAGCAACTAATGCTAATAATTGATTTCTACGCATATCCTAACCCCCCTTTCTGGGCATTGGCTTTATTTAAGTCTCTTTACTTTATATCTTCTGTTTTTATTACTCTAGAACCTTTGTTTATATCCATACACTAATTTTATATTTTTAGCCTAACATCTTCTTCTTCTTCTTCCTTCTCCAGTTGTACCTGCAATAATTAAAATAGCAAGAACGATTAATAGAGCAAGATAAGCTCCTCTTCTTCTACCGAATAATAATAGAAGTAATGCTATTAAAGCAGCTAATGCTAGTAATTGTTGATCACGCATACTTTACCCCCCTTTCTGGGCATTGGTTTTATTTGAGTCTTTTTACTTTACATCATAGGTTTGATTAATCTTTTATCTTAGGCTTAGGTACCTGCTTGTCTTTTGTTTGCCTTATACTACATAGTATTCATCATTAAGAAAGTTGACACAGATTCTATGAAATTTTGTGTTAAAACATTTGTTGTATCTTTTGTATATAAAATACCTGTACTTTAGTTACTTCACAGTATATATTATGAAGTTTAGTAATACTTGACACAAAAAATGTTTTAAAACTGGTATAAAGTATATTGGTACATTAATTCTTTATTATTGATTAGTTATCTTCTTCCGGTTGTACCAGCTACGATCAAGATAGCAAGAACAATTAATAGAGCAAGATAAGCTCCTTTTCTTCTACAGAATATTAATAGCAATAATGCTATTAAAGCAGCTAATGCTAGTAATTGATGATCATGCATGCTCTAACCCCCCTTTCTGGGCATTGGTTTTATTTAACTCTTTTTACTTTACATCTTAAGTTTTAATTAATTTTTTAGCTTAAGGTACAGGTAATCGCTTGTCCTTTGCTCATAGTACATAATATTCAGTTTTAGGAAATTTGACACATATAATTATGGAATTTGCACTTGAAAATTTTTATCATATTTTCTTCAATTGCTGGAATCAAAAATATCGTCAGGTTATACTTTGAATAACTAGTAAAAAGTGTCTTAAAATTTATACAATAATATACTAAAAAAAACGACAAATAAAACGATATAAATATAGATTAGTATAATAATTACGCTGGGGGTAAAGCATTATGTCTAAGATATCTCATTTGATGGAAATGATAATTACACTTCAATATAAGGGTCTTACAACTGCATCAGAATTAGCAGATACTCTAGAAGTAGATAAAAAGACTATATATAGATATATAAGTAGCTTAAATAAGGCTAATATACCTGTTCATACTAGAAAGGGAAGATACGGTGGCTTCTTCATAGATGAAGAATTTTATATGAAACCATCAAAACTTAGTGAAGATGAACTGCAAAGTCTATTAATGGCTTCGGAAATACTTACAGAGGAAAATGGGTTTACAGGAGAAAAGCAGTTAAAAAGTGCTGTAGCCAAGATAAAGAATTTGTGTATAAATAAAGATAGTAATTTACAGCATTTAAATAATAGTGGAGATTTTAAGATAAGCGAAATCGGAAGTTTACAGGGCCTTGAGGATAAAATTTCAAAGATTAATTACGCAATGAGTAGAGGACGTACTTTAAGCCTTCAGTATTTGTCCATGAGCAAAAATAATTTAACCATTGAAAAGTTAGATTGTTATAATTTAATATTTAGAGAGGGAGGATGGCATGTAATTGGATATTGCCATAAAAAAGATTCTGTAGAAACTTTTAGACTGTCAAGGATTAAGAGCATAGAAATAACAAATGAAATATATATGAGACCTTACAATTTTTCATTAAAAGACTATTTAAAAGATAACGAAAAATTATTTAAGGGAGAAAAGATAAAGGTAACTGTAAAATTTCACAGGGAAGCTGCAGACTTTATAAAGAATGGAAGCTGGCACGTTAGTGAAGAACTACAGTCCTTAGAAGAGGACGATATACTATTTAATTTATATGTAGATGAAACTGATGAGTTAAAAAAGTGGATAATGGGTTTTGGGAAAAATGCAGAAATTATAGAACCTCAGTATCTTAGAGAGGAAATAAGAGAAGAATTAGAAGAAATGTGCAAAAAATATTAAAATTTTTGTATGAAGGTGAATAATTTTTAAGGAACGGGACAATATAATAAATGTAATTGGAGATAAAATCTCCATAAACATCAAATGATAAAAATCTTCATTTGATGTAATAACCCCCCATCCCCCTTGGGACCGTAAAACGGTCCCTTTTTATTTTTTACATTATTTAAAATACATGGAAGTAATTTTAAAGTAGAAATTATCTTTGCTATTTTCATCCTTAGTTAACAGGAGATTTATTGTGTAATTTTTTACTGTGTTACTATTTAGGTTAGAGACACCCTTAAAACTTAGAGTCCAGAGAACTTCAGATACTTCGCCATCTTGATTGCACTTATTCTCTGTAAAAATGCCATCTTGAAATACGTAACTATTGTTATCACCAGCTAACTTATCAATTACAGACAAACTTGATTTATCTAGTGTTGGCACAAATATATCTTTAGGCCTGTAGGATTCATTATGGGGAAGACCTTGTACAAATTTGACAAAGGAACAAATAGTATCTTTACCCATAAATACGTTATTAGTTTCATAATTATAATTCTTAAATTTATAATTAAGAAATATATAGTTTGATAGTGTTATATCGTCATTTTGGAGTTTTCCAGAGATAACTTTAGGCGTTTTGTTATTTTTACAGTCTATAAAGCCCAGTATGTTATTTGTGTTTGAAAATAGGTTTTCAAATTTGCCGTCATTCCAAATAAAAATATGTTGAATGGGAGTATCCTTATTAGACGACTGAATAAAAATTTCAGGAATCTTATCTCTAGAAACATCCATGAGGGTAACTCTCATTGGCCAATAGCTAGAATAGTGACCGATTGGGGGAGAGTTTTTGTCTGTTTTAATAGAAAAACTTTTATCTTTAGTTTTTACCTCAAGGTCATACTTTTCACCAATTTTTTTTACAGATAGTATGTCCTCTTTTCCATCACCGTTAAGATCTGCTTTTATTGCTGTGTCGTTTAAGATTTTATTGAAAGTTGGTGAATAGTTTTTAGAAACTAACAAGATTAATAGCAGTATCAAAATAATCAGTGTTAATAGTAAAAAATAGATATATTTTTTCTTTAGAAAAATTACCCTAAATTTCATATATTTCACCTCCAGTTAATTATATGAAATTATTATATATTTAATTATTATGCACAAAATAAATTTACAATACTTATCAACATAAAAATAAGTAATTTAATTGACAGTTACTAGAAGCGAAAGGAGGAAAATATGATTGTTAGAAGAAGAGGATTAGCAATGCTTTTACTAATATTATTATTAATCAATATTAGTGGATGTGGTAAGGGAAAAGAGACAGCCAAAGAAAAACAATTGAACATATATATTGATACTAAAGATAAAGGATCCTTAGATATCCTTAAATTCATTACTGAAGAATATAAAAAGGATAATGGAAAGGTGAAAGTAAATGTTAACAACCCTATTGGCGGAAAGATAGAAGAAGATATAAGTAAAGGCGGAGAATCAGATATTGTTTTCACTTCTAGAAATAATATGATGAAGCTAAGTAAAAAGGGTCTTTTAAGTGATATGGATAGCTATTATGATGAAAATAAAATAAGTGAAAGATATTATACTGTTGTAAAGGCATATGGAAGATTCAATGATAAATACTATGGAGTACCATTAATACCTTATACAATTGAAATTCTATATAACCAAAAGGCACTTGATAAGTTAAATATTAAGCCGCCATCAAATATAACTGATTTTGGAAGTATGTTAAAAAAGTTAGGTGAATCAGGAAAAAGAATTCCAGTTATAATACCAGAAGACTTAGATATAAATAATGGGCTCTTTTCTATAATAGTAAATAATAAGGTGAGTATGAGAAAGTTAGAGAGTATATATGATAGTGGAGCATCTGCCTATAAATCCTTAAACGAGATGCAGCAAGCATTTGATACATTATCAGATTTAAGTAAAGCTGGAGGTATAAATAAGAATACTTTTGAAATTGGAAATGATAGTACTGTAGATAAATTTGTGAAAGGAGATATGCCATTAATAGTAGCTACATCCCACTATGCTAAAAGCTTTAAGGATGAAAATATAAAGGTAATAGGAGAGAATATGGGGGATTCCTCAATAAATTTCAATATACCAGTTGTAACAGAATCAATTATGTCTGTTCCTCTAAACCATAAGAATGGAGAAGAAGTGACTAATTTTATAAAGTTTGCTCTAAGTGATGATACTCAAAAGAAACTGGTGGAAAAGGGGTTTATAACTGGAAATAAGAAGGTTAACAATTCTAAGGGTGGAGGCGTAAAAGGTAGTGTCATACAGCACTTACAGGAGAGTACTGAGGATGGTGTTGCATTTGTATATAACATACCAGAAAAGTTAAAGGGCAGCATATCTTCTAAGGTCGATGAAATATTATCAGGAAAACAAAGCAAAAAGGAATGGGAAGAAGCAGTAGATGAAGCTTATAGATAAAGAGCAGTTTATACACTAAACTGCTCTTTATCTATATAAACATATTTTTAGTTTTCTTTAGCGTCTTGTTTGCAAGAACTACAAATACCGTAAAAATATATTTGATTAGCTATTATATCATAGTCTGTAAGATCTTTAACTTTATCATTTAGGTCAGTAAAGCAAATACCTTCTACATCATTTACTTTTCCGCAATTTAGACATTGTATGTGAGAATGAGGACATACATTTCCATCATATCTAAAGTTACCTTCACCTACATTTAACTCTTGAACCAGGTTTACTTCAACTAAGGTTTTAAGAGCTTTATAAACAGTAGCTAAGCTCATTGTAGGATACTCTGGTTGTAGAGCTTTATATATTGTTTCAGCAGATGGATGTTCATTTGTAGATTGTAAATATTTGTACACAGCGATACGTTGAGGAGTAAGTTTTAACTTTTTTTCTCTAAAGATATTAGCTAGGTTATCCATATACACCATCCTTACTATATAATTAATTATATCATATAATAAAAATTATTAATTGTCAAAAGTATTTTATTGGAATTAATTCATAAACATATTTTTTAGAGTTTTACAGAAAATAATTAGACAGGAGTAACATTCATCAGTTTTACATTAGAAAAGTAAGGAGATGAAATTATTGGAGGTCAAACCCATTGTAGTAGTAAGCAAATGTCTAGGGTTTCAGGCATGTAGATATAACGGACAAATTGAAAATGATGAGTTTGTAAATAAGTTAAATGACTATGTTAGATTTGTACCAGTATGTCCGGAAATAGAAATAGGATTAGAAATACCCAGGAACTCCATAAGAGTAGTAAATATTGATGGAGATTTTAAAATTATTGAAACTAAAACAGGAAGGGACTTATCAATAATGATGAATGATTTTTCTAACACATTTCTAAATAACCTGGAAGAAGTAGATGGGTTTCTATTAAAAACTAGGTCTCCTTCTTGTGGAATTAAAGACGTAAAAATATATAGCAGTATAGATAAGGGAGCAGCAGTTAGAAAGGGAAAGGGTTTTTTTGGGGGAGAGGTAACAAAAAGATATCCTAATCTAGCTGTTGAAGATGAAGGGAGGTTGAAAGATTATAAAATTAGAGAACACTTTTTAACAAAATTGTATACAATGGCTAGATTTAGAGAACTAAAAAAGACAAATTCCATTGTAGAGTTAAAGAAGTTTCATAAATATAATGAGCTGCTACTCATGTACTACAATAAAAAGGGATTTAGAAAGCTGTCCGATATAATAAAGAAAGAAAGTGAAGAAAGCACAGAAAGAATTATTAAGGAATATGAGTATTATTTGGGACTAGTCTTGGCAAGGGTGCCCAGATATACATCAAATATTAGCTTAATGCTAAGCATTATAAAAGTATTCCAGGATAAAATCTCAGAAAGAGAAACCGTATTTATATTAGATGCTTTAGAAAAATATAGAAGTGGAAATATACCTTTTTCAGTTCCTTTATACTTAATAAAAGGATATTTAATAAGATTTGAGGTTTTTAGTTTTATTAATCAAAGTTTTTTTGAACCATACCCTCACAGCCTTGTGGAAATGAGGGATTCTGGGAAAATATTAACATAAAAATTTATAAATAAAAGTTTATTAAAATAAATGAAACTATATTTGACTAAAAAGTCTTCAATATTTTACGCTTATTTAAAAAAATAATTGTGCTGAAAAAAATAGATTGTGATAAATTCAATTTTTAGAAATAAAATTATATTTATATGGCATAACAATAAGGTTATTAGGGAAAGTCTATTAATAGCTAAGCAATATTCTAATAATTTTTTACAAAATCTCAATAAAACCTAATAAAATTATGCTAGCTTTGTTAAAATAATGATTTTCCAAAGAGAAACTTTAATAATCCATATTACAATACAAAAACCGTTGTGAATAATTGAATTCATATTTAAAAATAGTTTTAATAAAAACAATGTTTAGTTTAAGTTTTATATTTAAAAAGTTACAATATTCGAGTTTTTTCTCTTCACAAAACGACTTTATACTTGTAATTTCATACTTATGATATCAGAATTATGATGATTAATACAACAATTAGGTATAAAAATAAAATTATTGCGAAAATTACACTTGATTTAAACTGTAAAACATGTTAAGATTTTATCGAAATAAAATATATTTAATAAAAAATTTTTGTAGGGAGGTAAATCGTATAATGAGCAAAAATGAATTAAAAAAAGAAATCGGTCTCGTACCCGCCCTTGCAATCGTTATCGGTATGGTTATAGGTGGAGGAGTATTCTTTAAGCCTACAGCTGTATTTACTGCGACAGGCGCACCAGGACTAGGTATGATGGCGTGGGTTCTAGGCGGAATAATATCCGTAGCTGGTGGACTTACAGCGGCTGAAGTATCTGCTGCAATTCCAAAAACAGGTGGTATGGTAGCTTACTTAAATGAGACATACGGAGATGTTTGGGGATATCTTTTAGGTTGGGCTCAGACAGTAATATATTTCCCAGCAAATATCGCAGCTCTTGGAATAATATTTGCAACACAAGCAGTTTCATTATTAGCATTAGGCGACGGAATGATAATTCCAATAGCAATTATAACTACTATATTCTTAATATGCATGAACTCATTAGGATCAAAAACAGGTGGAGCTATCCAAACTGTTGCAACTGTTGCTAAGTTAGTACCTTTATTTGCAATAATATTAGTTGGTTTAACAAAAGGTGATGGTGGAGTAGTAAGATTATTCCCAATGACTGCTGCTGATCATCCGATAGGTACAAGTCTTGGATCAGCACTTGTAGCTACAATGTTCGCTTATGATGGATGGATAAACGTTGGAGCTATAGCAGGAGAAATGAAAAACCCAGGTAAAGATTTACCTAAGGCAATTATTGGTGGTATATCAGTAGTTATGGCAATTTACCTATTAATAAACGTTGCTTATCTATTCGTATTACCAGCAACAACACTAGCTGCAACTAAGACACCAGCTGCAGACGTAGCATCAGTAATATTCGGACCAGGTGGTGGAAAGATTATTACTATAGGTATTCTAATCTCAATATTTGGATCATTAAACGGATATATAATGACAGGAATGAGAATTCCATATGCTATGGCAGTTGAAAATAAACTACCATTCAGTAACTGGTTAGGAAAATTACACCCAACTTTCAAAACTCCAATAAACAGTGGTATATTAATAGGTGTTATCTCAATACTATTAATATTCTCAGGTAAGTTTGACCAGTTAACAGACTTATTAATATTCGTAATTTGGATATTCTATGTTATGACATTCTGTGCTGTATTTACTCTTAGAAAGAACAGACCAGAATTACACAGACCATATAAAGTTCCTCTATATCCTGTAATACCAGCTATAGCTATAATAGGAGGTTTATATATAATATTAAACACTCTATTCACTCAACCTATGAATGCAGGATTAGGACTTGTAGCTACTTTAATAGGATACCCAGTTTATAAATCAAGAAAAGATAAGTTTATAAAATCTGATGAAGATATAGCTTAATTTTAGATAAGTAAGGCTGTAAGAAGATAATCTAGATAGATTTCTTCTTACAGCTTTTTTTACTATTAAAAATCTTAAATTATAGAGAATTCCTTTAAAAGTTCATAGCACTCAACATTTAATTCTTTTTTAGAAGCTATAGCATCATCAATATCTACATCAATCATGAAATTTCCTCTGATACCAATTGCTTTTGAGGTGCTCTCTTTTACTAATAAAGTTATGGATTTTGCACCCATTCTACTAGCAAGTATTCTATCAAAGGCAGAAGGGCTACCACCCCTTTGTATAAAGCCGAGCATTGTAACTCTTGTATTAATTCCTGTTTTTTCCTCTATCTCTTTTTTTAGTTGCAATGGATCATACAAATTTTCAGCTAGTATAATAATATTATTTAGATTTCCCTTAGCTTTATCCTCAAGGAGTTTTTGGCAAACTGAGTTAACTTCTATTCCCTTTTCTGGTATAAGTGTAATTTTAGCGCCTCCTGCTATCCCAGCATATAGGGCTATATCTCCGCAATATCTTCCCATAACTTCAATAATAGTAGCCTTTTCATGGGAGATAGTAGTATCTCGTACTTTACTTATACAGTCTATAACTATATTTAATGTGGTATCAAAACCAATTGAATAGTCTGTATAACCTAAGTCGTTATCTATTGTTGCAGGTATAGCTACTATTTTAACGCCTAATCTGTTTAATCTTGACGCGCCTTTGAAGGAGCCTTCGCCCCCTATAACTATCAAACCTTCTATTCCAAGTATATCTAAAACATTTAGTGCCTTTTTTTGGCCATCATCTGTCATAAACTCCTGGGACCTTGCCGTTTTGAGGATAGTTCCTCCTTTATCAATAATATCTTCAACTACTGAAGGAGTTAAATGTTTAAATTCCCCATTAATTAATCCCTTGTAACCCCTTTCTATACCTATTACCTTAATGTTATTGTAAGCTGCAGCTTTTACAACGGCTCTTATAGCCGCATTCATTCCTGGTGCATCTCCACCACTTGTTAAAACTCCTATAGTTTTCAATTACTATCCCTCCATAGTATAAAAGTTCTATATACCCTTTATTTATTATTAATGAAAAAATAACATATAATAAATGGCTAGTGCCAAAAGTTTTCTAGCCTCGGATTTTGAAGGTGTTTCTATACTGATTAGGCGAAATACCATATTTTTTCTTAAATGCAGTATAAAAATAATTACTATTACTAAAACCAACTTCAGTAGATATTTCAGAAACTGTTAGGCTAGTTGTTTCAAGTAAAACCTTTGCCTTGTTAAATCTCAACTCAGATATATAAGTAGATAAAGATTTATTCTCTGTAGTCTTAAATATTGCTCTTAGATAGCTAGATGAGATATTTACATAGTCGGATATAATATCTACAGATAAATTTGGGTTATTATAATTTTCATTTATATAAGCTATGGTATTTTTTATAATATCATTTTTTTTGTTTGATTTTTTCTCATCTAATTGAGTAATAGAGCTTGTATATAAATCAATAAACCAGCTTTTTACCTCGGTAAAGGTTTCTAGTTTATCTAAATTGTTTAAGAAACTTTTAAGGTTAATGTTTGAACTCTCATTATTAATGTTGTACAAAGTATCAATTAGTTTTTTTGAATGTAATGCTAATTGAGATATTCCAAGGAGCATATTGCTGTAAGAGTAAGAACTTATTTTTTCTAGTATTCTGTCCAGTTCCTTTTCCATGTTTTTTATATTTGCTAGCTTAACTGCACTAAATAAAGCGTTTTCAATCTCATCTGGATACTGATACTCACTATTTAAGTTTAGGATGATTTTATCATAATTTAATATAGAGCCTGAGCCAAATTTTAATGTGTAATTTAAATAGTTCATAGCAACTTCATAAGAAGTAGATATTTTGTATAAATTATCAGCACAACATCCTATAGCAGCAGATAGAGAAATATTATAAAACAACATAACGTAGTTCTGAATTTCTTTTATAAGATTTTCAACTAAGTCTAAATTTTCAAGGCTTCCTCTGTCTGATGTGTTTAAAATAAGAGAAATATGTTTTTTACCTATAGATATACATTCACTATTATAAGCCTTTGAAGAAACATCCTGACATATGTTGCATATTCCAAACCTTAGAAGTTTTCTGTCTTCATGAGAATATTTAGAGTAAAACTCAGAAATTTGATCAATCTTAAATAAGATAACTAAATTAGTTCCTTCTGATACTTTAATATTTAATTCATCTAACCTTTCTTTTATGTCTTTGAAATTTGTTAAATTATTTAGTAAGAGACTTTCTATTAACCGATTTCTTAAAAATTTTCTATCCTCAAAGGAAAGTTTTTTTAAGGAAATATTCTCATTAAATACTGAATCTATAGCTAAAGATAAAAAATCGAATTCATTTGATTGTATTTCGCCTATCAGATTATGTTTTATAATTTTATTTTCAACATCTTTTACAATTCTCCCTATAGGCGAATATATTTTTTTAGATATGAAGTAGGAAACTATAATACCTATAAAAAGCAAGCTTATAAAGATTATTAACATTAGATGATTCATTTCCTCCATACTTCCTAGTAACGTATGATATGGAGCTACTGCTATAAGCTTTAAACCAAGTTTATCTGAAGAATTATAAGATATTACACAAGGCTCACCATTTATGTCTGATAAAAAACTACCTTTAGAATTATGTTCATTAAGTATAGTTTTTACGTATTCAAGGGATGAAACATTTTTAAGAAACATACTTGAATTTGAGTGGAAAATTATATTTCCAGTGTTATCAATAGCGAATATATCACACTTATCCTTAGAAATAGTTTTAAAGTATTTTTCAATTTCATCTACAGATAAATTTAAAATTATAGCTCCATCCGGCAAGTTATTTTTAGAATTCTTAGTATTAGAAAATGTGATAGAAAGAATATTTCTATCATATTTCAAGTTGTCCTTAGATAAAAAACTTACTTTTCTTGGAGTTAAACCTGTACTAAAGCCGTCAGAAGAATCACTGATAAGGGGTAAAAGACCCTTATCATAAAAGTTGTTGATGTCTACAGTTTCACTTATAGAGCTATACACCTTTCCACTATTATTATTGTAGACATAGACTGAGTGAATAGATGGCAAAGGAAAATTCAATTGAAGTATCTTCGAATTTTCGTTAGAACTATAATAATTATTTTTACCGTAATACATTAGGCTATATATATCTTCGTTTAGGTATAACTGATATAAAAACAGCTTGGACCAATTTAATATGTAGTCTGTATAATAAATAGCTTGATTTAGTGTTTTTTCAGAACTTCCTATGGAGTTTTCTATTAGTTGATTTTTATAGCTATTATATAGAACTGTGGTTGTTATAGAAAGTATCAGCGAAGTAAGTATTATGTAAGATAGGATTAGTTTTATAAAGGTACTTTTTAAATTAATCTTTTTATTTATTAAAAAACCTTTCATTATCTCTTTCCTTTCCTAAGTATTATTTATATTTAGGACTAATTTATACACATATCCTATTCATTTTTAAATAAAAAGTCATAAATAAAAGTAATAGATTTATATCTATGTACATAGTAATTGGGAAAGTTAAAGAATGTCTGTCTCAAAAATAAAAGTAATAATAATAAACTATACATTGATAGAATAATTATATCAGAAAAGTTAAATAATGGAACGGTATTTATATTATTATTTTATTCAAAAAACAAAGAAAAAATTAAAAGTAAAAGTTTGAAGCTTTAAAAAAATGAATTATTATAAACATGCAGAGGGAAAAAATGGCGTTTTTCTACGGTTGTACTAAATATCTTTCACATAAATTAATATATAGTTTCGATAGGAGGAGGGTAGTACAGCTTATAAATTGCATTTATAAATTGAAACTTAATTAAATAAGGGGGAATTTTAATGAAGAGGTATGGAAAAATTTTAGGAATACTTGCTATTACAGCGGTATTATCATCAACTTTTGCTGGTTGTGGAAATAAGGCAGCAGATAACAGTCAGCAGACATCAGGTAGTAAGGATGGAAAGACTAATGTAGCAGTTGTATTAAAAGCGTTAAATAGTGATTACTGGAAAATAGTTCAGGCTGGAGCAATGGATGCTGGTAAGGCTTTAGGAGTAGAAGTAAAGGTGCTTGGTCCAAATGATGAAACTGATATAGCAGGGCAAACATCTATTATGGAAGACCAAATAACTAAAAAAGTATCCGTATTGGTGGTAGCACCATCTCAACCAAGTGCAGCATTAGCTACCTTTGATAAGGCTGATGAGGCTAAAATCCCTGTTGTACTTATAGATACTGATGCAAAGTGGGATAAGAAGAAATCTTTTGTAGGAACAGGAAACTTAGCTGGTGGTAAACTTGGTGGTAAATTCTTAGCTGATAAAATTGGAAAGGGAGCAGAAGTAGTTATTATAAGAGGAGCATTAGGTGATGCAACTCATGATGAACGTGTAAACGGTGCCAAGACAGAACTTGAAGCTGCTGGAGTAAAAGTAGTAGAAGTACAACCTGCAAATAGTGATAGAAACAAAGCTATGTCCGTAATGGAAAACTTATTACAAACTCATCCTAATGTAAAAGGCGTTTTCTGTTCAAATGACGAGATGGCTTTAGGTGCTGAAAGAGCTCTTAAGCAAGCTAATAAAGCTAACGTAGCTGTAGTAGGATTTGACGGTTCTCCAGATGCTTTAAAATCAATAAAAGCAGGAGAACTTACAGCATCAGTTGCACAAAGTCCATATAATATAGGAAAACTAGGTGTTGAAACTGCAGTTAAGGCTGCAAAGGGTGAAAAGGTTGATGTTAGAGTTGATACTGGAACAAGTGTAATATCAAAGGAAAACGTAGACCAAGCTCAAGCAGACTTAGATAAGATTTTGAAAAAATAAGAATAACATAGCCATATTATAGCTTTTATAAAGCAAAGCAATTAAATTGAAAGATGAGCCCAACTAGTAAAAACTCCAACGGAGTTACAAAATGAAATTGCATCAAAATACTATGTTGGGCCCATTAAATAAGTTTTATAGCTTACAAAAATTGAGGTGGTTTGAATAATGGAAAAACCGTTTATTGAGCTAAGAGGTGTTTCTAAGATTTTTCCGGGAGTACGGGCCTTAAATAACATAGACTTAGATGTATATCCAGGAGAGGTACTAGGACTAGTTGGGGAAAATGGTGCAGGTAAATCTACATTAATTAAAATTTTAACAGGAGCTCATAAAAATGATGAGGGGCAGATATTAATAGAGGGAAAAGAAACTAAAATTAATGGACCTAAGCATGCCATGGAATTAGGTATAACAGCTATCTATCAAGAATTAAATATTGTTAAACAGCTTACTGTGGCAGAGAATGTATTTCTAGGCAGAGAGTTAAAGAATAATGGTAGATCTGGATTGCTTAATATAAAAGAAATGAGGAAAAGATCCTCAGAATTATTGAGAGAATTAGGTCAGGAGATTGATCCTAGAATAGGTATAGATAGATTGGGAATGGGAAAGCAGCAAATGGTGGAAATTGCTAAAGCCCTTAGTGTTAAAACAAAACTTCTTATAATGGATGAGCCTACCTCCAGTTTAAGTAACAGAGAGGTAAGAGAATTGTTAAGAACTGTAAAAAATTTAAAAAGTAAGGGTATAGCTATAATATTTATATCTCATAGACTTGATGAAATAATGGAGATATGCGATAGAGTTACCGTAATGAGAGATGGAGAAAAGGTAAAGACTCTTCCTATTAGTGAGGTTACTACTGATGAGTTAATTAAGCTAATGGTTGGAAGAAATTTAGAGCATCAATTTCCAAAGGTGAACACAACCTTAGGAGAAGAAGTTTTAAGAGTTGAAAATTTGAAAAGTACAGGAGTATTTGAGAGCATAAGCTTTAGTGTTAGAAGAGGGGAAATTTTAGGTCTAGCAGGACTTGTAGGGGCAGGAAGAACAGAGGTTGCTAGAGCAATATTTGGTGCAGACCGGATAAACTCAGGTGACGTATATATTCATGGTAGAAAAGTAAGAATAAAGTCTCCTGAGGATGCTATGAAATCAGGAATTGCATTTCTTACGGAGGACAGAAAGGGACAAGGTTTGATTCTTGGCAATACTGTTTCCTTCAATATGAACATTTCTTCATACGATAAAATAAAATCTAGGTTTCTATTGAACATGAAAAAGTCTAAAGAAAGATGCAAAGAAAATATCAAAAAGCTAAATATAAATCCTCCGTCAGAAAAGTTTATAGTAAGACAGTTAAGTGGAGGAAATCAACAAAAGGTTGTTATAGCAAAGTGGCTGAATACAAAGGCAGACATATTTATCTTTGATGAGCCTACTAGAGGAATAGATGTAGGGGCAAAGGTAGAGGTTTACAACGTTATGAATGAGCTAGTCTCTAATGGTTCAGCAATAATAATGATATCTTCTGAAATGCCAGAGATACTAGGCATGAGTGATAGAGTTATTGTTATGCATGAGGGAAGGATTACTGGAGAATTTGCTAGAGAAAATGCAAACCAAGAAAATATTATGAAAGCAGCTTCAGGGGGGGTGTAATTAATGGAACAAGAGAGAAAAAAGGATAGGTTTAACGTATCAGAAGATAAATCCTTAAGAGCAATTTTATCTAAATTTGGGTCTTTACTAGGATTACTATTGCTCTGTGTTATTTTAACTTTTGCTTCAGATCAATTTTTAACTTTTAAAAATATCATGAACATAGCAAATCAATCAGCACTGAATAGTTTAATCTCAGTAGGTATGCTGTTAACTATACTAACAGCAGGGATAGACTTGTCTGTTGGTTCTGTATTAGCTTTATCTATTTGCGTAATGGCAGTAGCAATAACAAAATGGCACCTTAATGCTATGATGGCAATTATACTATGTCTAGTAGTTGGCTCTTTTCTAGGGTTTATCAATGGGATACTGCTTACAAAATTGAAATTACCTCATCCATTTATATCTACGTTAGCTATGAAAAATGTGGCAGCAGGCTTGGCACTTATAGTTACAGGAGCATCACCGATATCAGGTTTTTCTAAATCTGTTCAATTCTTAGGTTCAGAGAAAATAGGTCTAATTCCAGTTAGTTTTATATTAGTTATAGCTGTGTACGCTATATTTCACATATTTTTGAATAGAACTGCTCAAGGAAGATATATATATGCAGTTGGAGGTAATCCAGAAGCTGCAAAGTTATCAGGAGTTAATGTATCAAAAACTCTAGTTCTAGTCTATTCTCTAAGCGGTTTTATGGCAGCCCTTTGTGGAATAGTTTTAGTAGGAAGAGTTAACGCTGCTTTTCCGCTGGCAGGATTAAACTATGATGCGGATGCTATTGCAGCCTGTATCATAGGAGGGGCTTCCTTCATGGGTGGTTCCGGTACAGTATGGGGTACACTAATAGGTTCTATGATTATGGCTGTACTTAGAAATGGACTGAATCTTCTAGGGGTACCAGCAGACGTACAGACTGTTGCTATAGGATTAGTTATAATTGGTGCTGTTTATGTGGATGTTTTAAGAACTCAGGCTCAAAAGAAGGCTAAGACAAATTCAAATAGCAACACAAATACTAATACACCGGTTAATGTAAAAGCATAAAAATTGGAATATTATTCATACAATAAAGAGTTTCTATCTAAAATTGAAAATAGCAAGGACGGGAGGAAAAAACATTGGAATTAAGAGAAAGAGCATTAAAATTTCATAAAGATAACAAAGGAAAAATTGCCTTAAGGTGCAAGGTGCCGGTAAAGAATAAGGAGGACTTAACTCTTGCATATACTCCAGGGGTAGCAGAACCCTGCTTAGAGATTGAGAAAAACTATGATTGTATATATGACTATACAGCAAAGGGAAATTGGGTAGCTGTTGTTACTAATGGAACAGCTGTACTGGGACTTGGAGATATTGGTGCAGCAGCAGGGCTTCCAGTTATGGAGGGTAAAGCTGTTTTATTTAAATCCTTTGGAGGAGTGGATGCTTTTCCAATATGCTTAGAAACTAAAGACATAAATAAGATTGTAGAGACGGTAAAACTTATGGAATCTGCTTTTGGCGGCATAAACTTAGAGGATATTAAGGCACCGGAGTGTTTTGAAATAGAAGATAAATTAAAGGAAATATGTAATATACCAATATTTCATGACGATCAGCATGGAACTGCAGTGGTGTCTTCTGCCTGCCTAATTAATGCCCTAAAAATTACTAATAAAAAATTTGAAGATTTAAAAGTGGTTATTAATGGTGCTGGTTCTGCTGGAATTGCTATAACAAAGCTTCTGTTAAAGATGGGAACAAAAAATATAATACTTTGTGATACTAAGGGAGCTATATATAAAAGCAGAACAGAGGGCATGAACAAATATAAAGAGGAAATTGCTCAAATAACAAATCCTGACCAAGAACAAGGTAATCTTGAAAAGGTGTTAAAGGGAGCAGATGTATTTTTAGGAGTTTCAGCAGCAAACTGTGTAACACAGGAAATGGTTAAATCAATGAATAGTGACTCAATAATAATGGCGATGGCAAACCCAAACCCAGAAATACTTCCTAACTTAGCAAAGGAAGCAGGGGCTAGGGTTGTATGCACTGGAAGATCTGATTACCCAAATCAAGTTAACAATGTCTTAGCTTTTCCAGGAATATTTAGAGGGGCATTAGATGTTCGTGCTAGCGAAATTAATGATGAGATGAAGATTGCAGCAGCCTATGCAATAGCAGAACTTATAAATGAAGATCAGTTAAGAGAAGACTATGTTATTCCAGAGGCCTTTGATTTGAGAATAGCACCAAAGGTTGCTTTATATGTGGCGAAGGCTGCTATTGAAACAGGCGTTGCAAGAAGAAAGGATATTACTCCAGAAATGGTTGAAGAGCATACAATTGAACTTCTTAGACAAGGTCTATAAGAGATAGATTTGTCTAAAAAGAGTATAAGTATAATTTGAGTTTTAGGAGGAATTAAGAATGATAAAAGTAGGAGTTGCTGGATACGGCGTTATTGGACAAAGATTAGCAGATGGAGTTGCCCTGCAAAGGGATATGGAGCTTGTAGGGGTTGCTGATGTTTCGCCTACTTTAGCGGTAAGAGCTTTAAAGGAAAAGGGTATGCCTTATAACTTATATAATGCAATGGCTGGAAACGAAGGATTATTCAAGGAAGCTGAAATACCTATAAGTGGAACACTAGAAGATTTGATTCAAAAATGTGATGTAATTCTTGATGCTACCAGTGCTGGTATAGGTGCTAAAAATAAGGAGCTTTATAAAAAATACAATAAAAAAGCAATATTCCAAGGTGGAGAAAATAATGATGTAGCAGATGTGTTTTTCCATGGCTATGCAAACTATGAGAAAGGTATAGGAAAGCAATTTTTAAAGCTAACATCCTGTAATACTACTGGATTAATAAGAGCAGTAGACTGCATAGATAGAAAAGTTGGTGTAAAAAAGGTTGCAATTACCATAATAAGAAGAGTTGCAGATCCAGGAGATTACCACAGAGGGCTTACTAACGCACTTCAAGTAGATAAGGCTCCAAGCCATCAAGCCTTAGATCTTATGACTATAATGCCTCATGTAGATGCTACAGGGATACTTGTTCATACACCGGTAACTCACGGCCATATAATTACTGTTGTAGCTACGCCTAAGGAAGATATATCAAAAGAAGAGCTATTAGATATCTTTAGTCAGCATCCAAGAATAAGAAATGTAAGACTTGCTGATGGATTCTTAGGAAATGCGTCTTTATTCAGGTATGCAAGGGACCTTGGAAACCCAAGAGGAGATATGTATGAAATAGCTGTATTTGAAGAGTCTGTTGTTAAGTCTGGTAAGGATATAATGTTTGCTATAAATATTCCACAGGAAGCGGTAGTTATACCAGAAAATATAGATGCGATAAGAGCAGCTATGGAAATGCAAAGGGATAGAATTGAAGCAGTTACAGAAACAAATAAGTATTTGGGGTTGGGAAAATGGATGTCAAAGTAGATGTTGGAATAAGGTCTATGGAGGAGTTTGATTATAAGGATAAAAGAGTTTTATTAAGGCTTGATATAAACTCTCCTATAGACATAGAAACTAAAAAGATTGTAAGTGAAAATAGAATAAATAAGAGTATTCCTACAATTAAATACCTTATAGACAGGGGAGCAAAAGTAGCTACAATTGCTCACCAGGGAGATACACTGGACTATCACAATTTAATACCAATGAGAGAACATGCAGAAAAGTTATCACAAAAGCTAGGCAGAGAAGTTAAATATATTGACGATGTTTGTGGTCCTGCAGCACAGGATGCAGTTAAGAATTTAAAATCAGGAGAAGTAGTTCTCCTAGGAAATCTTAGATATCTAACAGAAGAAATATCAACCTTTGAGGATGCAGTAAAACTTGAGGCTAAGGATATGCTGAATACCTATTTAGTAAGAAGTCTTGCTCCAATAGTAGACTTCTATGTAAATGATGCCTTTGCAGCAGCTCACAGAAATGCTCCTTCAATGGTAGCCTTTCAGGAATTACTTCCTACGGCAACAGGTTTGCTTATGTTTCAAGAGCTAAGTGCGCTTACAAAGGTTATGGAATGCCCGATCAAGCCTTCTGTTTTTGTACTTGGTGGACTTAAGATATCTGATGCCTTTGGAATGATGAAACAAGTATTAGAAAATGGCACTGCAGACAAAATATTATGCTGTGGAGTTACAGGCAATATTATGTTGATGGCTAAGGGCTATAACATAGGAGAGGTTAATGAAAAATTTATTAAGGATAGAAAACTAGATGTATTTATAGGCTCTGCAAAGGAGTATTTAGAAAAGTATAGTGAAAAGATAGTTTATCCTCTAGATTTAGCCTATGAAGAAGGTGGTATGAGAAAAGAGACTTCTATTGATAAACTTCCTTTAAACCATATGTTTATGGATATAGGTTGTGAAACTATAGAGTTGTTTAAGAAAGAACTCTCTAAAGCAGGGACTATATTTGTCAATGGACCAGCAGGAGTTTATGAAAATAAAATCTTTGAAAATGGAACTAAGGGAATATGGACTGCTATAGCAGAAGCAAAAGGATATTCTGTTATAGGTGGAGGAGATACTGTTAGTGCCGCACAGCGTTTTATTGATACGTCAAGGATAAATTATGTTTGTACTGCTGGTGGTGCTATGGTTAGGTTCTTATCTGGAGTAAAATTACCTTTAATTGAAGCAATGAAAAAGGCTTATACACGGGAAGTGGAGGTATAGTATGTTAAGCTTAGAAAAAAAGAAGGAGCTAGAAGGACTGGCTCTTAAAATAAGGATTGAGACTATAAGAACCATTGGCACCTTAGGTTTTGGACATATGGGAGGAGCTATGTCAGTAGTTGATACATTAGCAGTTCTTTATGGTGACGTAATGAATATAGACCCGAAAAATCCAAGCTGGGAGGAAAGAGATTGGCTTGTATGCTCAAAGGGACATGCCGGCCCTGCGGTATACTCTACCTTAGCATTAAAGGGCTACTTTCCTAAAGAAGACCTACTTACCCTAAATAAACCAGCTACTCATTTACCAAGCCACTGTGATAGAAATCTTACTACAGGTATAGATATGACTACAGGCTCTCTAGGTCAAGGTGCATCAACAGCTCTAGGAGTAACAATTGGAAACAGACTAAAAGGAAGAAGCAATTATATTTATCTAATTCTTGGCGATGGAGAAATTCAGGAAGGTCAGGTATGGGAAATGGTTATGTGTGCTGCCCAACAAAAGGCAGACCATCTTATAGCCTTTGTTGACTATAATAAGCAGCAATTAGATGGATTTACAAAGGATATAAATGATTTAGGGGATATAGTGGCTAAATTCCAAAGCTTTGGATGGTTTTCGCAAGAGGTTTGTGGCCATGATGTTGAGGAAATATACAATGCAGTTATTAAAGCTAAGGAGAATAAGGGAAAACCTTCGGTTATAGTGCTTAACACTATAAAAAGTAAAGGTTATTGTTTTGGTGAAGGCATTGTAAGTAACCACCATATTACAGTAAGCGAAGAACAGATGAAAGAAGCTATAAGACTTTTAGAAGATAAGCTGAAGGAGGTGGAGAAATAGTGGTTGTAAAATTAGCTGAAAAAAGAGTAAAAGAAGAAAAAGAAATGAGAACTATGTACTGTGAGACTCTTATGGAGTTGGCTGAAAAAGATGAGAATGTAGTTGTACTTGATGCTGATTTAATGAGTTCTATGGGAATGGTGTCTTTCCAGAAGAAATATCCTGAAAGAACCTTTAATGTTGGAATACAGGAAGCTAATATGATGGGAACAGCAGCAGGCATGTCTGCAGTGGGGCTGATTCCCTTTGCCCACAGCTTTGGTCCTTTTGCTACAAGAAGGTGCTTTGATCAAATATTTTTATCCTGTGGTTATGGAAAGTTAAATGTGAAAATAACCGGTAGTGATCCAGGAGTAACTGCTGCTTACAATGGAGGCACTCATATGCCTTTTGAGGATATGGGAATATTAAGAAACGTTCCTAATATAACCATTATTGAACCTGTAGATAGTACCATGCTTAAAGATATAATAGGACAGATTGCTTATAAATATGGTGTGTTTTATACAAGACTTCTGAGAAAAAGTGCCACAAAGATTTATGCAGAAGGATCTACCTTTGAAATCGGAAAGGCTATACCGCTAAGAGACGGCAAGGATGTAACAGTCTTTGCTACGGGCATAATGGTGGAAGAGGCCCTTAAAGCGGCTGAAGAGTTGGACAAAGAAGGAATTTCCGTAAGAGTTGAAAATATATTTACCTTAAAGCCTATAGACAAAGAAGCAATAATAAAATGCGCTGAGGAGACAGGAGCAATTGTAACTGCTGAAAATCACAGTATTCTTAACGGATTAGGTTCGGCAGTGGCGGAGGTTGTTGTAGAGAGTGTACCAGTACCTGTTGAAAGGGTAGGTGTAGAAGATAGATTTGGTCAAGTTGGACCGGTAGATTATTTAAAAGAAGAGTATGGACTTACCTACAACCACATAATTACAAAGGTTAGAAGAGTGCTAGAAAGAAAGTGTAGCAAATAGCTTATATTTAAAATTTATAGAGAGGTGACGTAAGGTGTTGAGAATTAGACAAAAGGAAGCTTTTAGTTATGGCTATAACTCTATAGCTGCAATTGATGAAAAAGAGCATAATACTATGATGGACTTTGGCATATTGAGAATTGCTAAAGGACAGGTAGAAATAGACAAAGACAGTAAAGAAAGGGCATTTCTTTTAATAAAAGGTGAAGTGGTTTTTGAATATAAAGAAAAAAAAGAAATAGCTGCAAGAAAATCTTGTTTTGATGAGGATCCATGGGTGCTTCATGTACCGAAGGATGTAGAGGTAAAAATTACTGGTCTTTCGGAAGATACGGAAATCTCTGTTACGAAAACCACTAATGACAAGGTATTTCAATCTAAATTATATACAAATAAAGAATGTAGAAGTGAAAATCGTGGAGCTGGAACAATGAAGGAGGCATCCACAAGAATTGTAAGAACTGTTTTTGATTATTCAAATGCAGATTATTCAAACCTAGTAGTAGGGGAAGTAGTAGATTATCCAGGAAAATGGTCGAGCTACCCTCCGCATTATCATCCACAGCCAGAGATATACTTCTATAAGTTTAACCCTGAAAATGGATATGGCTTCTCTGAACTAGGAGAGGACGTAGTAAAAATAAAAAATAATGATACTGTAAAAATATTAGATAACGCTACTCATCCTCAAACTACAGCACCAGGGTATGCAATGTACTACATCTGGGTTATAAGACACTTAGATGGAAACCCATATATAACTCCAACCTTTGTTCCTGAACATTTATGGGTTACAGAAAAGGACGCTAAAATTTGGCCGGATAAATAGAATTCAGTTAATAATATAAAGTGAATTTTAAAAAAATCAGCTTAAGTAATATACTCGTAAGAGTTTTTAAGAGGTGAAAATATGAAAACTATAAGACTTACAATGGCTCAGGCTCTTGTTAAGTTTCTTGATAACCAGTATATAGAGTTTGATGGCACTGTAACTAAATTTGTTAAGGGGATATTTACAGTCTTTGGACATGGAAATGTACTTGGACTAGGTCAAGCCTTAGAAGAAGATCCAGGAGACTTAATAGTTCATCAAGGTAGAAATGAGCAGGGAATGGCTCATGCAGCTATGGGGTTTGCAAAGCAAATGCACAGAAAGCAGATATATGCCTGCACCTCCTCCGTAGGACCAGGAGCAGCTAATATGGTGACAGCAGCAGCAACTGCAACTGCAAACAGAATTCCTGTACTTTTCTTACCGGGAGATGTATATGCAGCAAGGCAGCCAGACCCTGTATTGCAGCAGGTAGAGCATTTTCATAATTTAAATATAAGCACAAACGATGCCTTTAAAGCAGTAAGTAAGTACTGGGATAGAATAAGCAGACCGGAGCAGCTAATGACAGCAGCTATAAATGCTATGAGGGTGCTGACAAACCCTGCAGATACAGGAGCTGTTACATTAGCACTTCCACAGGATGTTCAGGGTGAAGCCTATGATTATCCAGAGTATTTCTTTAAAAAGAGAATTCACAGAATAGAAAGAAGGCCTGCAACAAAGGAAATGATTAAAGAGGCAGCAGAGCTAATTCTTAGGAAGAAAAAGCCTATACTAATCTGCGGTGGTGGGGTAAGGTATTCTGAAGCTGCAGAAGTATTTAAAGGTTTTGCAGAGAGATTTAACATTCCTTTTGGAGAAACACAGGCGGGAAAAAGTGCTGTTTTGTGGAGTGATAAATTAAATTTAGGAGGAATAGGAGCTACAGGAAACTTAGCAGCGAACACTATTGCTAAGGAGGCAGATCTTATAATAGGTGTTGGAACTAGATATACAGATTTTACAACCTCCTCTAAGTGGTTATTTCAAAATCCAGAGGTTGAATTTTTAAATATAAACATAGCTGAATTTGATTCCTATAAACTAGATGCAATTAAAGTTATTGCAGATGCTAAAGTAGCCTTGGAAGCTATAGGTGATGAATTAGGTAAGGTTGGATATAAATCATGCTATAAAGAGGAAATAAAAGAAGCTAAAGATAAGTGGCAGGCTGAATTAGATAGATTGTTTAATTTAGAATATACCGGTGAAACTTTTAAGCCGGAAGTGGCTGGTCACTTAGATCATGTACTAGAAGAGTTTGGAAAGAAAACAGGAGCTTATCTTACTCAAACTAAAGTATTAGGGATGCTAGATGAAATGCTGGATGATGACGCAATAGTGGTAGGTTCTTCAGGAAGTCTTCCAGGGGATCTGCAGAGGGTATGGAGACCAAAGACAGTTAACAGCTACCATATGGAATACGGTTATTCCTGTATGGGCTATGAAGTAAATGCAGCTTTAGGAGTTAAGATTGCAGCTCCAGAAAAAGAAGTGTATTCCCTATTAGGGGATGGTTCATATATGATGCTTCATTCAGAATTACCAACATCTATTCAGGAGAAAAAGAAAATAAATATTATAGTCTTTGACAACATGTCCTTTGGATGTATAAATAATTTGCAAATGGGTAAGGGCATGGGAAGCTTTGGAACTGAGTTTAGATTTAGAAATGAGGAAACAGGCAAGCTGGATGGTGATTTAGTTCCAATAGATTTTGCTATGAGTGCCACTGCCTATGGGTGCAAAACCTATAGGGTTAAAACTGTAGAAGAACTAAGGACAGCCATTGAGAATTCTAAAAAACAAACTGTATCCACCTTAATTGACATTAAGATACTACCAAAAACTATGACTCATGATTATGAATCCTGGTGGCGGGTAGGTATTGCAGAGGTATCCAATAAGGAAAGTATAAAGAAAGCCCGTGAAGAATTAGAAGAAGAAATGAAAAAAGCTAGAGAATATTAGGGAGATGGGTGGAGGAATAGTATGTTAGATAAAAATAAAGTAAGACTTGGGATAGCTCCTATAGCATGGACAAATGATGATATGCCTGAGCTTGGGAGAGAAAATACCTTTCAGCAATGTATAAGTGAAATGGCACTTGCAGGATTTACAGGAAGTGAGGTGGGGAATAAGTACCCTAGAGATATTCAAGTATTAAAAAAAGCTTTAGAACTAAGGGGTATAAGTATAGCCAGCGCTTGGTTTAGTTCCTTTTTAACTACTAAACCCTTTGAAGAAACTGCTGAAGCCTTTATAAAGCATAGAGATTTTCTAAAGGAAATGGGAGCAGAGGTAATTGTTGTAGCGGAACAGGGCCATAGTATTCAGGGAATGATAGATGTGCCTGTTATAAGTAGGAAGCCTCATTTTTCAGAGGAGGAATGGGTTAAGCTTGCAAGAGGCTTAGAGGAGCTTGGAAAACTTGCTAAAGAGCAAGATATGAATATTGTTTATCACCATCATATGGGTACAGGAGTACAGACTCTAGAAGAAATAGATAAGCTGATGGCAATGACAGACCCAGAGTTAGTTTATTTACTATTTGATACAGGGCATCTTACTTTTTCACAGGTAAATCCAGAGGTGGTTTTAAATAAGTATATAAATAGAATAAAACATGTACATTTAAAGGATATAAGAGAAGAAGTATTAGATAAAGTTTACAAGGAACAGATGAGCTTTCTTAATGCAGTTAAGCATGGAGTCTTTACTGTTCCAGGTGATGGAATGATTAGTTATGCCACTCTTTTTAAAATCTTAGACAAAAATAATTATGAAGGATGGTTTATTGTTGAGGCTGAACAAGACCCAGCCAAAGCGAATCCTTTAGAATATGCAATTAAGGCAAGAAAATTTATAAAAGAGCAAACTGGCTTATAGATAAAAGTACTGGGAGTTAATCCGAAAAAGATCTGATAAAAAATACCAGTAGCATTAGATGGGAGAGGTTAAAAATGTCAAATAACATTGTCCTTGGAATAATCGGTGCAGGAAGAATAGGAAAACTACATGGGGAGAATATAGTCAATAATTTTCCAGATATAAGGCTTAAGGCAATTGCTGATATATACGCAGATAAGATAATTGAATGGGCACAGGGAATAGGAATAGAAGAGGTTTATGAAGACTATAGGGATATATTAAAAGATCCTGAGATAAATACAGTTCTCATATGTTCTTCAACCAATACCCATTCAACTATAACTATAGAAGCTGCTGAAGCAGGAAAGCATATTTTTTGTGAAAAGCCTATAGATTTTGATCTTGAAAAGATAGTTGCTGCTCTCGATGCCGTTAAAAAGGCAGGAGTTAAGTTTCAGGTAGGTTTTAACAGGAGATTTGATCACAACTTTAGAAAGGTACATGAGCTTATAAAAGAAGGAAAAATAGGTGACCCTCATATCATTAAGGTTACTTCTAGAGACCCAGAGCCGCCACCAATTGAGTATGTTAAGGTTTCTGGTGGAATGTTCATGGATATGACTATCCACGATTTTGATATGGTACGATATCTATCTGGAAGTGAGGTAGAAGAGGTATATACAAATGCAGCAGTGCTTGTAGATCCTGCCATTGGGGAAGCTGGAGATGTAGATACAGCCTTAATTACACTAAAATTCAAAAATGGGGCTATAGGTGTTATAGATAACAGCAGGAGAGCTGCCTACGGATATGATCAAAGAGTTGAAGTATTCGGTTCTAAGGGAGGGGTAACGGTAAGTAATGATACTCCATCTTCAGCTGTCCTTAGCACTTCAGAAGGAGTGTTTGCTGATAAGCCTAAATATTTCTTCTTAGAAAGATATAAGGATTCCTTTGTGGAGGAACTAAGACAGTTCTTTAATGCAATCAAAAATGATACCAAAACTCCTGTTGAAGGCATAGATGGATTAAAGCCAATTATAATTGCAATGGCTGCAAGAAAGTCCTATGAAGAGAAAAGACCAATAAAAATAATAGAGTAATTCAAAAGTTAAATAAAACAGTAGATTAGCATAAAGTCCTTTATTCTAATTCTACTGTTTTTATTTAAAAATAAGGGGGAAATTGGGGATGGAATATAGTTTTGGATTTGGAAAGGGAAAGATGAACTTTGGCATAGATAGTGAAAATATTTTGGGCATATTAGAGCCTAACGAGGTAAAAATAGAGCTAACTGGTGCAGATGAGGTCAGAAGGGCGATGGAAAACCCTATTGCGTGCAGCAGATTAAAGAACATAGTAAAACCAGGAGAGAAAGTAGTAATAGTTACTAGTGATATAACCAGACCTATGCCAAGTAAAATAGTTCTACCTGTAGTAATAGAAGAACTAAATAGTGCTGGAATTAAGGATCAGGATATTACCATAGTATTTGCTCTTGGTAGTCATAGATCTCACACAGAGGAAGAAAAAAAATATTTAGTTGGTAAAGAGATATATGAAAAAATAAACTGCATAGACAGCAGTTCAACAGAGTTTGTGCATCTTGGAGTAACATCAGAGGGAACGCCGGTGGACATTAGTAAAATTGTTGTTAAAGCTGACAGAAGAATTTGCTTAGGAAATATAGAATATCATTATTTTGCAGGATACAGCGGAGGTGCCAAGGCCATAATGCCGGGAGTTTCAACAAGGGCAGCTATTCAGGCAAATCATAGCAAAATGGTGCATGAAAAAGCAACAACGGGGAATGTAAAAGATAATCCTGTAAGAATGGATATAGAAACTGTAGAAAAGTTTGTACCTATAGACTTTATAGTAAATGTAGTACTAGATAGTAACAAACAAATAATTAAAGCAGTAGCCGGTCACTATATAAAGGCTCATAGAGAAGGCTGTAAGTTTTTAGATAGTTTTTATAAGATAAGAATAAAAGAAAAAGCGGATATTGTTATCACAACACCGGGAGGATACCCTAAGGATTTAAACTTATATCAAGCCCAAAAAGCGTTGGACAACTCCAAGCATGCGGTAAAAGAAGGTGGGATAATAATATTAGTTGCCTCCTGCAAGGAAGGATTAGGAGAAAAGGTATTTGAGAACTGGATGTTAGAAGCAGAAAAACCTGAAGATATGATAGAACAAATAAAAAAGAATTTTCAATTAGGAGGTCATAAAGCAGCAGCAATTGCTATGATATTAAAAAGGTGTAAGGTATACCTAGTTTCTGAACTTGAAGAAGGATTTGTGAGAAGTATATTTATGGAGCCTTTTAGCGATGCACAAAGTGCTGTGGAAGCTGCTTTCAAAGAAACTGGGGAAGATTCTAAGGTAATTCTCATGCCTTTCGGAGGCTCAACCTTACCAAGTTTAGATTAAGTAGAAAAGGATAGGTTTAAAGAAATTTAAAAGTTACAGGCTATAGGTTAGTGTAGTCTGTAACTTTTATTTTAAGAGTATTTGTTGTAGAGTAGGATATTTTACACTATAGAGGATTAGGATGAAGTGAAAAATTTTACTAATTGTATTATAATGTAAGGGGTGTAGAAGTAGTATTTAGTTTTAATAAATTAAATAATTGGGGGAGAAATTAAATGAATTTATATTTTGTAAGACATGGGGAAACTAAGGAAAATCAGGGCGGAAGTTACTATGGAAGCCTTGATGTAGAACTTACAGAGCAGGGTATATTACAATCACATAGAGCAGAAGAGATACTAAGAGATATAAACTTTAAAACAGTATATATCAGTGAAAAAAAGAGAGCAGAGCAAACAGCTGATATTTTATTGAAAAATAAGCATTGCAATTTAATCAGAGATAGTAGAATAAATGAAACAAACTTTGGAGAGTTTGAAGGAAAAGCTTATGATAAAATAAAAGAGCTGTACCCTGCAGA
The DNA here is from genome assembly GCF_033659955.1 of Clostridium tanneri. Lineage (NCBI taxonomy): Bacteria > Bacillati > Bacillota > Clostridia > Eubacteriales > Clostridiaceae > Clostridium > Clostridium tanneri. Next base: position 50,781 of record NZ_JARUJP010000008.1, read on the forward strand.
ATGGAAGCTCTGGTGTGAAAATTGGAGGGACTTTGCACCACCAGGGGGAGAGAGTTATTTACAGGTTTATGGTAGAGTTAAAAGCTTCATGGATGACATTTTAAAGCTTGATGAAGAAAATATTCTAATCGTAACTCACGGTGGAGTTATAAGGTCTATTTATTGTTACATATTAGGAGGCAACTTAGACTTCTTCTGGAGTTTTGGCTCTAAGAATTGTGATATAACTTTAATAAAATATGAGTATGGAAACCTATTTATAGATAGTATAACTCATGTGTAAGTTTTTTAAATCAAAAGACAAGCTTAAAAAATGATGGGGGAAACAAAAAATGAAAAGAATAATACAAAATCTATTATTAATGGTTCAATTTTTAACCAGAATTCCAGTTAACCTAAATTTACCTTGTGAGAAAGAAGATTTTAAAAGAGGAGCTATATTTCTTCCTGTAGTTGGATTTATAATAGGAGCTATTCAATGGGGTATATATGAGCTCTTTATAAGGATTTTACCATTAGAACCTACTATTGTAATAATACTGTTAGCTGGAATCATAGTAACAGGAGCGCTACATTTAGATGGGGTAGGAGATACCTGTGATGGTTTTTTCGCCTTTAAAGGCAATGATAGAATAATTGAGATAATGAAGGACAGTAGAATAGGAAGCTATGCTTGTATTTCAGTAATATTTGACTTGCTCTTTAAGTATGCTTTATTCTCATCAATAGCTCCAAGTTTTCCTATAGGAATTATAGTTGTACCTATTATATCAAGATTCACCACGGTTTTTATAATTACTATAGGTAAAAATGCTAAAAAGACGGGATCTGGCAACCTTTTTGTGGAGAATGTTGGAAAGCTTCAACTTTTTATCAGCTTTTTATTAACTACAGGAATTTTAATCTTAATGATGAATGCTATACATGTAATAATACTACTATTTGCTGGAGTGGTTTTCACTGCAATATTTAATGAGTTTTCTAAGAGTAAAATTGGGGGAATTACAGGAGATATTTTAGGAGCAAATAACGAATTGGTGGAAATACTAACATTAATTTTAATAGCAGTTATTTTAAGATAGTTACATATTCAATAGAAAATTAAGAGGATAAAAGCAGACTAAGAAATATAATAAAATGGTCTTGCAATTATTAAATAGTATTATAAGGAGATATGGACATGGGAAAGATAATCTTGGTTACTGGCGGCAGCAGAAGTGGAAAAAGTACCTTTGCAGAAAAGTTATTAGAGAACAAAAATGATGTGTTATATATTGCAACGGCTATAGTAACAGACAAGGAAATGGAAAAAAGAATTGAAAAGCACAAAAAACAGAGAAATCAAAAATGGGCAACCTATGAAGGCTTTAAAAATTTAGCGGAAGTTATAAAAAAAGATAGCCATAAATATATAATGATTGAATGTATAGGCACTATGGTAACAAACTTTATGTTTGACAAAGAGTACAACTTTGATACTATGTCACAGGAAGATATATCAGAGCTTAGTAAGAAGATAAAATCAGAGGTAGAAACACTGCTTTTAGCGGCAAAGGACAGTGACAAAGAAGTAGTTATTGTTACTAACGAAGTAGGTTGGAGTTTAGTGCCTGAATATAGACTTGGAAGAATATTTAGTGATATTTTAGGACATGTAAATCAATATATAGGAAGCTTCAGTGATGAAGCGTATTTGGTGGCCTGTGGGTTTCCTTTAAAGTTAAAGTAATAAGAAGGAGTTATACTATGTTGCGTATAACTCCTTCTTATTTTCTAAAGATTTGCTTATTGGGATAATATGTGGTCTTCCATTTGAAGGATTTTTTAATAAATGTACATCCATATTATAAACTTCTTTTATATTTTTTTTAGTTATTACTTCTTCAGGAGACCCTTGAGAAATAATTCTACCTTTGCTCATTAACAGTATTTCATCACTGTATTGAGCAGCTAGATTCAAATCATGAAGTACAGTTATGATGGTAATGTCTCTATTTAGAAACTTGATAGTATCTAGCAATTCTACCTGATGATATAAATCAAGGTGAGAAATTGGTTCATCTAACAGAATTATTTTTGTATCTTGAGCAAGTGCTCTAGCTATTAAAACTCTCTGCTGTTCGCCTCCACTTAGGGAGGAAATATTTTTTTCTCTTAACTGCCAGGTATTGGTCATCTCCATTGCATTTTTTACTAATTCCATATCCTTGTCATTTTCTGATTGAAGTCTGGATATGTATGGTGATCTTCCCATTAAAACTATATCCAAAGCAGAAAAGTCAAAGTCTAAAATAGTATTTTGAGGAACAGTGGAGACTTTTTTAGCTAACTCTTTATTTTTGTAACTTATAATATCTTTGTCCTCAATTAATATAGAATTCTTTTTAGGCTCTAAAATTTTAGATAAGTTCTTTATAAAAGTAGTTTTACCAGAGCCGTTAGGACCTATAATACTATAAAACTTATTTTCTTTAAAATTGATATTTATATCCTGAAGAATTTTCTTGTCTTCATAGCTATAATCTAGATTTTGAACCTGTACTGAATAAGCCTTAGGTTTAGTCACCTATTACACCTTCCTTTTATTTTTTATTAAAAGATAGATAAAGTAAGGGGCCCCAATTACTGAGGTAATAGCTCCTACGGGGATTTCAGCGGGTGATGCTAAAGTTCTAGCTAAAGTATCTGATAGTATCATAAACAGAGCTCCACCTACAGCTGAAAATGGAATTAGAATTCTATGATCAGGTCCTAAGAGTATTCTTATTATGTGAGGTATTATTAAACCTACAAAGCCTATAACTCCGCTAACAGATACGCAGGCTGCAACAACTAAAGAAGATATAATTAGCGTTATTTTCTTCAAGTTTTCAACTTCAATGCCTAAACTTTTTGCAGTTTCATCGCCAGTGAGCATTATATTTAGGTCTCTTGAAAAAATCATAAAAATTAATAAGCCTATAATTACAAATATAGAGAGCATTATAACTTGATTCCAACTTGCAGTTGAAACACTTCCCATAGTCCAAAATATTATTTTTTCAATGCTTTCACGATTAAATACCATTAGTAAGGATATTAGCGAAGACAAAAGAAAGCTTACAGATATACCAGAAAGCAATAAGGTATTTATAGGAACTTTATTACCAACTTTAGCAATGCTATATACTATTATAGTGGTTATAATTGCACCAGCAAAAGCCAGAAGGGTAGTAATGCCCAGTCCGCTGAAAGAGTTATCCATACCTGTAACTATTGCTAATGCAGCACCAAGAGCAGAGCCTGAGGATACACCTAATACATAAGGATCTGCCATTGGGTTTTTAAACATTGCCTGAAATGCCGCACCTACAATAGATAATCCCATGCCCACAATACCGGATAGTATAATACGGGGCAATCTTATGTTAAGTATTATTACAGTATGAGTAGATGAAAAGCTATCTACTGAAATCAAGTTACTTATAAAGGGAATGTTATGTAAAATAATTTGTAGAGATTCTAAAAAGGATATATTTGCAGTACCTAAGGTACTGCAAAGAATTGAAGAAGCAAAAAGTATAATAATTAATAATGTAAGATAAAGTTTGTAGTGTTTATTATTTGTTGATGATACCATAATAAAGCCTCTCATCGATAAAATTATTTAAATGCTTCTGGATGTATTATCTTAGCTAGCTGCTCGAAGCCTTCTGCCAGTCTAGGACCTTGTCTTTCTAAAATATCAGGGTTAATATCAAATAATTTATTATTTTTTACAGCTGTTAAGTCTTTATATCCGTTAGTATTTTTAATTCCAGTCTTAATATCATCAGGACTTCCTGCGATATAAGTAGAGCAAACTAAAATATCAGGATTTTTTTCTATGAGTTTTTCCAGGCTGTAAGCCCATCCTTCAGCATCATCAGCAGCATTTTTACCGCCAGCCATACTTATCATTTTGCTGATAAAGGTATTTTTTCCTGCAGTAAAATCTCCATCTTTACCATAGGATATAACGTAATATACGCTAGGAGTATTTTTACCAGTAACTTTTTCTTTAACTTCAGCAATCTTCTTTTCCATATTAGTTACAATTTCAGCTGCCTTTTCATTAGCATTTGCGATTTGTCCTACTTTTTTTATTGTAGTATAAGTTCCTTCAAAGCTTTCATCGCCTTGGATTATAACAACCTTAACATTTAAAGCTTCTAATTTTTCTACTGCTTCCTTTGGAAAGATTGATGAAGCGATAAGAATATCTGGCTTTAGCTCTACTATTTTTTCTATATTAGGATTTTGAATTCCTCCGATAGATTGAATACTTTTAGTTTCTTGAGGAAAATTACAAAAATCAGTCCTTCCAACTAGCTTATCCTTTTCACCTAAAGCAAATAATGTTTCTGTAATATTAGGTGCGCCTGAAACTATCCTTTGAGGTTCTTTGTCTATTTTTACATCTCTTCCATAGAAGTCTTTGAAGGTTAGTGGGTAAGAGGTAATTTTAGAGTTGTTATTACTAGAACCATTACTATTTTCTGAAGAGGAACTTTTATTTGAACAAGCACTTAGAGATATAACAAAAATGGAGCAAATTAGAAACGTAACAATCTTTTTAAAGTTTATCATATGTCATCCTCCTGAAATAAATTAAAAATTCTATCAGACAGAAATATACTACCTGAATATAATTATCTTAATAATAAAACCGCTATCAGCTAGATAACGGTTTACAAACAAAACTATTTGTTCACCAGCTTATCCACGTAAGCATGCTCAGTGAAAAATTTAGGCAGGTCTCCTGGCTCTGATTCATCGCATATTGATGCCTTCCCTGTTACCAAGTGACATAATATCAATATACTCCTCATTACAGTGGCGGGACCGCACGAGGCTTTAACTCGTTTCCCTTTTAAACTTATGATTTGCTCCATAAGTACCTAAATCCATATTATTTACTTTTAACTGAATTATAACATTGGGTTAAGTAATTATCAATAATATTTTACCAGCACCAATACTTTAATTCCTTGACGAAAGTTATAGAGTAATGTAATATCAAAATTAGGCAATAGAAAATATGGTAATTATAGAAAAAAGTTATAAAGCTTGATATATAAAATAATTAACATTAAACTTATATTAGGTAACAAAAATGTAACTAATAGACTTTAAAGTGCTATCTTGAATTTATTATAAAATAAAAATATAATAAATTTATAGTTAAAGTATATAATAAAAATGTTCTTATAAAAATGGTAAAGAGAGGTATATGCTATGGAAAAAGTAACAAAGGACATGACAATAGGAGAAATAATCAGAATGAACCCTAGATACGCAGAAGTTCTAATGACATTTGGAATGGGATGTGTAGGATGCCCAGCATCTCAAGCTGAAACTTTAGAGCAGGCTGCTCAAGTTCATGGTTTAGAGTTAGATAACTTATTAAGAGCTCTAAATGCACTATAGTAACAGTATTTAATTTCAGAAGAGTACTAACCTCCATTATTATTGATGGAGGTTTTATTTATTTCTATAGTTTTTTGCATTTAAAGTCATACTGGTTTACACATTGTTACTATATTACATAAAAGTAACTACTTGAATATAACTACATTAATATTTAGTATTTTAATTGTGGTATTTTCTAGAAATAAAAGAAGCTATTATAAAATATAAAGGGGATGACTATCTATGACAAGTAATGTATACTTTGCTAATCTTAGAGCTAGAAGTGAAAAAGAAAATAAAATAACTAAAATTCAAAGATTATTTGATAGAGCAGGATTTTCAAAGCTTTTAAATGAAGGGGACTTAACAGCGATTAAAATTCACTTTGGGGAATTAGGAAATGATTCTTTTATAAGTCCTGTTTATGTTAGACAAGTTGTTAACAAAATAAAAGAAAGTAAGGCTAAGCCATACCTTACAGATACAAACACATTATACTCTGGAAGCAGACATAATGCAGTAGACCATTTAGAAACTGCAGTAATGCATGGTTTTGACTACGCTGTGACAGGGGCTCCAGTAGTTATTGCTGATGGAATCTTAGGGGAAGATGTTAAAGAGATAGAAATTAATAAAAAGCATTTTAAAAATGCTAAAATAGCAGGGGGAATAACCGCTGCAGACAGTATGATTGTTATGTCTCACTTTAAAGGACATGAAATGGCTGGTTTTGGCGGTTCAATTAAGAATTTAGCTATGGGTTGTGCTCCAGCGTCAGGAAAAAGAGAACAACACTCTACAAGACCTTTTGTAAATGCTGATAATTGTGTAGGTTGTGAAAAGTGTGCAAAGGTATGCCCTCAAGCAGCTGCAATTATTGAAAATAAAAAATCTTATATAGATAGACAAAAGTGCATAGGCTGTGGTGAGTGTATGACAGTATGTTCTGTAAAAGCTATTGAATTGAACTGGGATGTGGAAATGAAAGAGTTCACAGAGAAACTTACCGAGTATGCTTATGGAGCGGTGAAAGGCAAGGAGGGCAAGGTAGGATATATTAATTTCCTTATAAACATAACACCAGACTGTGATTGCGTTCCATGGAGTGACGCACCTATAGTTTCTGATATAGGGATTCTTGCATCTGAAGATCCTATAGCCCTTGATCAAGCATGCTTAGATTTAGTAAACAAGGCAAAGGCGTTAAATAACTCATTATTAGAAAATGAACATCATCATCATGATGAAAATTGTGAGCATGATAAGTTTAAGTCAATGAGAAGCAATACCTGTGGAGATATTCAACTATCTTATGGAGAAGAATTAGGATTAGGAAGCAGAGAATATAATTTAATAGAAATATAATCTTAGCAAATAAGAATTGGGAGTGAAGTGAACTTTTTACCACTCCCAATTCTTATTTTTATGAAAAGTATTATCAGAAAGCATTTAACCCCAAATTTAATGTTAAGTAATAAAAATAATAAAATTCTAGTTTTTATGTATGATAATTTTTCTATTTCAAATAATAAGTTAGAGAAAAATCTGAACTTTAAATTTAGTAACCGCTAGGAGGGTTAATCTTATGGCTAAAGTTATGAAAACTATGGATGGAAATCAGGCAGCAACCTATGCATCCTATGCATTTACAGATGTTGCAGCCATATTCCCCATTACTCCATCAACCCCAATGGGAGAATTAGCTGATGACTGGTCCGCTCATGGCAAGAAGAATTTGTTTGGGCAGACAGTTAGAGTTTCAGAATTACAGTCAGAAGCAGGTGCTTCTGGAGCAGTGCATGGTTCTATTATAGCAGGAGCTCTAACTACCACTTATACAGCATCACAAGGATTGCTATTAATGATTCCTAATATGTATAAGATGGCTGGAGAACTTCTTCCAGCAGTTTTCCACGTAAGTGCTCGTGCTATTGCAACCCACGCACTATCAATATTTGGAGATCACCAAGACGTAATGGCTACTAGGCAAACTGGTTTTGCATTATTAGCTTCATCAAGTGTGCAGGAGGTTATGGATATTGCCCCTATAGCTCATCTTGCTGCTATTAAATCAAGAGTACCATTTTTACATTTCTTCGATGGATTTAGAACTTCTCATGAATATCAAAAAATAGAGGTTATAGATTATGAGGATTTAGGCAAGTTAGTAGATTATGATGCCATAAAGGAGTTTAGGGATAGAGCATTAAATCCAGAACGCCCAACTGTAGCAGGAACTGCACAAAATCCAGATATATACTTCCAAGGAAGAGAGTCATCAAATAGATTTTTTGATGCTGTTCCTGATGTAGTAGAAAATTATATGAGAGAAATAGAAAAAATTACAGGAAGAGTATATCATCCTTTTGACTACTATGGAGCAGAGAATGCAGAATACATAATTGTAGCAATGGGATCAGTATGTGATACCATAGATGAAACAATAGATTATCTTATGAAAAAGGGAGAGAAAGTAGGACGTATTAAAGTACATTTATACAGACCTTTCTCACCAAAATATTTCTTTGATGTTTTGCCTAAAAGTGTAAAGAAAATATCTGTTTTAGATAGAACAAAGGAGCCGGGATCAGTAGGAGAGCCATTATATCTTGATGTAACCAACCTATTCTATAATAGAGAAGATAAGCCTGTAATTGTAGGCGGAAGATATGGATTAGGTTCTAAGGATACAAGACCATCACAAATACTTTCAGTATTTGATAACTTGAAAAAAGATAACCCTAAGAATGGGTTTACTATTGGTATAGTAGATGATGTTACAAACACTTCACTGAAAGAAGAAGAAATTATAGATACTACACCGGAAGGAACAATAAGCTGTAGATTCTGGGGCTTAGGTTCTGACGGTACAGTAGGGGCTAATAAATCTGCTATTAAGATAATTGGAGATAACACAAATCTCTATGCTCAAGCATATTTTTCCTACGATAGTAAAAAATCAGGAGGAAGTACTGTTTCACATTTAAGATTTGGAAAGCAGCCAATAAAATCTCCTTATTTAGTTTATGATGCAGACTATGTGGCATGCCATAATAAATCTTTTGTATATCAATTCGATTTAGTAAAGGGACTTAAAAAGGGTGGAATATTTGTATTAAACTGTCCATGGACTGAAAAAGAATTAGAGGAAAAGCTTCCAGGAACCTTTAAGAAATATATTGCTGAAAATAATATTAATTTCTATACTGTAGATGCTGTGAAAATTGCTAGTGAAATAGGTTTAGGCGGAAGAATTAATATGATAATGCAAACTGCCTTCTTTAAATTAGCAAATGTAATTCCTATTGAAGATGCTATTAGATATCTAAAGGATTCCATTGAAAAGACCTATGGAAAGAAAGGTCCAAAAATAGTAGATATGAATAAGGCAGCAGTAGATAGGGCAATAGAGGCTCTTGTAAAAGTGAAAGTGCCAGATTCATGGAAAAATGCTGAGGATAGGGAAGTTGTAGGTGAAATCAAAAATGAATTCGTTAGAAATATTCAAAAACCTATGGCTAGAGCTGAAGGTGATGAGCTTCCAGTAAGTGCTTTCAAAGGAATGGAAGATGGAAGACATCCAATGGGAACTACTGCTTATGAAAAGAGAGGTATTGCAGTAATGTTGCCTCAGTGGCAACCGGAAAAATGTATTCAGTGTAACCAATGCGCCTACGTATGTCCACATGCTACTATAAGAGCCTTCTTATTAGATGAGGAAGAAATGAAAAATGCACCGGAAGGATTTGTAACTAAGAAAGCTATAGGAAAGGGGTTAGAGGGCTTAGGCTTCCGTATTCAAGTAGCTCCATTAGATTGTACAGGATGCGGAAACTGTGCAGACGTATGTCCTGCTCCAGGAAAGGCTCTAGTTATGCAGACTGCAGAACAGGAAATAGAAGCTCAGGCAGATAATTGGGAATATGTAAGCAGCAAAGTTACCAATAAAGATAATTTAATGGATAAGAAGACTTTAAAAGGAAGTCAATTTGCTAGACCTCTATTAGAGTTCAACGGAGCATGTCCAGGATGCGGTGAAACACCTTATATAAGATTACTTACTCAGCTATTTGGCGATAGAATGATGATAGCTAATGCTACTGGATGCTCCTCTATCTGGGGTGCAAGTTCTCCATCAATAGCATATACTGTAAATGCTGAAGGAAAGGGGCCATCTTGGGCTAACTCTCTATTCGAGGATAATGCAGAGTTTGGATATGGAATGTACTTAGCTGTCGGTCAAATGAGAAATAGAATAGCGGATTTAATGAGGCAGTACATGGATGGCGACGCAAAGGATAACATTAGGGAAGCTTTTGATGAATGGCTTAAGTGTAAGGAAGATGGAGAGGCATCTGCATCAGCTTCTACTAGAGTTATAGAGGCCCTACAATCTGAAAACTACAATGTTAATCCAATACTAAAAGAAATAATGGAGAAAAAGGATTTCTTAATTAAAAAGTCTCACTGGTTAATAGGTGGAGATGGTTGGGCTTACGATATAGGATACGGCGGACTAGACCATGTTCTTGCCTCTGGTGAAGATGTAAATATCTTTGTAATGGATACAGAGATATACTCAAATACTGGAGGACAGTCATCTAAGGCTACTCCAACTGCAGCAGTAGCAAAATTTGCAGCTTCAGGTAAAAAGGTAAGAAAGAAAGATTTAGGACTTATGGCTATGACTTATGGATATGTATACGTTGCTCAAATTGCTATGGGAGCAAATATGAATCATACAATGAAGGCAATACTTGAAGCAGAGAAGTACAAAGGACCATCATTAATAATAGCTTATGCTCCATGTATCAGTCACGGTATAAAATCAGGCATGGGAACTAGTCAAAGACAAGAAAAGAAGGCTGTAGAGTCAGGATATTGGCATTTATACAGATATAATCCAGTACTAAAAGAGGAAGGAAAAAATCCATTTGTCCTTGATTCTAAAGAGCCAACTGCTCCATTTAGAGAGTTTATAAATAGCGAAATAAGATACAGCTCATTAGCAACTGTATTCCCTGATATTGCAGAAGAAATGTTTACAACTGCTGAAAAGCACGCTAAGGATAAGTATCAAACTTATAGAAGATTGGCTGATATGCAGTACTAGTTTTAAAAGTTAATAAAATGTAGAAAAATAAGCATTATGTGAGAAAATAAATCATATAATGCTTATTTTAATTATACCAATACAATTATGTTTCAGTATCTTGTAGGTAATTTAAGCTTAAATATAAAAGTCCTTCAATGAACAGAAGGACTTTTAAAAAATCACTACAAGATTTATTTTTGATTATCATCAACATAGTCTTTTGCATTTCTCACTTCGTTATCACTAGGTATAGTAACATTTGAAACAGGCTTTGTTTCTTCAATATTTGCCCAAGAAGCAGTTTCATGTCTTTCTATAGGTGTTTCAAAAGAACAACTTTTAATTGTTTTTTTAGTCATTTATAACACTCCTTATTATCATTATTTTTACTTATCTTTCATCTAATAGTATTTTCAAAGTTTGCTAAAGCTATAAGTAAAATAATTAATAATATTTAATAGTTGTATGAGATATACAGTTGATTTTTGTAAAATAATATTACTAAATCTTAGTTAAGGGGGTCATTGTAAATGATAGTAATTTACCATGATGTTGGAGGAACACATTCTACTGCCACGGCAGCAAATATTCATATAAACAACTTACCTGTAGATAGAATACCAAATAAGAGTGAACTATTAGCATTACCGACCTTTGATAAAATACATAAGAATCAGCTAGGACACATGATATATATCGGAAAGGATGAATTTGGGAGCAAGGTATATACTGTAGGCCGTAAATATAGTCCTGAGCTATTGATACCAGCTATAAAAGATATTTTTAATATAGCAGGAGGAGAAGAAGAACTAAAAATAGTTGATACGCACCCAACGGTAAACATGTGGATGAAGATTGGAGGTTTTACTTCTAGGAAATTGGGTATAGTAAGCATAGGAAGGCCTATAGTAACCTACGGAACATTAAAAGCCTATAACAGTATTGCTGAAATAGTTAAGGGAGTAAAGAGCTCGATAAAAAAGGGCAAATAGTATAGGATAGAAAAAGCAGGTATGGTTTTGATTCTACCTGCTGAAAACTTACCTTAGTTATGTAAGGGATTAACCCCCTAATGTAACATCCTGTTTATCATACCATTTCAGAGCGTCATATATATGTGAAGGCTTAAAGTCTGGCCAATAATCATCTATTATGTAGAAATCAGAGTACACAGACTGTACTGGTAGAAAACCACTAAGTCTTCTTCTTCCTCCCCATCTTACTATCAAGTCTACTCTGGTTATATCCGACGATTTTAAGGTGCCCATTATATATTTTCTATTGGTAGTCTCTAAATCCATCACATCACTTAAATCCCACTCCCAGCCATAGTTAACTAAAAAGTTTACTTTCATAGATCCGTCGCCAAAAGTCTTTCTTTCGGTGAAAGGCAGTAGTTCTTTAGGAAACATAGGTGAGTCAGTATTTCCAACAACTAAGAGAGAAGCATCCTCTTTTGCAAGTATTTTAACTGCCTCTATACATGCTATTGTAAAGGCTCTAGTTTGAACTGAGGGACGTTTAGTATTGTCAGTAGTAAAACCATAATAGGTTAACTCCTTTACGCCGAGTCCTTTACAAATTTTAAAAAGTTCTAATCCGGGGTTTAATCCAGGGCCATAACCCTGTTCTTTATTTAAGCCATTTTTTACGGCCCAACGTCTATTTCCGTCTGGTATAATTCCAATATGATTTGGAATTCTCATATCAAGACACCTCCTCTAAATACAGCACTAATCACAGTATTACCATTAGTTAGAAAAATTATTCCAGTAATCACCAAGAGATAAATAGATAAGACTAATTAGGTTTAGGAAATCTTTACTAGCTATAATTAAGGTGACTTATTTAAATAATATTTGTATGGAGGTGTTATATTAATGTTTAAACACGATAAAAGCTTATTGCAAGATGTTAAAGTTGAAAGAGTAAACCCACAATATGCAGTATTACTGCAGGAACAACTAGGCGGTGCCAATGGTGAATTAAAGGCTGCCCTTCAATATATGTCTCAAAGCTTTAGAATAAAAGACCCAGCTATAAAGGATTTATTCTTAGATATAGCTGCAGAGGAAATGAGCCACATGGAGATGGTAGCACAAACTATTAATCTTCTTAATGGGCATGAAGTAAATGCTAGCCAAGTATCCGCAGGTAATATTGAAGCTCATGTACTTAGTGGCTTATCACCTATGTTAATAAACTCATCCGGTGATCCATGGACAGCACATTACGTAAATGTAACTGGAGATATCACGGCAGACTTACTATCAGATATTGCAGCAGAACAAAGAGCAAAGGTGGTTTACGAGTACTTATACCGTCAGATAAATGATAAGGAAGTAAGAAAAACTATAGATTTCTTACTAAATCGTGAAGAAGCACATAATGCTTTATTTAGAGAAGCTTTAAATAAAATGAAAAATGAAGCATCAAATAAGGATTTTGGAGTAACAGAAGATTCAAGACTATACTTTGATTTATCAACACCAGGAAAATTCTTTGAAAATCCAAATCCAACACCACCAAGCTTTGCAGAGCCAAGGAGGAATTAAGGGTTTATTTTAATCTCTGAATAATATAAATGGCGATTACATAAACTTTTACAGTATTACTTTTAGATCAAAATAACTATGTTAAAAGGAGAGATTTTTATGACAAAATATTTATGTATTGCATGTGGATATATTTATGATCCAGAAGTAGGAGACCCAGATAACGGTGTAGAACCAGGCACATCCTTTGAAGATGTACCAGATGATTGGGTATGTCCATTATGTGGAGTAGGTAAGGATCAGTTTGAGCCAACAGATTAGAATTGCTATTTTAAAAAAGTAAATAAAAAATATAATATTAATTATTTAAAGGCTCTTTATAATCTAAAGTAAAGAGCCTTTAAGCAGTTTTTTATAAGTATAGGTAGAATTAATGAATATCTTGATGATACTAGAGATATTTTTGTAAAGAGGATATAAAAGGTTCCAGTTTCTCTACAAAGGGTATGTGCCCGCAGTTGTCTATAACTAGCAATTTACTGTTTTTAATCTTTCTATTTAATGATTCACCTTGTTTTAAAGGGACTATTCTATCATCCCTACCCCAAATTATAAGGGTATCTGTGTCTATAAGCGGAATTTTATCTTTTATCAGCATTCTATCTCCTTGTATACCGAACTTATATAAGGTTTTAATAGGTATCCGAAGAAGGATGGAATATATTCTATCAAATAATTTTTTATCAAAGTTTTTTTGGTCATAGAAGCCTAGCCTAAAGCAGAATTTTAAAAAATAATAGTTTCTAAAGGAAATTTTCAATAGAAAAATCCCCAAAAAGCTGAACTTTTTCATAAAGTTAGGAAGCTTAAGTATGTCTGTACAACCAGTAGCATCTATTAAAATTAATTTAGTTATATTTTCAGGGTGATAGTATGACATATTTAAGGCAACTTCGCCTCCCATTGAATGACCCATTAAAGCAAATTTATCAAAGCCCTGGGATACCATGAATTTCACTGCTAGTTCTGCCATGTTTTTTCTAGTATAGGTCAAGTTTAGATGTTTATCGGAAAATCCGAAGCCAATCAGATCTAGAGCAAAGATAGTATAGTTTTTTGAGAGAATATTAATTAACTTATCAAACATTAATAAGGAATTAATAAAGCCGTGTACAAGAAGTAAAGGCTTACCTTTACCTTTTTTAACATAGTTTATTCTTATTCCATTAATGTAAATATAATTAATCTGCTGTATCTCATCCGCATGCTGTCCCAGGAATTGGTTGTTAATGGTAATGACCATGATAATATAGGATACAAGGGCTATAACTATTAGTAAAACCAATAACATATATTGAGCCAAATATATCACCATCTTTTAATATAATATAAGTCTAGTTGACCCAAAACTAAGGATAAATATTCGTTAACTTTAGATTAAAGTAATTAATCTACTTACAGTAGAGATTTATTTTATAGCATATAAGAGAAAAAAAAGGAAAAACTATAATGGGAGGGATTGATATGGATGCTATAGATTTAATGAAAGAAGAACATAAAAATATAAAAAGAGGATTAGCTGTTATTAGAAAAATGTGTATATCTATAATAGAGACTGGTGAAGTAGCTCAGGATGATTTCTATGAAATGATTGATTTTATAAGAAACTATGCTGACAAACATCATCATAATAAAGAAGAATCTATTCTTTTTAAGAGAATGGAAGAGGTAATAGGAGATATGGTAAAGGCGCCTCTTTCAGGGATGCTTGTTGAGCATGATTTAGGAAGACTTTTTACCACAAACCTTGAAGAGGCCTTAAAGAGAGTTAAAGAAGGAGATAAGGATTCAAGGGTAGATGTTATTGCAAATGCAGTAGGCTATACAGACTTACTTAATAGACATATAGAAAAAGAAGATAAGGCAATATATTCCTTTGCAAGAAGAGCTTTAAGTCCAGAAATACTGGAGGAAGTAAATAGTGAAGCAGGTGAAGTGGAGAAAATAGGGGAGGGAAAAAATACACAAGGCAATTACATGAGAATGTTAGATGAGTTAGAATCTAAGTGGAGTAAAAAAGGCTCCTAAAGACAGTGATATTTTTTAATACTGAAGAAATTGTACCATAAAGAATAGAAGTTTAATTCACTTATTAAAGCATAATTTAAAGCCGGAGAGGTACTATCATCCGGCTCAATAATTATTTTCTTACAATTTCAAAAGTAGATTCATTACGATTTGCATTATAAACAAAGTTATCATTAGCATCTTCTACGAAGGATTTAATCCAAGCATCTCTTAATTCATAGAAAAAGCTTATATCTCCACTTACAGCATCCCAATAACCTCTATGAAGACACATTTCATTTTTCCATTCTAACTTGTCTTCAGTATTTACAGTTGTAACATTAACTCTGTCACAAGGCATTCCTTCTAAGATATAGTTATTTAAGGCCTGGTAAAGTTCAGGAGCACTATTAACTTCATATTTTGCAGCTGCATCCCTGCCGCATTCACTACCCTGGCTAGAATAATGGTTAAGAGCTATATTTTTAACCTCTTCACCATGCTTATTTGTTAACTCAGTAAGTAATGCTGCCTGTCTTGTTTCAGCAATAGATATCTTGTTTTGAAGCCATCCATGAATATTTGAAACATCAATTAACTCTTCAATAGGCTTATCTTCTAAAGGGTGACCATGTCTTTCTTGTATTTGATTATATAAAGCTTCTACATCCTTGCCGTATTTTTCTGTATAGTTTTTTACTAAACCTGCCTCTAAGTTTTCATATAATCTTATTTTGTTAAATAACCAAGTATGAATTGGTGCTAAAAATCTACTCATAATTATGTTCTCCTCTCTTTTTTACTTAACTATAAGCTTTGTTTTTCTTATTTTATGAAATTCATTATACTATTAAACATTTATTTTTTCTGTAACAGAAGTTACCGATTATTTAATTTATTTCTAGTAAAATTAAGAGACGGATAAAAACTTTAGGTTTTAGATGATTACTATTTTCTAGTTTTAATTATTAAAAAATATTTTGCATTGGTAACACAGGTTACAGAAAATAGGAATCAAATCTATTAAAATAAAACTATAAGTAGTACATAAGAGAAATTAAAAATTATGATATAAGGTGTTTTTAAATATAAGGAGGGTTATAAATGAAAATAACAGGTAGTACATTAATAGGTGAAGTTTTAAGAATGAGCGATAAAGCAGCTGAGATATTAATGAATCATGGAATGGGATGTGTAGGATGCCCATCTTCACAAGCAGAATCAATTGAACAAGCAGTAGCAATTCATGGAATAAGCTTAGATGCTTTATTGGCAGATTTAAACAAGGAAATCTTAGGAGAGTAACCATAGGAAAATTTAAAATAAATGTTTAATAAAACCCTGTTGGGGATATATCTAAATAGGATATATCCCCAACAGGGTTTTAATTTATGATGCAGCTTAGGTGTAAGTAATAGAATTATGGTTATTGATATAATGGAATGATTAGGTTATACTTTTAAAAGTATATTAAGGTTATAGAATAGAGGAGGCTTTTGTAAATGAACGCAATAGTTGAAAACATCAAAAATAGAAGAAGTATTAGAAGATATCTACCAGAGCAGATAAGGGATGAGGAGCTAAATACCATAATAGAGGCAGGTATCTATGCACCTACTGCTCATAACGAACAGCCATGGCATTTTACTGTTATACAGAATAAAGAATTGCTTGATCATATCAGTATAACAACTAAAGGCTTTATGACTAATTGTGGTGTAGATTGGATAGAGAAGATGGGAACCAATGAAAAGCTTCACCTTTTTTACAATGCACCTACAGTTATCATTGTTTCAGGAAAAAAGGAGGCCTATTCATCATTAACAGATTGCTCAGCAGCAATTGAAAACATGATGCTTGCAGCTGAAAGTTTAAATATAGGTTCCTGCTGGATTGGTCTTGTAAGCTTCTTTTTTGAACAGGAAGAAGAAATGAAAAAACTAAACATACCGGAAGGATACACTCCTTATTATGCTGTTACCTTTGGATATAAGCAGGTGAGACCAACTAGAATTCCAGAAAGAAATAGAGACGTAGTAACCTACATAAAGTAGATTTAAAATTATATATAAAATCTTTTTAACAATAAAAAAGGAGCAGAATAAAAACTGCTCCTTTAAGTTTATAAAAACTAAGCCATTTCAGCAAAACCTTCACCAAGGACTTCATTTACTTCATTTACTGTAATAAAAGCTCTGCTATCGATGTTTCCTATATAATCCTTTAACTTTAGAAATTGCTTTCTATCAACTACGGTAGTTATAACTTCGCTCTCATCATTTTTATAAGCACCTTTTGCGTAGTATATAGTAGCACTTCTATCTAATTCCTGCATTATATAATTTTTGATAACTTCTCCTTCTTTGCTGATTATTGCTACCTGTTTATAAGTGTTAAGGCTTGCAATAACCTTGTCTATAACTGTAGAAGTAACAATAACACCTAATATTGCATAAAGACCTTTATCTACTCCCAATATTGCTGTAGCAGCCATAGTAATGACAATATCCGCAGCTAAAAGGGATTTACCTATGCTTACTTTAAAGTATTTATTTATTATTTTAGCAATTATGTCTGTTCCGCCTGTTGAAGCATTTTGATTAAATACAATAGCCATACCTAAGCCGCATATCAATATGCCAAAGATTAGCTGAACTAAAATATCATTACTTAATGGTTTAACATTAGGATGTACCTTTTCTAATAGTAAAACCATTCCAGAGATTGAAAAACTACAAAAAATAGTTCTTCCGCCGAAAACAGGACCAATTACTATAATTCCAATTGTAAATAATATAATCTCCATAACCATCATTAATCCACCTATTGGTAATTGAGGGAAGATGCTATTAATAATTATTGCAGCTCCACTTATTCCACCAGCAGCAATTTTGTTTGGAGCAAGAAAGAAATAGGTACCAATTGCAACTAATAATCCACCAAGTAAAATTAAAAAATAACTCCTTAAGTTTTTCATCATATAACATTCCTCCTTATTATATTTATTCATTAAAAAAGAGCATATGAATCCAAGAGAATAATCTCATCAGATTTATATGCTCTCATTACACACACAATAATAGGCCATTATGTGTGAATGTCTTTTCAAAAATTAAATATAACTTCATATATAAATATGTTACCACATGGAGTATTTACCTGTCAATAGCTTTAATTCTATTATGTTTGATTATTAACTTTTATCAGACTACTTGTATGAAATTATGTACTAGTCTAATATCTTTATAACTTCTACATCGTACTCTCCGTCTGGTGAAGCTACTGTTCTCTTTTGACCTACCTTTAATTTATATAGCGTACTTCCTAAAGGAGACTCGATGCTTATTTTCATGTTTTTAGCGTCTGCTTCAACAGAACTTACTAATGTAACTTCTTCTTCATCATCTATATCATAAAACTTAACTACTGCAGTTTTGTTTATACCAAAGACATCTGCTTCCTCTGAGTCCTCTATTATAACTGCATTTTTTAACTGCTCTTCTAACTCCATTATTCTAGTTTCATTCATGGACTGATCATCCTTAGCAGCAGAATAATCGGCATTCTCACTTAAGTCACCTTGAGCACGAGCATGTTTTAAAGCAGTTTTAATTTCTACCCTTTTAACTGTTTTTAAGTATTCTAACTCTTCTTCTAGTTTTTTCTTGCCAGCTTCTGTTAACATTACATTTTTCATAAAAACCACCTACAATCTTATATTTTAAACTTTTATAGTATATGTCATTTTTCGCTACTACATAATTATAATATTACTAAGCAAATAACACAATAAAATAGCTAAAAGTTGTATCTTTTAGCAGGCTAGTTTTAAGTAGTAATTTATTATTATATAAATTAATTATAGACAGTTTATGCCAAATTAATACTTTAAGCTAATATGTAAGTAATTTTAAATAGCTATATTTTAGTAAGCCTATAAAAATATAGCTGTAATACTCAGAAGCCTATAGTATATATTAAACTCTATAGGCTTCATATTATTTTATAAAATAAAGGCTAATTACTTGTTGTTAGTGAGTACTACCTAAAAGTTCGCCAACTATGAATTAATTGATCATTTTGTCCACGGGCAAATACATCTATACGGTTAGATGACCAAGAAACTGAAGCAGGTTCTGAGTTTAGATTTCCACCAAGGTTTTCCCAATTGCTCCACCTGGTTCCGTTCCAACTCTTGTATATCAATTGATTGTTTCTGCCTCTAGCAAAACAGTCTATTGTATTAGCTCCTCTAGAAGAGGCCGCTGGATCAGAAGTTAAGTTGCCGCCAAGATCTTCCCAGTTGCTCCATCTTGAACCATCCCACCAAATATGCCACATTGCATTATTTTGACCACGAGCAAATACATCTATACGATTAGGTCCCCAAGATACTGCTGCCGGAGCAGATGTTAGGACTCCACCTAATGCTTCCCAGTTGCTCCACTTAGAACCGTCCCACCATTTGTGGTATAGTTGATTGTCAGTTCCTCTGACAAAGGTGTCTAGCCTATTAGAAGCCCAAGATGCTACAGCCGGAGCAGAAGTTAGAACACCGCCTAGGCTTTCCCATTGGCTCCACCTTGAACCATCCCACCAAATGTGCCACATTGCGTTATCAGTTCCTCTGGCAAATACATCTATTCTATTTCTTCCCCAGGATACAGCATCTGGTGATGAGGTTAAAACGCCGCCAAGGTTTTCGAAATCACTCCATCTTGAGCCATCCCACCACTTATGATATAAAGCATTGTCAGTTCCTCTAACAAATACATCCAATCTATTAGCCTGCCAGGAGGCAGCGCCAGGACCAGAAGTTAATTTGCCACCAAGATTTTCCCATCTGCTCCAACCATCTGTTGGAGTTGGTCTAGGGGTTGGTCTAGGTGTAGGACGAGGACCTGGTCTTAGGTTATTTAACGCAAATCTTATAACAGTTCTTAAAATATTATTTAAACTATTGCGAGGTACCCCTCTAGCAATATAAGTTGCTAGAACTGTTCTATATCTTCTCTCGAAGTCTGTTAAAAGGGCATCTACTTTTTGATTCTGAGTTCCTGTCAAATTTGCTTCATTATCCAATACATAACCTATAACTAGCCTAAATAAGAAGGTTGAGGTTCTTCGGTCTATACCATACCTGTTTAGCTCGTTAAAGACATTAGGCTGCCTGGCAGCTAATAAACCTAATATTCTATTTATTTCTCCCTGTGGAGCTCGAACTCCATCTAAGTAATATTCTTCTTCAATATAATCTAGCTCATCTTCTGGTAATATTTCTTCAGGAATATAGGGTAGATCATCGTATAAATCATCATATAGATCTTCCGTAGTGTTCCTAAATTGATTTTTTAAAGGGTAATTATGTTGTGGATAGCCGAAGGCACAGTATTCACCGCATAGACGATGCATAGAGAAGGGGCAGCGATAACATTGGTTACATAACATTATTATACCTCCAAACATTGATAATTTTATATTATTCAAGAGATTACGAAATGTTACTGTTGTTTCTGTTATAGCACAAGAGGTTATTCAAGCTATTTTATATCTTATGTATATTAAAATAATCTCAATAATTAGTATAAACATTAAGGTGAACAATAGCTTTTTAAAAGTTGACATAAAATATCCCTCCTAACATAAGTCTATGTAGGAGGGACATGTTACAGGATTATTTTTTCAACTTGCTCTTGCTTTTTTTTCTTTTTTGAACAGAGTAACCGAACTTGCCTAAAGGTTTAGAAGGTAATGAAAAATACTCTCCATGAGAATAAGCTATTAAATCTGCTTTTTCCAGGCGAATTTTACCGTTGTCATCGATTAAGGTATCTTCTACATTAACTGCTAATACCTCCGCCAGGAAAAGATCATGACTTCCTAGTGGAGTTATATTTTTAACCCTGCATTCTATTGTTACAGGACATTCCTTTATACCAGGAACCTGAACCTTTTCACTATCCTCCAATGTTAAATCACATTCCTTAATTTTGTCTATATTCTTACCAGATCTAACTCCACAAAAATCAACAGTTTTAACTAGGTCTTTTGAAGGGAGATTTATTACGAATTCACCAAGTTCTTTAATATAAGCATAGGACAACCTTTCTGGTCTTATAGCCACTGTCACCATAGGAGGTCTTGTACAGGCAGTTCCAACCCAGCCTACAGTAAAAACATTTACTTTGCCTTCACTGTTTTTAGAAGTTATAAGTACGGCAGGTACAGGATTTAACATAGCACTACCCTTAAAGTTTATTTTTGTCATTTGTTTTCTTCCTTTCCCTAGTTTTTTAATCAAATATATTATACCAAAGAAGGTTGGAAAGTGTTATATAAAAGTTTTATACCAACCAAGTGACATATATTGTATTTTAAGTTATAATATGTTTATTATGTTTTTGGGGGGAGTTTATGGTAGTTAACGAGAAATCTAAGTTGATTTTAATGGTTCAAAGCTCAAAGAAGATATTTTGTTATTTTAACGTTTCACCTATGACTGTAAAAGAATTTGAAGATAGATATGGAGAGAATTCATGGAAAAATTCTAAACCTGTTCTTAAAGTTTATTCTGTGGAAAATGGTATTCCTAGAGAAATAAAAACAATTTTTATAGATGCCTTTGCAAACAATTGGTATATAGATATGGACAAAGGTGATTTGGATATATTTATAAAGATGGGGAGGGTGCTTCCAGACAATACTTTTGCAGCTTTCGCAGTATCTAATACTGTCACAACTCCTAGAGATTTAGAATCTGCAGATACCTCTGTATATTTCGTTGATCTTTCTCAAAAGGTTAACTTTAATTCAGAAGTAGCTCTTCCAAGATATGAAGAAGATAAAATAGATCATATTGAACATAAGGAACCTAAACCTTATCCATTTTCAAATATAAAAAAAAACACTTCTACTATCCTGAAATAATAATAGGAGAGAGGCACTACAAGAATAGTTTCTTCGATGATTACTTTGATGAAATGATGAAAAAGTATAAATTAAATTCTTCAGGAAACAAATAGTATATGTTCTTTGAGAAAATATAGACAAATTGTATAATGATATGGGGGTAAAATATGGTTAAAGGATATGTTTCAATAGTGCTTCACAGTCATATGCCTTTTGTAAGGCATCCAGAAATAGATGATGCCATGGAAGAAAGGTGGCTTTTTGAAGCTATCAGTGAGTGTTATATACCTTTAATAGATGTATATGATAACTTAATAAAAGACAATATTAAATTTCAAATTACTATGTCTATAACTCCGACTCTTATGAGCATGCTGCAAGATGAATATCTTCAGAGGAGGTATTTAGAATATCTAAATAAATCTATAGAACTCTCAGAAAAAGAGATAGTCAGAACTAATAGTAATAGTGAACTAAATAGATTGTCTTTATTTTATAATGATAGGTTTAATAAATTACTAACTATATATAAACAATATGATTATAATTTAATGAATGCATTTAAAAAGTTTGATAAATTAGGGTATCTAGAAATAATAACTTGTGCCGCTACCCACGGATTATTACCATTGTTGACAATTAATCAAGAAACGGTTAAAGCACAGATAGCTACAGGTGTGCAATCCTACATAGATTGTATAGGGCATGCTCCTAAAGGGATATGGTTACCAGAATGTGCATATAGTTATTCTTTAGACTCTATACTTAAGGAATTTGGAATACAGTATTTCATATCGGAAAACAAAGCAGTACTTAATGGATCTCCTAAACCTAAGTATGGAACACATGCACCAATTTCTACCCCTAATGGAATTTGTGCTTTTGCAAGGGACATGGAATCTTCTTATCAAGTGTGGAGTAATTTTACAGGGTATCCAGGTGACTTTAACTATAGAGAATTTTATAGGGACATAGGGTATGAACTACCAAATGAATATATTAAGCCATATATAAACAAGAGTGGTATAAGACTAGATACTGGCATAAAGTATTATAAGATTACTGGAAAAACCGATGATAAGGAATACTACAATAGGGAGAATGCTTTAATTAAAGTTAAAGAGCATGCAGATCATTTTGCATCCAGCAGACATAACCAAATTGACTATATTAGTAAACATATGGAGCAGCCTCCAACAATAACATGTCCTTATGATACAGAGCTTTTTGGACATTGGTGGTTTGAGGGACCAGATTTCATAGACAATTTCATAAGAAGGTCTTCAGAAAATTGGACTAACTATAGCCTAATAACTCCATCACAGTATCTAGATAAATATCCAATAGTACAGTGCAGCAGTCCCAATCCCTCCAGTTGGGGAGAGAATGGAGATTTTTCTGTATGGATAAATCCATCTAATCACTGGATATATAGGGAACTCCACAAATGTGCAGAGGCAATGATAAGACTTGCCAATACTTATTCTAGTCCTACGGACACTCAAAGAAGAGCACTTAACCAGGCTGCCAGAGAATTGATGTTAGCGGAATCATCTGACTGGCCATTTATTATTAAAAATAATACAACTGTAGAGTATGCAGTAAAAAGAGTTAATACTCATTTAGAGAGATTTAATAAGTTATATGAAGACATAACTAAAGATAGTATTGACATTAAATACGTTGCTAGTTTAGAGGAATTAGATAACATATTTAAAAATATAGACTATGAGGTTTATAGGGGAAATATTTATTAACATTATTACAAAAGGCATGCAGACCGTAGTCTGTATGCCTTTTGTAAGTTTGAATTGATTTATATTTAGTGTTTGAATTGAGAATACTTCATCATAATTATTTATTTTTTACTTTTTGCTACTTCGATATTTAATTTTCTTCCTTGGAATCTCTTTCCACTAACCTTATCTATAATAGGAGTTACAAATTTTTCAGGAACGTCCATGAATGTAAATTTATCGAATATATCTATATCACCTATTTCTCCAACATCTAAACCGGAATTGGTTCTCATGAATTGTAATAAAGTCTTAGGTGAAATTCTATCTATTCTACCTACAGATAAGAATAGTCTAACATTACCATTAGTAGATGCTAAAGCATTCTCGCTATAGTCAAAGCTGAGTTCTTTTTCAAACATCATCTTCATAAGAGCTGCAGCTACATCAACTAAATTATACTCCTCATCTAGCTCAGTTGCTACTGGAATAAAATTCTTGTAGTCATCTTCTTCTAGAGTTTGCTTAATATTTTTTATTATATTTTTATACTTTGTTTCAAAAATTTCATCAACAGTTGGTATTTCTTTTCTCTTTATCTTGCTCTTAGTAGCTTTTTCTATTTGTTTTAAGAACATATACTCTCTAGGAGTAACAAGAGAATAAGCAGTACCTTCCTTATTTGCTCTTCCAGTTCTTCCTATTCTATGAACATAGGATTCTATATCTTGAGGCAGTTCATAGTTTATTACGTGAGATACATCATCTACATCAATACCTCTTGCGGCAACATCTGTAGCTACTAAATAGTCTAAAGTACCTTCTTTGAATTTTCTAAGAGTGTTAAGTCTTTGATTTTGGTTCATATCTCCATGCATACCTTCAACATTATATCCTCTTGATTGCATAGATTCAACTAACTCATCTACACCTTTTTTTGTTTTACAGAAGACTATGGCACTGGAAGGTTCATCTACATCTAAGATTCTGCAAAGAGATTCAAATCTGTCTTTAGCTTTTACTTCATAATAATGTTGTTTTATTTTTTCAACAGTTAAAGCACTTTTTACTATTTTAATATGCTTTACATCTTTTTTCATATATTTAGAAGCTAATCTCTTTATCTGATCTGGCATAGTAGCTGAGAAAAGTAAGGTCTGTCTTTCACTATTTGAAGCCTTGATAATTTCTTCTATATCATCTATGAAACCCATGTTAAGCATTTCATCTGCCTCATCAAGTATTAAAAATTTTATTTCTGATAAATCTATGGTGTTTCTTTTGATATGATCTAATATTCTGCCAGGTGTTCCTACAACTATTTCTACACCTCTTCTTAAGGCTTTAATTTGTCTTTCAATTGGTTGACCGCCGTAGACAGGAAGAAGTTGAAGCCTTTTAAACTTTGCAATACGTGATAATTCGTCATTTACTTGAATTGCTAATTCACGAGTTGGAGTAAGAACTAAAGCTGATGTTTTATTATCTTTTTCTATTCCACTTACTACTGGAGCACCAAAGGCTAAAGTTTTTCCCGTACCAGTTTGAGCCTGACCTATCATATCATGACCTTCTAGCACTACTGGAATCGCTTCAGCTTGAATTTGGGAAGGTTCTTCGAATCCCATAGCATCTATAGCCTGTAGTACTTTAGTATGAAGCTGTAATTCATTAAATTTTATATTTTCCATTAAAATTCCTCTTTCTTTTTTATAATACAAAAACAAATTCTATCATAACATAGTATGTATATATTAGCAAATTTTATTTAAAAATCTTTAAGAAATTTTTGAGATTTATTGTAAGCTTTAGATATCTTTTTATTTTTAATGATATAAATTATAATAATGATATACTATCTATAAGGTAAGTGATTTGAAAAGTTCTCAAATAACATTAATATAGATTTTTATAATACATTTTGAAGGAGATAATTATATGTTTGATGCTAGACAGAAGGTTCTGCCTAATGGAATAAAATTAGTTACTATAAAGAAGGATACTCAATTAGCAGCTATACATGCAGGTATAAAAATTGGGTCTATTTATGAAGATATAAATTCAAAAGGAATTTCTCATTTTATTGAGCATATGCTTTTCAAGGGAACTAAAAATAGAACTAATGAAAAACTTAACGAAGAGCTTGAGGCTTTAGGAGGAGAGTATAATGCTTATACTGATAACACATCTACAGTATATAGTATAACAGCTTTAAATGAAGAACTTAAAAAGTCATTGGAACTGTTGTCAGACATGCTTATAAATTCTATATTTCCTGAGGAGGAAATTGAGAAGGAGAGAGATGTCATACTAGCGGAGATTAGAACAAGCAGAGATGATGTGGAAGACTACAGCTTTAAGAGAATAAATGAAATAGCTTTCAATAAAAGCCCTTTAAGATATGAAACTATAGGAGATGAAAAGACAGTAAGAAGGTTTAATAAGGAAAAACTTATGAAGTTTTATCATGAAAACTACGCTCCAAACAATTGTTATATATCTGTAGTGTCTTCCTTTGACCATGAAGAGGTATTAGATATTGTTTTAAAGTATTTTAAAGATTGGGAATGTAAGGAATTTAAGAGACAGCAAGTAATTGTTGAAAATAATATACCTTGTAAGAGAATTTCTTATAAAAAGGACATAGAGCAAAGTACCATAATATATCTTTTTACTTTTCATAACGTAAGTAAGGAAGAGGAGTTAGCTCTTAGGATACTGAATCACAAATTTGGCGAGAGCGCTAATTCTATATTATTTAGAGAGCTTCGAGAAGAAAGAGGACTTGCCTACGATGTTTATACTGATTTAGATTTAACTAATCAGGTTAAAACCTTATATATTTACACAGCAGTAAGCGAAGAAAATATCGATGAGACCTTAAATACTATTGATGATTGCATTCAAAGAATAAAAAAAGAAGAAATAGTTTTTGATGATAGCACCATAGCACTTATGAAAAAGGTTTTGAGAACGGCAGTTGCATTTACCCTAGAGGACGCTACAGATATAGGTAACTATGTATTGCATCAGATCATAGATGATGAGAATATATATAAGTTTTCAGTGGACATGGAAGATATAGAAAAGATTAAAAAAGAAGACATATATAATGTAGCTAAATTAGTGTTTAAGGATCCTACAATACACATACTTAAAAATGAATAATAAATGGAGATTATAAGTATGAATAAAAAAGTCATTACAAAAATTGAACTACAAAAGAGAGATAAGGAAAGAGTAAATGTTTATATAAACGATGAATTTTCCTTTGCCTGTAGTGCAGAGCTTATTTATGCTCATAACCTTTCAAAAGGAAAAATTGCTGATATGGAATACCTTCAAGAAATAATAGATGAAGATAACTACTTAAAGTGTAAAAATAGTGCACTTAAGAGCGTAGAGAGGGCTTATAAAACAGAGCAGCAAGTATATGACAAGCTTATAGAAAAGGGCTATGAGGAGAAGATAGTAAAACGAGCTATGAACTTTTTAAAAGAATATAAGTTTATTGATGATGAAAAGTTTATAAAGATGTATGTAAATGATAAGAGTCATTCCTATGGGAGGAATAGAATAAAGTATGAACTTGTAAAGAAAGGAATTAGTGAAAAGTTAATAAATGAAGCGTTGAGTGATTTTGATAAAGATTTGGAAGAAGAGGCAGCCTTAAAACTAGCTGAGAAGAAGTACAAAATACTCATTAAAAGCGAAACTAACTACAAGAAACTTTATAAAAAGGTATGGGATTATTTGTCTAGAAATGGATATAATTTAGAAGTGATTCAAAAGGTAGTAAAAAAGATAGTAAGGGAAGACTTCCAAGAGCAAGATGAATCGGAGAGGTTAAAGGAAAACGATGGATTAAGCTCAATAAGAGAACTAGCAGAAAAAAGATATAGAATAATAACAAAATCAGAAAGTGACCATAAAAAGATCTATAAGAAACTAAGTGATTATCTATTACGTAGAGGATATTCATGGGAAAGTATAAAAACAGTGCTTAAAGACATTTTGACTTATCAAGATCTTTAAATAAAATATCGCTATTAAATTTAAGAGGTGATAACTATAAATACTAATATTAATCCTGTAACGCTAATGTTAGTTTTAATATTTTCATATCCTCTATTAAGGGGATTTCTATTTAAGTTCTCCTCACAGGATTTAAAAGGGGACATTGATGAAGTAAATAGGAATATATCTTTTATAGTATCTATTTTTTTAGGTGTCTATTGTGGGAAAAGAATTTTTATAACCCATGATTATGGCATATATAAAGAAATATATAACAGAATACCGACAGACATACTTCAATATATAGAAAGTAACAGTTTTATTGTTTACGCTTTAATAATACCGTTAATGGTATTAATATGCTATAAGATAATAAAGCTTGTTTTTGAATTAATTAACTATTTAACTTTCTACCCTATTTTAGATAGCATAGAAAGATATCTAAGCTCAAAAAATAGTCTTTTTAAAAGAATAACAGGGCTATTTTTCGGAGTTCCTAAGGCTATATGCTATATACTTATAGTAACATTTGTACTAAACGTAGTATCTATGTTTAGTACAAATGGCAGATTAAATAAATATTTAGAGAACTCAAAGATATACAGTCGTATTTGCAAAGAGGTAGTTATACCTGTTACCAATTCCAATATAGCTAGACAGCTGCCAGACATAATTAATAATTCATTCAAGATAGTGGTTAGGGAAAATGATTCTAAGGAAACATCTCCAGGTAAAGCTATAAGCAAAGGAAGGACTATAGTTTATTATAATGGA
This sequence comes from Clostridium tanneri, assembly GCF_033659955.1. Lineage (NCBI taxonomy): Bacteria > Bacillati > Bacillota > Clostridia > Eubacteriales > Clostridiaceae > Clostridium > Clostridium tanneri. The sequence goes on from NZ_JARUJP010000008.1 coordinate 79,304, forward strand.
GTTACCTTGGATCAGGGGGTAAAATCTAATAGTCAAGTAGATAAGCTTGCCAGAAGTGTTGTACAAGAAGATGGTAACACTAAAATCAAAGCTAGAGCACTATATAACTGGGTAGGTAGCAATATATCTTATGATCATGACAAGGCCAATAAAGTTTTAAATAATGATTTTGATGTTGAATCCGGTGCAATATCTGCTTTTAACTCTAGAAAAGGGATTTGTTTTGATTATTCTTGTTTATATGTTGCCATGTGCAGAGCCAATGGTATAAAGGTAAGACTTATAACAGGTGAAGGTTTTAATGGAGTAAGTTGGGTAAGCCATGCCTGGAATCAGGTTTATATACCAGAGGAGGATAAGTGGATTAACGTAGATACTACCTTCTATAAAGGAGGAAATTATTTTAACAGTAAGAGATTTGAATTAGATCATAAAGGTGCACAAATAGCAGGAGAATGGTAAAAAAATAAGCATGAAGATGGGAGTCTTCATGCTTATTTCTAATTTGACTTTAGCAAGTAGTTTTTTAATATGATGTTTATAGCTTTCTCACAATCACTGTCGTTATTATCCAAGCACCAGGCTGTATTAAAGTATACCAAAGCTTTTCTGTTATCCTTTAACATAGTATAGCAGTATGCAAGATTAAAAAAATATTTACTATCCATTTTTAAGTTAATAGCTGACTTTAGCAGAGGAATGGCTTTTTTATACTCTTTAAGCTTAATAAAACATACAGCAGAATTATAAAAGGAAGAAGCTTCATTATCCTTATATTTAATAGCTTTTTCATACATATCTATAGCTTTTTTATAATCTTTAGTATTATAGTAATCATTAGCCTTCTGAAAATAGCTCATTTAAATCCTCCTTGAGTGTCTTATATTCTTCTGTTAGATTTCCGTGAAAATCTTATAAAATATAAGATTTAATATTAAGATATTAACCACATTTTGGATTTTTATTCAACAAGTAGTAATCTGTTTCTATATAGCTAATATGAATAAATGAGCTAAGAGAGTAAGTTTACAAAGATATATTATCTAGGTTATATACTTAATTTAATGTTGAGCTTTTACTCTTACCCGTTTTTCAATAAATTCTACAGCTTCATACATTATATAAGCTAGGATAGCTAGTATTATTATACTAAGCATAACTGTGTCCAATTGAGAAATTTGACCTCCAAAGATTATTAGGAAGCCTAGACCATCCTTTGCTACCAAGAATTCTCCCATTATAACTCCGACCCAAGAGAGACCTACGTTTATCTTTAATGCTGAAACTAGAGTAGGGATAGAAGCTGGAAGTATAAGATGATTTAAAATTTGTAATTTGGAAGCCCCAAAGGTTTGAAGAAGCTTTATTTTATCTATATCTACTTCCTTAAATCCGGTTAACACAGTTAGAATTGTTACTACTATAGAAATTAATAGAGCTACCAAAATTATAGCTGCAGCACCGTTGCCAACCCAGAATATAATAATAGGGGCTAGAGCTACTTTTGGAAGAGCGTTAAGGACAACAATATATGGATCTAGAACTTGAGAAACAAAGTCAGACCACCATAAGATAATGGCAATTATAGTTCCTAGAATAGTTCCAAGTACAAAGCCAACTATAGTTTCCCAGCAAGTTATCCAAATGTGCTTGAATAAAGCTCCTTCAGCATATAACTTAATGAGAGCCTTCCACATTCTTGATGGAGTACTGGTGAGGAAAGGATCTACCCATCTAAGGTCTCCAGCGATTTCCCAAAGTGCAAAGAATAGTATTAGTATTATAAATCTTGTTGCTATAATCTTTCTTTTTCTTTTAGTTACTCCTTGAATATATAAATCATGTTCTCTAATTTCATCTTTCATTAAGTATTCAACTCCTTCCATATGTCATTAAAGTAAACTCTAAATTCAGGTTCTTCTCTACACTTTAATGGCGAATCGTGATTATTTGCAAACTGGATGTCAAAAATTTTTCGTATTTCTGCAGGTCTCTTAGATAAGACAATTATTCTATTTGACATTGCTATTGCCTCTGAAATATCATGGGTAACCATTATGGCAGTTTTACCCTCTTTTTTTATTATCTTAAATATTTCATCACTTATATTAAGTCTAGTCTGATAGTCTAAAGCGGAGAAAGGTTCATCTAACAATAGTACTTCTGGATTCAGTGCAAGGGTTCTTATCAAAGCCACTTTCTGACGCATTCCACCAGAAAGTTCATCAGGATAATGAGACTTAAAATCCCACAGACCATAGTCTTTAAGAAGTGTGTCTAAATTTTCTTTGTAATCCTTTATAGATTTATGCTGAATTTTAAGCCCTAAAACTATATTGTCCCACACAGTGAGCCATTCAAATAATTGATCTCTTTGGAACATATAACCCATTTTTGTTGAAACAGAGGATAGTTTTTCATTATCAACATGGATTTCACCAAAAGATGGTTTTAAAAGACCAGCAATTATATTTAGAAGCGTTGATTTCCCACAACCAGAAGGACCAACAATAGTTAAAAATTCTCCTTCTTTTACGTCAAAGGATATATTATTTAATGCCTTAGTCCAAGTTTTCAAGGAGTGATAGTTCATATGAATATTATTAATTGATACCTTGTTCAAAAGATCATCCCCTATCAAATTTTATTTAAAAATATTCTAGTTCATTATATGAATTAGGAGGATATATTGCTAATTTATAATTGTACAGTGTATAACCAAAAATTTGAAATAGACAAAGGCAGATATATGTTATAATATTAATATACAGGGTAATTTTAACAGGTCCTAATAGGAGAAAGCATATAGATTTAAATAAAAATTAATAAAAAGTTAGTTGAATCTTAATTAAAAGTTAATTAAATCTATAGGCTTACATAATAACCGTATATTTAAAAGGTATGGTTATTTTTTTCACTAAAAATTATATATTTAATAGTAAACAAGACATTTAACAAATGGTCTCAGGATTAATATAATGTTGTGATAGGTTTATACTTTCAATCGAACTGTTTTTATTAATTTGTAAAAAGGTGATAAGATTTATGAGAAAGTTATTTCATATAGGACTTGATATTGGGTCAACTACAGTAAAAATCATTGTGTCAGACAATAAAGATAGTATAGTATATAGCAGTTATCAAAGACATTTTTCTGATATAAGAAGCACTATAATCAGCGTTATAAAAGAAGCCTATAAGCATATTAAAGATGCGAATATCACGATAATGGCTACAGGTTCAGGTGGGCTATCTGTATCTAAATGGTTGGATATACCATTTATACAGGAGGTAATAGCATGCACAAATACCATAGAAAGATTTATTCCAATTACTGATGTTGCAATAGAACTTGGTGGTGAGGATGCCAAGATAACCTTTTTTGACGATGGAATAGATCAAAGGATGAATGGAACCTGTGCTGGAGGAACTGGGGCATTTATTGATCAAATGTCATCTCTTCTGCAAACAGATGCTCAGGGTTTAAATGATCTGGCAAAGGGGTATAAGGTGATTTACCCTATTGCTGCAAGGTGTGGAGTTTTTGCTAAAACTGATATTCAACCTTTATTAAATGAAGGGGCGGCCAAAGAAGATATAGCAGCATCAATATTTCAGGCAGTAGTAAATCAAACAATTGGTGGACTTGCTTGTGGCAAATCAATAAAGGGTAATGTAGCTTTTCTAGGGGGGCCTCTTTATTTTTTATCTGAGCTTAGAAAGAGATTTATTGAAACTTTAAAACTAACAGAGAAGCAAGTGATATTTCCTAGGAATTCTCAGTTATTTGTGGCTATGGGAGCAGCACTAGCTTCAAAAAAAGAATCTACTATCTCTTCTAGTGCCTTGGTAGAAAGGCTACCTAAACTAGAACTTGTTACCACTGGGGAAGTACAGTCCTTAAGACCTCTTTTTAAAGACGAAGAGGAGTTAGCAGAGTTTAGAAAACGTCATAGTAAATATGCTGTTAACAAAAAACGCTTAGAAGATTTTGAAGGAAATTGTTTTTTAGGAATAGATGCAGGGTCTACAACTACAAAGGCAGCACTTGTAGATGAGGTGGGAAATCTTCTCTATTCTTTTTACGGAAGTAATGAAGGGAGTCCGTTAAAGTCTGCAATAAATATATTAAAGGACTTATATGGCAGATTAACCTCAAAAGCAAAAATAGTTAACTCAGCAGTTACCGGGTATGGAGAGGGGCTTATAAAATCTGGGCTTTTAGTGGATATAGGGGAAGTTGAAACGGTAGCTCATTACAAGGCAGCAGAGTTTTTTAGGCCAGGAGTAGATTTTATCTTAGATATTGGTGGACAGGATATGAAATGCCTAAAGATTAAAGAAGGTGTTATTGATAGTATCATGTTGAATGAGGCTTGCTCTTCAGGTTGTGGGTCTTTTATAGAAACCTTTGCTCACTCATTAAAAATGAATGTTAGGGAATTTGCGGAAACAGCAATAAGCTCAAAAAACCCTGTAGATTTAGGATCTAGATGTACAGTTTTTATGAATTCCAAGGTTAAACAAGCACAAAAGGAAGGAGCTACTGTAGGAGATATATCCGCAGGTCTTTCCTATTCAGTAATTAAAAATGCTCTCTTTAAGGTTATAAAGATAAGAAACCCTAAAGAACTTGGAGGCAAGATAATTGTACAAGGCGGAACTTTTTATAATGATTCTGTTTTAAGGGCTTTTGAACTTATATCAGAAAGAGAGGTAATAAGGCCGGATATAGCAGGTATCATGGGGGCTTTCGGTGCCGGATTAATTGCTAGAGAGAGGTATTTAGAGGGATATAAAAGCACACTGTTAAGTTCTGATGAGTTGGATAAGTTTACTACAGAAGTAGATATGAAGAGATGCGGAAAGTGTGCTAACAATTGTCTTCTTACTATAAATACATTTTCTGATGGAAGAGCCTTTATTTCAGGAAATAGATGCGAAAGGGGAACCGGGTTAGAAAAAGCTGATGTAGATATACCTAATTTATATGATTATAAATATAGGAGAATCTTTAAGTATACTCCTCTTAAAAAGGAGGATGCTAAAAGAGGCCAAGTAGGAATACCAAGGGTACTTAACATGTATGAGAATTACCCTTTCTGGTTTACTTTTTTTACCCAATTAGGATTTAGAGTAGAGTTGTCTCCAAGGTCATCTAAACAAGTATATGAACTTGGAATTGAAACTATACCTTCCGAGTCAGCCTGTTACCCTGCGAAGATAGTACATGGGCATATAGTAAGCTTAGTTAAGAAAGGGGTAAAGTTTATATTCTATCCATGTATTCCTTATGAACAAAAAGAACAGGTAGAGGCAGATAATAATTACAACTGTCCTATGGTTACTTCTTACCCTGAGGTAATAAAAAATAATATGGACATTCTAAAGGAAGAAAATATAAAATTTATGAGTCCATTTTTGCCTTTAGATAACAAAAATAGACTGATAAAAAGATTATTTGACGAACTAAGAGAGTTTAATATACCAAAAAGTGAAATCGCTGAAGCTGTTAGGAAGGCTTACGAGGAAGATAGAGTTGTAAAAGAAGATATAAGACAAAAGGGTAAAGAGGTTTTAGAGTATCTTAATGAAACGGGAAAAAGAGGAATAGTACTTGCAGGAAGACCATACCACATAGATCCAGAAATTAACCATGGTATTCCTGATATAATCAGTTCCTATGGAATGGCAGTGCTTACAGAGGACTCTGTAGCATATTTTGGGGAAATAGAAAGACCTCTAAGGGTTGTAGACCAATGGGTATATCACTCAAGATTATATGCTGCTGCAAGCTTTGTAGCTACTCAGGAGAATTTAGATATAATACAATTAAATTCTTTTGGTTGTGGTTTGGATGCAGTAACTACAGATCAAGTACAGGAAATACTAAATAGTTACGAAAAAATATTTACAGTATTAAAAATAGACGAGGGAAGTAATCTAGGTGCTGTAAAAATAAGAATACGATCCTTAAAGGCAGCTTTAGAAGAAAGAGATGCCAGAGAATTTAAACCACATAAGATTACTTTACTTGATGAAAGAGTTCCTTTTACAAAGGAAATGAAAAAAAATCACACTATTTTATGCCCTCAGATGTCACCAATACATTTTCAATTTTTAGAAGAGGCCTTTAAAGCCTGTGGGTATAATTTAGAAGTGCTTCCTTCAGTAGATAAAAAAGCTGTAGATGAAGGATTGAAATATGTAAATAATGATGCCTGTTATCCGTCAATAATTGTGGTTGGACAATTAATTGAGGCACTTAAATCTAATAAATATGATTTAAATAATATTTCAGTTATGATAAGTCAAACTGGAGGTGGCTGCAGAGCAACAAATTATATAGGCTTTTTAAGGAAGGCATTAAAAGATGCAGGCATGCCTCAAGTTCCGGTAATATCCTTAAATCTTGTAGGTATGGAAAAGAATCCTGGATTTAAAATCACGCCTAGTCTTTTAAATAAAGCAATCATAGGTATTTTATATGGGGACTTATTTATGAAAGTACTTTACAAAATAAGACCATATGAAAAAATTTCAGGATCTGCAAATGTTTTATATGAAAAATGGATTGAAAAATGCAAGGAAAATGTGAGAAACGGAAATCACAAGCAGTTTAAAGAAAATGTTTACTCTATAGTAGAAGATTTTGATACTCTAGAAATTAATAATATAGAAAAGCCAAGGGTTGGAGTAGTAGGAGAAATACTTGTTAAATTCCACCCAACAGCCAATAACAATATAGTTGATATAATTGAAAAAGAAGGTGCTGAAGCGGTAGTACCAGATTTGATGGATTTTTTCCTATACTGCGCTTATGATGCTAAATTTAAATATGAATATTTATCAGGAGACAGAGTAAGTAAGGCTATTCGAGGAGCCGTTATTAAAGTTATCGAGTTCTATAGAAGATATATGAGAGCTGCACTATTAAATAGTCATAGATTTGATCCTCCAGTGGATATAGAAAGATTAGCAGAAGGAGCATCACCTATAGTATCCCTAGGCAACCAGACAGGAGAAGGATGGTTCCTAACTGCAGAAATGGTTGAACTAATAGAAAGTGGTGCTAAAAATATTATATGTATGCAGCCCTTTGCCTGCCTGCCTAATCATGTAACTGGCAAAGGAATGATAAAAGAGCTTAGAAGAAGATATCCAGGAGCTAATATAGCAGCTATAGACTATGATCCAGGAGCTAGTGAAGTTAATCAACTTAATAGAATAAAACTTATGCTTTCAGTGGCATTTAAAGCTATGGAAAGTGAAGCTGCAAGATTGGATAGAGAAGCTAGAGAGCAAATTGCAGCAGAAAAGATAAAAAAATAGGTAGATATAAAATCCATAATGTCTCAAGTGTATGGAATATAGTTACATTAGGGCGAGAAAATATGAAATAAGGTTTTGTTATTTAATAAAAAAAGGCTACAGTAAAGTTTGGAAAATTCCAAAAACTTTATTGTAGTTTTTTTCATTGTAGAAGTATATCAATAAGCTCTTTTATTTAGTCCAAATCCATGTCTTTTGTGGCATTATAAACATTATTAAGTATTTTTTTCAATACCTTTAATACATAAACACTTTCCTCATCTGTAAAACCACTTGAGTAAATTGCCATTATTTCTTCGAGAGCTGGGGTGACCAAATGAGCAATTTTTGTACCTTCTTCTGTAAGATACAGTTTATAAAATCTTTTATCCTCTAAATCTTTTTCTCTTCTTACATATCCATTCTTCATAAGAACCTTAACTGCTTTTGCAGTTGTAGCTTTGCCTATTTCTAATCTCTCACTTAATTCCTTTTGACTTATCCCTTGATTTTGTGATATAAGGTAAAAAAATTCATACTGTCCACTTCCAATTTCAATTCCTTCGAGTTTTTTGTTTATCAAACTTTGAGATCTTCTATTAATCGCACCTATGTATTTTCCAAAGGATTCATTTTTCATATCAACATCTCCTTTAAGTTGGTTGCAAAGGAAACTAATTTGAGTATAGCAGATATTAGTTTCCTTTGCAACTATAATGGTTTAAATTGTTTTTACTTCTCTATTTATAAAATTCTTAATAAAAAAGTTCAATATTTATATTGACAATATTTCAATATTATATATAATTTTGTATTGTCGCTCTAATTCCAAAAGATATTCATTTTAGTAATTACAGGTTTATCAAATTTTTTCACAATCAACATATCTATCATTAAGTTACAGACTAAATTACTTTAGAACAATAAAATTTCTCTAAATTAATATAATCTCTCATTTAATTTTATAGGAAATCTTATCCTTAATCAAAAAAAGTTTTAAAACTATTATTTTGTTTAGGAGGTTTTTTATGAAAATTAGAAAAGTTACTGCATTATTATCATTAGTAATCATGGCAATTTTTTTTACTTCATGTACAAAGTTAACAGGAGATAAAATAATAAATAATGATAATAAGACTTTGACGGTCCAATCAAATGTATCAATGGAAAGTAACAATGTGAATTCTCAAACCGGAGGCCAAATTGAAACAGTATTTGTAAAAGAAGGTGATACTGTTAAAAAAGGTCAAGTTTTAGTATCAGTAAATAGCGATTCTTTGGCAGCAAGAAAATCTCAGATACAAGCTCAAATAGAAACTGTAACTGCACAGCTCAGTGCATCACAAGCTGCTAGAAATGTTGTGGATTCTCAGCTCCAGGAGGCGCAAAATGGCTCAAGAGAGGAAGAAATTAACCAAGCTAAAATAACTTGTGATCTTGCTGAAACGAATTACAATAGAACAAAACAGTTATTCGACTCAGGATATGCAGCTAAGGAAGTTCTAGATAATGCTCAGTCTCAATTTGAAATTGCAAAAAATAAATATGAGTTACTTAAAAAAGGGACAAGACCTGAGGCTATAGCAAGACTACAGGCACAGGTAGAACAGGCAAGTGCAGCAGTTAATGCTGTAGAAGGACAACTTAAACAGGCTCAAGCTGCATTAGAGGAGCTTAATGTTAACATGAAAAATACTACAATTACAGCTCCGGCAGATGGGGTAATCACTGAGCTTAACGTGAAATCCGGTGATCTTGTGTCCTCAGGAATGCCGCTGATTGTTATCACAAATACTAATGACCCTTCAATAATGTGCAACGTAAGAGAAACTGATATTTCAAAAGTTAAATTGGATCAAAAGGTTTCTATAAAAATTCCTGGCTATAAGGACAAGAAATTTACTGGTAAGGTTGCTAGAATTAACAAAAATGCTGACTTTGCAGTTAAAAGAGCAACAAATGATAACGGGGAATTTGACATATTATCCTATGGGGTTAAAATTCAATTTGATAACTTAGATGTACCTCTTCGTGCGGGAATGACAGCTTTTGTTGACTTTGGAAAGTAAAGAGGTACTTGTTATGAAAGAAAAGATATTTTATGTTTTCAGAAAGTTGGCAGGATTTAAGCATATATTGATCCCTATAATTATGCTTTTAGTAATACCTACTATGTCCAGCTTCATTCTGGGGTACGAATTTAGTGCCCATCAGGTTAGTCGTGTTCCAACTATCATTGTAAATCATGATAACTCTTCAACAACTCAAAACCTTGTAGAGCAAATAAGAACAAATGAAACCTTTAATGTTATAGCATACAGTAATAATGATGATGATATTAAAAGGTTAATAGATGAGGGAAGAGTAGCAGCAGGAATACTTATACCTGAGGGTTTTTCAAGAGACTTATTAAATGGCAAGTCTCCTAAAATTATGACCTTTTATGATGGAGCACAATCTTCATTAGCTAGTTCTGCAAAAGGAAAAATTTCAGAAGTTTTAAGTACTATAAAAACAGGATATTTAATTAGCATAGGCGAAGGAAAACTTGGTCTAAAACCAAACGTAGTTAAAGAAAATATTATTCCGATGACATATACTTCAAGATTTATAGGGAATCCTGCAAAAAATATGCCTAATTTCATGCTGCAGGGAGTTTTATTAGTCATTGCTCAAATGGGAATTGCTTTAGTAGGTGTTATGATAATGGAAAAGGAGAATTATATACGCCTCTTTTTTAAAGGAATCCTTTGTGCTTTAGTAGGAGCGGTTTCTATTTCGCTAACTATTGGGATTCAATATAAATATTTTGCTTTTCCTTATCGAGGCTCTATTATTGCAGCGGTTATATTAACTATACTTTTCAGTATTGGTATGACAAACTTTGGAATACTCATGAATTTGCTTAAAAAAGGGGATAAATTAGCAGCAACGTCCTCCTGCGGCATAATAGGAACAACGCTTATGCTTTCAGGTTATACATACCCATTAATAGCTATGCCCAATGTTTTTTCAACTATAGCAAAGTATATTCCGTTTACATACTTTGCTATACCTATGAGAGATTTATCACTTATAGGGGGCAACATACAAGATGTTTTACCTAGTATTTACTGGCTTTCTAAATTTGTAATTATTATGTGGGGCATTACATTTTTAATATTTATGCTTCAAAGATTACCTAGACGTAAAAAAGCTGAAAAGCCAGAATACAGTGAGGTGGTAGAAATATGAAGTTACTAAAGTTGCTAAAGGAAGAGAAAAATAATGTTATTAGCTTTATTATGACTCCTATAATCGGAATACTTCTTGTAAGCTTTGTTTATAGTAAGGTTTTCGTAGAAAATATTCCTTTCGGAGTTGTAGATCTTGACAATTCGTCCTTGTCAAGAAGCATTGTTCAACAACTTAAAAATCACCCTGGGCTAAAGGTTAACTATTACACAGATTCTCAGGCTGAACTAGAAAATGCAATTAAGAAAAAGCAAGTAAATGGAGGCATTATAATACCTGAAGATTTTAGTAAAAATTTAAGCTTAAAGAAAGCACCTAATGCACTTATATTAGTAGATGGAACTAATATGATTATTGGAGGTAATGCATTAGGATATAGCAGTGCAGTTCTAGGTACGCTAAGCGCAGGTATACAACTAAATGTTTTACAAGGAAATAATCTGTTGCCCTACATAGCGAAAAGTACTCTTGGGACTTTTTCATATGTGGAACGTACACTCTATGATCCTCAATCTAGTTACATTAGAAATTTAGCTTATACTGTTGTACCATTTTCAATACAAATGGTTTTTTTAACGCAATTTATAATACCGCTTCTAATAGAAAAGAAAAAGATTTTTTCTTCTATTAAATTACGGTCAAAAGAAGGTATAGAAAACATTTTTAATATTTTAGGAAGAATATTATTGATTTCTATTGTATCTATTATATCGAGCTTTACTGCATTAGGTATTATTGGAAAAATGTATAGGCTTCCTCTTCGGGGGGACATAGTGATATATATTGTATTGATGAGTTTGTTTTTTATTAATCTTACAGCTGTAGGATTAGTATTTTCATCCTTTATTAATAATAATGTTTACTTTTTTCAATTTTATCTTATGTCTAACTTGGTTATGATTATGACCTGTGGGGTTACATATCCTGAATATATGATGCCAGGTAGATTTTCACAGGTTGTTAGAGCTTTATGGCCATTTATACATGTTGCAATACCATTGAAGTATTTAAATCTAAAAGGAGTAGGATGGGAGGTTATACTTCCTTATATAAATAGTGGACTTAAATATACTTTATTCTGGCTTCCTATAGGATTGGTTTTATACTCCGTTAGCGTAATTCGCAATAAGAAGGGCAAACTGATGGATATTAATGAAAATGACAATGATGTTGATAATGAAGTTAACATAGCTGTGTAATATAGCGTTAAAAGAACCAAGCGTACTATTTATGCTTGGTTCTTTTAACGCTATATTTTATTGTAAACTGGTACTATAATTTAAAAAATGACATGAAAGGGCTGCTAAGAAGAATGCTAATTATTTTACTATATAGTAGTAAAGCAATTCTATTACTCATATTATGTTATGATGAGTAAATATATGGAGGTCTAATATGTTATCAAATAGCGAATTTGTAAGACAATCCCTGGAGTTAAACCTATTCTTTATGAGAATTGCTAAAGAACACTCTATATTTTTAGAGGCAGCATTTACTACAAGAGATCAACAGTACATTGAACAGTCAGAGGCACTAAAAAATATATTCAGCCAGCTTCTTGTAGAAACTATTAGAATGTCTGAGGGTATAATCAGTCCTGAAGTTGCAAACTCTGGTGAATTAGTAACTGACCTAACTTTAGATGCAGAAAGAGAAACTCAATTCTATACTAATATTAAAATTAATCCGAACATAACGAGAATGGAAGCATCTCTTGCTATGAGTAGTCCAGGACAGATTTCTATGAATACTGTAAGAATGGTAGAAAATCTAAACAATAGGGCTATAAGAGCGGCACAGCAAATCGCAAGTTTCAAAAGTAATATACTTCAGAATGTTTTATGCTGCAGGATGTTTACAACAAACTATCCACTACTTCTTGACCATATTCTAAGAGAGGCTAAATTTTACCTAAGAATGCTTACCATGCTTCAGAGAAGGGAAGAGTTTAACATAGCAAGAGAAGCCGCATATCAGGAGACCTTCTGGAACAGGATTATGGCTGAACACTCTAAGTTTATCAGAGGACTTTTAGATCCTACTGAGGAAAAATTGTTTGATACTGCAAATAACTTTGGGAAAAAGTTTGATGAGCTTACTCAAGAGGCTAGGAGTCTGTCTCAAGACATGGCACTGCTACCAGAAGTAACTAACAGAAGCCTTAAGAATGCAATAGATATTAGAGATTTTAAAAAACAAGGTACAGAAGGACTAGTACAATGTAAGATTAAGTCTATTGCGTATCCACTTTTAGGTGATCATGTAGTTAGAGAAGCAAACCATTATATAAGAATATTGAAAGATTTTAAAAGAGGTAAGATAGAATAAATCCCATAAAAAATTTAAATATTAGACTATTTAATAGCCCTCTCAAAAAATGAAGGAACCAAGCATAAAGGATATGCTTGGTTCCTAGTGTTGGATTTCGATGTAAATAATATTTGATTCTAGAATCAGAACTTCCCATTGGAATTGATACGTTTTTTACAAATTATTTTATTTAATATCTTTTATTACTTTTTCACCAAATGTATTGTTTACAATCTTATCGAAAGGTGGCCTTTGAGGAATTAACTCTGATTTATAAGATTGAATTATATCCATAAGCTTACTTAAGTTTTCTTCCTTTAATATAGGTGTTGTTGCAAAGGCATCAATAGCTCTATAGTTTTTAGTAACAGCTACAAGAATATCTTCATCAGTACCAGGGAAGAAGGATTTTATTGATTTAGCTACTTCTTCATCGCTATGCTTTTGAACCCAAAGCTGGCCTTTGTAGATAGCCCTAGTGAACTTTTCTATAGTTTCTGGATTTTTTTCCATATAGGACTTTGTAGAGAAGAAACAAGTATAAGGAATGTTACCAGCTTCCTTTCCTACAGAAGCTACAACGTATCCAGCATTATCTTTCTTAAGCATACTTGCATTTGGCTCGAATAAAGCTGCATAATCTCCAGTACCACCTTTAAATGCTCCGGTGGTAGCAGCAAAGGCTATATTGGTAATAACATTTAAATCTTTTCCTGGTTGAAGTCCATGATTCTTAAGTACATATTCAAGAGCCATTTCAGGTACGCCGCCAGGTCTTCCTCCAACTACATTTTTTCCTTTTAAGGATTCCCATTTAAAGTCTTTTTCATCTGTTCGTGAAACTAAGAAAGAACCATCCTTCTGAGTTAACTGTGCAAAGAGAATAGGATAGTCTTCTTTTTGTTGATTGTAGATGTAGATTACCTGTTCAGGACCACAAAAACCGATATCTACGCTTTTACTTAATACTTGCTGCATGGTCTTATCAGCACCTTGACCAGTAGTTAGCTCAATATTTATTCCTTCCTCTTTAAAGAAGCCCTGACTTATTGCAGCATACATAGGAGCATAAAATACTGAACGGGTAACCTCATTTAATTTAACTGTTACCATAGTCTTGTCTTCTTTTTTCTGTCCGCAGCCAGCAAAAATTGTAGTAATGAAGATTAGAATTGAAAGAATTGATAAAGGCAAAAATCTGCTTCTTTTCATAAAATACCTCCAGAGAAATTTTGATTAGTTTATATTATGAAAAGAAGAGTAATTGTGTTAATGTTTTTCTAAATAATACAGGGGAATTTCTATAGCAGGTAGTTACTTTTAAAAAAAACACTATATTAAAATTTTATAGAAGAGGCCTAAATTATTTGAATTTAATATGGTTATAGAAATTCTACTGTTACTAATGTTAGAATTTCAAATATGAAAGTAGAAGAGGGGATGTTTACAATTGATTAGAGAAGAAATGACACCGAAAGAAAGAATGGAGGCCTTTTCTAGAGGCGAAGAAATCGATAGAATATTATGTGTACCTGATATGGGGGTTACTATGGTGCCTTTTATTGGGGTAACAGCTAGGGAGTATTATCATTCAGCAGAGCTTATGGCAAATTTGGAAATAGCTTTATTTAAAAGACTCCGTCATGATGGCGTAAGTATATCTACTAGTCTTAGAGGAGTTGCTGAGGCTATGGGGGCAAAGGTAGGTTATCCTGATTATGGCGTTTCCTATTTAATAGAACCAGCCATTAAATCTGTAGATGAGATAGAGTCTCTTAAAGTTGTAAATCCCTTAAAAGATGGGAATTTGCCAACTTTAATTGAGGCAATAAGACTTACCAGGGATGCTCTTATGGATGAAGTAGATGTTGGTGCTGCTATGTCAGGACCTTTTAGTGTTGCGGCTTCAGTGGTAGGAACAGAAAATTTGTTAAAGTGGATGGTCAAATATCCTGAAAGAGTTCATACCTTGATGGAGATAGTAGCAGAATCTAACAATAGGTATATAGAGGAAGTAGCTAAATTAGGAGTGTCTATTGGATTTGCAGACCCAGTTTCATCTAATAGTCTTATAAGTCCAAAACAGTTTAGAGAATTTTCATTACCTGCTCTTAAGAAAAATATTAATAAGATAAAAGAAAAAACAGGAAGTGCTCCTGGTATACATATTTGCGGAAAGAGTAGGGGCATTTGGGAAGATGTCGTAAATGCAGGTGTTTCTAATTTCAGTATTGATAATGCAGAGGATTTAGAAGAAGCCAAAGAGATAATGGGTGACAGAGTAGTTATTACTGGAAATGTGCCACCGGTAGAGGCAGTATACTCAGGAAGTAAAGAAGATATTTTTAGGTCAGTTAAGGAATGTATTAGAAAGGGACATGATTCTAAAAAAGGCTATATTTTAAGTACAGGATGTCAAATTCCAATGCATACACCAATAGAAAAGGTTGAAATGTTTATGGAAGCAGGCAAAACCTACGGAAAATGTCCTGTAGATTTAAAATATTAAATATATAGACAACCTCCCCTTTATAGTAAATTTGAACTTATAAACAAATTTACTATAAAGGGAGAGATTAGTATTGAATTCAAGTTTCTATGTTTGTTTAATGTTATCCAAATTCCTGTTTTTTTATATACATTTTTAAATTCTTAAGCATAGGCTATTCTATTTTTGCATTTGCTGCAGTACCTTTGTCATTTTATGCACTATAGGTGGAGCATCCATCTGAGGAG
This sequence comes from Clostridium tanneri, assembly GCF_033659955.1. Classification (NCBI taxonomy): domain Bacteria; kingdom Bacillati; phylum Bacillota; class Clostridia; order Eubacteriales; family Clostridiaceae; genus Clostridium; species Clostridium tanneri. The sequence goes on from NZ_JARUJP010000008.1 coordinate 94,895, forward strand.
CAAATATTTCAATTAGACATAATCTTTCATTACACTGAACTTCTGCCTTTTTTATTGCTTCATCAAGTTCTCTATTTGTATAAACCTTTGCTGTAAAAGAGTCTCCTCCAAAGGCTGTTGTGAGCTTTGAGTAGTCCCATGAAGGTAAATCATTGTAATGGGTATTTTTCTCAGCTACGTTAAGATATTTTTCTATGGTATATTCTTTGTTGTTAATCAAGAATATAATAGGCTTACAGTTATTATGCAGCATAGAGCTGATTTCTTGAACTGTCATTTGATTAGAGCCATCCCCCACAAAGAGGATTACACGTCTATTTTTTGCTGCTAAACAGGTACCAAAGGCTGCAGGGGTTCCATAACCTATACTGCCCCATCCGCTCTGGGATATATAAGTTGCGCCTTTTGGCAGTCTTAACTGGGCTATTCCAAAGCCTAAAGTGCCAGTATCTGCAATAAGTATGTCACCTTCTTTAAGCATTTTTTGAAATCTTGAATAATAATACTTTGAAGAAACATCCTCATCTAAGGATATATTGTCATCACTGTAGAAAGAAGCTGCAGTTTTAACATAGTCAACTCTTTTATTAATCTTTGTCAAAAGCTCCTTTAACATATCCTGTATTAATATATTTTCATATACTGACATGCCAACCTTCACACTATAAGGTTGAATTTCTATGATATTTAAAGGATTTAACTTTGCAGTAAAAGCACCAGTATTGTGATCGGACCAAATAGTACCAATAGCTAAAATACAGTCAGAAGCTTCTACTGTGTTTTGAATTTCCTTGCTTCCAAGGTCTCCAGCATATAAGCCAATAAAATTTTTATGACTTTCGTCAAAGGAACCTTTACCCATCATCATAGTAGCTACAGGAAGGTTAACTTTATCTACTAACTGCTGAACTTGTGCCTGAAGACTATATCTTGACACATAAACACCAGAAAGAAGAACTGGGCTTTGTGCTTTTTCTATCATTTTATCTATATGCTGCAATGCAGCTTGCAAGGAACTTTGATCTGTTTGCTTCTTTTCTAGGCTAATATCCCTGCTCATTATAGTCTGGGTGGCAACATCATCTGGAATAAGCAGATATACGGGCTTCTTTGTTTCCTTTGCCTTTTGAATAGCTGTATTAATTTCAAAGACTGCATTTTCAGCAGTTATTGTTGCTGTATACTCTGTCAAGTTAGCATAAACTTTTCTAAAGACATCAAAGTCTCCATTTAATAGGGTATGATGCATTGGTTTATGCTGCTGCTGAACCTTTGTTTTAGGGCCTCCAACTATATGAATAACAGGCACATTCTCGGAATAGGAGCCTGCAATAGCATTGCAAGCACTTAATTCACCTACTCCGAAAGTAGTTATTAAGGCACCTATTTCCTTAACCCTTCCGTAGGCATCCGCTGCATAGCCAGCATTTAATTCATTATGGCAGTTGATAAAATTTATGCCTTCATACTTTTCTAGAATATCTAGAAGCGAAAAATTATAATCTCCTGGAACTCCAAGGATTTCTGTGATGCCTTCTCTTTTTAAACAATCATATAAATAATAACCAACAGTTTGCTTTAAATCAGATGAATTTTGAATGTTCTCAGCCATTTTTCCCCTCCGCAATTTTAAAAATACTTAGTTCAACCTAATGTATAGTAATTTTATAAGTATCAATTTGAACCTTAATTTATTATTACCAGTATTATTGAAATATACCATAAGGGTATTAGTATAAAAATGTCTTGACAGTTGAATAATTAACGTTATAATAATATTTAATAGTTAAATATTGATATAAAATGGCTGTGAAAAAGAGGAGTAGAAGTAGTAAAGTATTAAGAGAGGAAAGTCTATTAGCTGAGAGATTTTCTATACGGATCACTTTGAAGGTAGCTTTGGAGCTTCTTTGCTGAAGGTTTTAGTAGGTAAAGACGGTTTTCTTAACCGTTAATTGTATTAAGAGCCTGTATTTTTGCAGGAAAAAAGGTGGTAACGCGGGTCTTCGTCCTTTTATAGGATGAAGGCTTTTTTTATTTTCATGGGTTATTTAAAAAGGGGGCTTTTAAATGAACGTTAATATAAGACCAGTAGACTCAAAAGATGCTAAAGGTATAAATGAAATAAGAGTAATGGATGGGGTAAGAGAAAATATTCTAGGAATAATCAGTGAAAGAGTTTCACAGTCTGAAGCATTCATAAACAGTTTGAGTGAACATGATCATCTGCTTGTAGCTGAGATAAATGACAATAATATTAAAAAGGTGGTAGGGGTTGTAGGACTTAATATAAATAGAAACCCTAGAACAAGGCACACAGCATCTATTGGAATTATGGTACACAAGGAGTATCAAAGTCAAGGAGTAGGCAAAGCCTTAATGAATAGCATTCTTAATTTAGCTGACAACTGGCTTATGCTGGTAAGAGTAGAATTAGGTGTGTTTACAGACAATGAAAAGGCTATAAACCTTTATAAGAGTTTTGGATTCGAAATTGAGGGAACAAGAAAGTATGCTGCTATTAGAAATGGCAAATATACTGATGAATATATAATGGCAAGATACAAGAATATATAAATTAAGGAGGAATAAACATGTCAGAAAAAAGAGAAATGGCTACTACCTACAGTCCAAAAGAATTTGAGAGCAGAATTTATAAGAATTGGGAGGAGAAAGGTTACTTTACTCCAGAAGTGGATGAAAATAAAACTCCATATACAATAGTATTACCTCCACCAAATATTACTGGAAAGCTTCATCTAGGTCATGCGTTAGATGATACTATCCAAGATGTGATTATAAGAACAAAGAGAATGCAAGGATACAGTACATTATGGCTTCCAGGACAGGATCATGCAAGTATTGCTACAGAAGTTAAGGTTGAAAATGAACTTTTAAAGCAAGGTCTTAAGAAGAAGGAAATGGGAAGAGAAGCCTTCCTAGAAAAAGTTTGGGATTGGGCTGATGAATACAGAGGCAGAATAATGGATCAGGTAAAACAGTTAGGTTGTTCTGTAGATTCAACAAGAGAATGTTTTACTATGGAAGAGAAGGCAAATAGAGCAGTAAGAGAATTCTTTGTAAGACTCTATAATGACGGATTAATCTACCAAGGAAACAGAATAATAAACTGGTGTCCAAAATGTCAAACTGCTTTATCAGATGCAGAAATTGAGTACAGTGAGCAGGCTGGTCATTTCTGGCATATTAAATATCCAGTAGTAGGAACTGATGAACACTTAGAAATAGCAACTACTAGACCAGAGACAATGCTTGGAGATACAGCTGTTGCTGTTAACCCTAGTGATGAAAGATATGCACATTTAGTTGGAAAAACTATAATGCTTCCGCTAGTTAATAGAGAAATTCCAATAGTAGCAGATGACTATGTTGATGTGGAATTCGGAACAGGAGCAGTTAAAATAACTCCAGCACATGACCCTAACGATTACCTAGTAGGAAAGAGACATAACTTACCAGAACTTAACGTTATGCATGAAGATGGAAGAATGAACTTCCCAGGAACTAAGTATGATGGACTAGACAGATATGAGGCTAGAAAACTTATAGTTAAGGATTTAGAAGAGCAAGGTTTCTTAGTAAAAACTAAAGACCACGTTCACAATGTAGGCTGTCACGATAGATGTAACACAACTATAGAACCAATAATCTCAAAGCAATGGTTTGTTAAAATGCAGCCTCTTGCAGAACCAGCTTTAGAAGTTGTAAGAAGTAAAAAGGTTAAGTTTGTACCAGAGAGATTTGAAAAAACTTACTTTAACTGGATGGAAAATATTCAAGATTGGTGTATTTCAAGACAGTTATGGTGGGGACACAGAATTCCAGTTTGGTACTGTAAGGACTGTGGAGAGGTTATAGTTTCTGTTGATGTACCAACTAACTGCAGTAAGTGCAGCAGTGATAAATTAGAGCAGGATAAGGATGTATTAGATACATGGTTCAGTTCAGCATTGTGGCCTTTCTCTACTCTTGGATGGCCAGAGAAAACACCAGACCTTAAATACTTCTATCCTAACAGTACATTAGTTACTGGTTATGATATAATTTTCTTCTGGGTTGCAAGAATGATATTCTCAGGTCTATATTGTTTAGATGATATACCATTTGAAAATGTATTAATCCACGGTATAGTAAGAGACTCAGAAGGAAGAAAGATGTCAAAGTCCTTAGGAAATGGTGTTGATCCACTAGATGTAATAGAGCAATATGGAGCAGATGCATTAAGATTTGCACTTATAACTGGAAATGCTCCTGGAAATGACATAAGGTACTATCCAGAAAGAGTTGAAGCTGCTAGAAACTTTGCAAATAAGATATGGAATGCATCAAGATTTGTTCTTATGAATTTAGATGAAGAAATAATGAACAAATACAAAGACTGTAAGAACTACAGCGGTGCAGATAGATGGATTTTATCAAGAATGAATACTCTTGTAAAAGAAGTAACAGATAACATAGAAAAATTTGAGTTAGGAATAGCATCACAAAAGGTTTATGACTTTATCTGGGGTGAATTCTGTGACTGGTATATTGAATTAGTTAAGCCAGTTATGTATGGTGAGGATGAGGAAGCTAAAGGTGTTGCCTTTAACGTATTAAATAAGGTTTTAACTACAAGCTTACAACTACTACATCCTATAATGCCATTTATAACAGAAGAAATATATACTCACTTATACACAGATTACGAATCTATAGCTATATCAAAGTGGCCTGAGTATAACGAAAGTTTAAAGGATGAAAAAGCAGAAAAAGATATGGACTATGTAATAGAAGCTATTAAGTCCTTAAGAAATGTAAGAACAGAAATGAATGTACCTCCTTCAAGAAAGGCTAAAGTATTAGCTTTTGTAACTGAAAATGAGGCTGTAGACGCATTTAAAAATGGAGAAACATACTTCCAGAAGCTTGCTTCAGCAAGTGAAGTAGAATTCCTAGATACTAAAGAAGCTGCACCAGAAAATGTAGTTTCAGTAGTTACAAGAGGGGCAGAAATGTTTATGCCATTACTTGATTTAGTAGACTTAGAAAAAGAACTAGAAAGATTAAATAAGGAAAAAGAAAAGCTAGAAAAGGAAATTGACAGAGTAGAGAAGAAGCTGGCAAATGAAAGGTTTGTAGCTAAAGCACCTAAAGAAGTTGTTGAAGAAGAAAAGGCAAAAGGTGAGAAATATAAAGAAATGCTTCAGGCAGTTATAGTAAGACTAGAAAGCTTGAAATAACTATAATTAGCTTTAAAGTTAGTATAGACTAGGTAAGGATATGCTCATATCAGTTGTATATTTATAACAATTAAGTATACAGAGGATATGGGCATATTTTTATATGTAAGATTAAGTTATTTAAACTATATATATAATAGAAAGTAAATTGATTAAATACTAAATTTTTGATAGAATAAAGGAAAAAAGTGGGGATGTGAGATTTATGAATTATGAACAAGCCATTGATTACATAACGAATACAGCTAAATTTGGTATGAATTTTGGGTTAGAGAGAACAAAAAAGATATTAGAACTTCTAGGAGACCCTCATAAGAAGATAAAGACTATACATATAGCAGGTACTAACGGAAAAGGTTCTACTACTGCTATGCTTACAAAGATATTAATGCAGTCTGGCTATAAAGTTGGAATGTACACTTCACCTTTTATCGAAGTATTTGAGGAAAGGATTCAGATAAATAATGAAAATATTTCAAAGGAAGATTTAAGCTTAGCAGTTACAGAAGTCTCAAAGGCAGTGGATAAGGTTATAGAGCTAGGTTATGAACATCCAACAGAATTTGAAATAATTACTTGTACTATGTTTTACTACTTTAGTAAAAATAAAGTTGACTTTGCAGTAGTAGAGGTTGGACTAGGGGGAAGACTTGACTCTACTAACGTAATGGAGGCTTATTCAGAAGATAACTCTGGTGGAGTAGTAGCTACGGTAATTACTTCAATAAGTTATGATCATATGCAAATTCTTGGAGATACTCTAGAAAAGATTGCATGGGAAAAGGCAGGGATAATAAAGGATGGTGTTCCTGTAATAATGTATCCTCAGGAAACAGAGGCGGAAAAGGTAATAGAAAAAATCTGTGAAGAAAGAGGATGTAATTTAGTAAGAGTATCAACTAATTCTGTTGAATATTTACAAGAAAATAATGAGAAAGTAGATAAGAATACTGATACATATACTCAAAATTTTAAACTTACAACGGCTAAGGATAATTATGATATAGCTTTATCTCTTTTAGGAAAACATCAGCTTTTAAACTGTGCTGTAGCAGTTTCTGTGGTGGAGCAGCTAATGGAGAGAGAGATAACCGTTGATAAGAAAGATATTGTTGGTGCGCTGAGGGAAGTTAAATGGATTGGCCGATTAGAGGTTATGAAAAGGAAACCTTTAGTGGTAATTGACGGAGCCCATAATATAGAAGGTATCAGCAAGCTAAGAGAAAATGTACAACAGTATTTTAAGTATAATAAAATGATTTTAATACTTGGAATATTAGCTGATAAGGAAGTAGACAAGATGATAGCCACAATTGCTCCTCTAGCAGATAGAATTATTGCAGTGACACCTAATAGTTATAGGGCAGAAAGCGCCGATGAACTTAAGAAGGCAGTAGAAAACTACCATATTAAGTGTGAAGCAATAGAAAATTATGAAGATGCGTATAAGCTAGCTCTTTCATACTGTGAAGAAGATGATCTTTTGTTAATTTCCGGATCTCTATATATGATAGGGGATATGAGAAAAATAATAAAGAATCTATAAAAAGGGAAAAAGCTGTTCTAAGGATGTGTATACCTTATAGAGCAGCTTTTTTTATTAGTAAATTTTTATTTATTGCTTACAAGTTTTTCAAGAGCAGCAGCGAACTGATCTGGACAAGAAGTGGATTTTCCACCGCAGCTTATGCCTTTTAATCTTTCAATAGCATCATCAACTTCCATACCTTCTAGAAGTCGGGATAGACCTTGTAAGTTTCCCTCACAACCTCCTAAAAATCTAACATTAGAGATTTTATTGTCTACCACATCGAAGTTTATTTCTTTAGAACAAACACCATTAGTTGAAAAAATATACATAAAAACACCTACCCTGTAAAAATTATTTAAGTCAACATGAATATTATATATAAAATATAAATCTTTGTCATTAATATAATTCTAAATTTTAGAGAAAGGTAAAATAGGTAAGCTTCTGGTATTATACAGCTTAGTTCTTAAACTAATTTAAAAAATCTTTACTAATTGTTATTACCCATTTTAACAAATATTCATATTATATTTGTAAGGGGGTGATAAGGTTGGGGCATTTGTATGTATGTAATACTTCTTCAGATTATATTTCAAAGGTCAACCTAGATAGCTTTGTTGAAGAAAATAGAATTCACCTAAAATCGAATAGTATGAATAATAGGGTAGGTCCCCATGGAGTATGTGCAAATAATAATAAAATATTGGTTGCTAATAATTATAGCAATAGCATATCAGTTATAAATATATTAAAGGAAACTGAAGAAAATAGCTATTATATAGGGTTACACTGTAATGACGTTGTAGTTTTTGAAAACAACGCTTATATAATATGCGGAGACCTTAATAGCCTACTGGTCTTTGACATACTAGAAAATAGGGTTGTTGAGGAAATCCCATGTGGAAATCTACCACATAGTATATGCTTGAATAAAGAAAAAAAGCTTTTATTAGTAACGAATATGGAAGATGATAGTATAACATTAATCGATTGTAAAAATAATGGAAGTATAAAGCATATAAGAGTAGGAGCATACCCAACTAAGGCACTTTTCACAGTAGATGGACATCATGCTTTAGTATGTGAGAGTAACATTGGCTCAGATTTTAGAGGAAGTATAGCAGTGGTATCACTAAAGAATTATAAAGTTATAAATAGAATAACAGCAGGAAATTCCCCAATAGATATGTGTAGCAATGAAAATTACTGCTTTGTATCAAATTTTGGAGATGGAAGCGTAAGTATTATTGATATAAACCATTATAGGGAAGATAAGAATATAATTGTTGGAGGAATGCCGAGAGGAATAATAAAATTTGGAGAAAATATTTATGTAGGAGATAACTATAATAACCTACTAATAAGAGTAAATATTAAAGATGAGAATAAAAAATATATACCTATAGGAGGAGAACCTACAGGTATGATTTTGATTTGATAGTATAAAGAATTAAACTAGTCTTCTATTAGCATGTGCATGATTTTTCCGTATAATTCTGAAGAATTACTTTTCCACTTTTCACATAAATTTTTTGCTTGTTTATTGGAGGCAACATTAATTTTAATGTCTATAAGTATTGAGTCATTCTCAAGGGCCTTTAGATTGACAATAAAATTATTGTTCTGTTCAATAGTATAGTCGGCAGTTACAGTAACTTCCTTCTTTATGCTATCGATTTCCTTATTCAAATAGTCGTCTACTATTTGGATTTTAGAATCAGAAATTCTGTTTTTAAATAGAGACAGAACCTTTACACCCTTTTCAGTTATTAAAAATCTATGACTTCCTGACTCACTTGTATATCTCAAAAACTTAGATGAAAGTAGTTCAGTTAAATACTGTTGTAGAGTGAAGTAGTTTATAAAGTTATTTTCTAAGATGATTTCTGTTATCTGGTTATTTGAAACGGGGAATTTAATTTTATCAAATATATAAAGAAGCAGTAATTTATTCTCTGCTAATTCTAAGGTATCCTCAAACATTATATATCCTCCCTATATGATAAGTTCTTGAGTATATTATAACATAAAATATATGAAAATAAATAAAGCACTGAAATAGCACAGTGCTTTATTTATTTTCATTTTCATAGAAATAAGGGTAGGACAATTACAAAATATTAATAATAAATTTACTTAATTTCTGTAATATTTAGCACCAAAATATACTATATAAGTTTATAGGGATAAATATTTTGGGGGGAATAACTTGGAACTAAGAATAAAAAGAAAAATATTATTAGTACTTATATTACTTTTCTTAGGAACTACAACAGCTATTTTTATGAATCAAAGTGATACCAGCGTATTATTAAGATTAGATAAAAAACTGCCAATTTATTGTGTAGATACAGAGGATAAGAAAATTTCATTAACTATTGATGTTAGTTGGGGAAATGATAATACAGAGAAAATTTTGGACATACTAGACAAGTATAATATTAAAGCTACATTTTTTGTTGTAGGTGGATGGGTAGATCAATACCCTGATAGATTAAAGGAAATTTATAAAAGGGGACATGAAATAGGAAATCATTCTAATAAACATCCAGATATGACTAAGCTGTCTAGGGAAAACATTATTAAAGATATGCATATAAATGACGCTAAAATAAGAAATCTAACTGGTGAAGGAACTAAGCTTTTTAGATGTCCAGAAGGGGCATATAATGATTTGGTAGTTAAAACAGTGGAGGAAGCAGGATATTACTGTATACAATGGGACGTAGATAGCATAGATTGGAAGGAACAGGGTGCAGATATAGAATATAACCGAGTTATAAAAAACACAAAGCCTGGTTCTATATTGCTATTTCATAATAATGCTAAATATACACCAGAAAATCTGCCTAGGATTATAGAAAAATTCCAAAGTGAGGGATATCAATTCGTTAAAACTGGTGATTTAATCTATAAAGATAACTATAAAGTAGATTATAGTGGAAAGCAAATCAGCAATTAGCAAAAAAGATAAAGGATTTAATGACAGATTTTTGTAATTAATAGCCTTTCAACTGTAAGAATTATTGAAACAAGTAGGAAATTTGTATATAATGGAAATATATAACTTTAGGGAGGAGATATTATAGAATAACAAATGATATGGTATAAAAAACTATATCCTGTTTAAAATAGTTTTAACAAATTATTTTATCGGGAGGGCAAAGAATGAAAACAATAGCGATTATAGGTGGTAACAAAGCTTTTTACTCATATTTAGTGAAAGTTCTCAAGCTGTTAGATGTAGAAGTAAAATTTTTCACCAAGTATGCAGTAAAAAATGAAACGTACTATGATTATGTAGTCTTTAACTCCAGTAGTAATATTAAAGATGTTCTAATAAACGGAGGTTATTGTTTTGTTAATATGGAATCAATAGGTTATAAAAATAACAATGTTAATATATATGGCAACTTAATTACTTATGGTTTGGGAAGTAAAAATACAGTTACAGTTTCTAGCATGGAGGATAATAATAGCTTTGTATACTGCTTACAAAGGGAACTTAATTATAATGCATTGGAAAGGCTCGAGCCACAAGAACTTCCTGTTACCATGAATTTTAATGGTGATGACGAAATATACGCAGCTATGGTTGGGATTACAATAGGTTTAATTGAAGGGAAAGATATAGGTAGTTTAAATAAAGGAAAAAAGTTAACTATCTTTAGCTAAGGATTTTAATTTAAATATTTGTTAGTATATTTTCTATATTTTTCGAATAATTATATGTTGATAAGATAATTTAAAAACTAAGGGAAAGAGGGGTTACGATGGATAATTTAATGTTAAATAATAAGATTTACCTTGAAGGAGAAATAGTATCAGAACTTCAGTTTAGTCATGAGATGTATGGAGAAGGATTTTATACCTTTAATATCGAGGTTCCAAGACTAAGTGACGCTAAAGATACACTGTTTGTTACTGTATCTGAAAGGCTAATTAGCGGAATGGATATTAAAATTGGCTCTCAGATTATTGTAGAGGGCCAATTAAGGTCTTACAATAAGTTTGTAGATGGAGCTAATAGACTAATATTGACTGTATTTGCTCGTAATATAAGTATATGTGAAGAAAGAAGTAAAAATCCTAATCAAATTTTCATGGATGGCTTCATATGCAAAGAGCCAGTGTATAGGACAACTCCTTTTGGAAGAGAAATCTCAGATATGCTCCTTGCGGTAAATAGAGCTTATAATAAGTCAGACTACATACCAACGATTGCATGGGGGAGAAACTCAAGGTTTTGCAAAAGCTTAAAAGTTGGTGATAACATTAAAGTATGGGGAAGGTTGCAAAGTAGAGAATATCAGAAAAAGATTTCAGAAACTGAAGTAATTAAGAAAATTGCCTATGAAGTATCAATATCAAAGATGGAGAGAGTTAGTAGGGATTCATCTGATAACGGTGATGAAAATATCTGTTTTGATGGTTTTGATGAATTAGAGGAAACTACTATAATGATGAATGAGGAATCCACCAGCAGTACAAAAGAAAATTTAGAGGATAAACAGATATCATAGTAAATGTAATAGGCAGTGAAGGTTCACTGCCTATTTATGATAACTATTTTCTTAAATCGTCAAGTATTTGAGTCTTATCCTTTGTTTTATCATCTACTTCTTTTATTATCTTAGCTGGAACACCGGCAACTACAACTCCTTCGGGAACATCTGCTACTACAACGGAGCCAGCGGCTACAACAGATCCTTTACCAATCTTTACTCCTTCAAGAATAACAGCATTTGCACCTATTAAAACATCGTCTCCTATCTCACAAGGTGACTTACTTGGTGGTTCTAAAACTCCAGCAACTACAGCACCAGCACCAAGGTGAACTCTTTTTCCTAATATACCTCTAGCACCAACAACTGCATTCATGTCTACCATAGTTGCCTCTCCAATTTCAGCGCCTATGTTTACAACAGCACCCATCATTATAACAGCATTTTTTCCTATGCTTACTTTATCTCTAATGATAGCACCAGGTTCAATTCTAGCATCTATCTTTGTTACATCAACAAGAGGAATAGCTGAGTTTCTTCTGTCATATTCAACTCTGAAGTGGTCTATTTTACTTTTGTTATCCTCTAAAAACTTAGTAACCTCTTCTGATTCTCCAAAAAGCACGTAGAAATTAGAACTATTATAACATTCTATATTTCCTAAATCACAATCTGAGATGTCACCTTTAAGGTACACCTTAACAGGAGTAGATTTTTTAGCTTCTTTTATGTATCTTGCAATTTCATATGGATCGGTTAAGTTGTAATTCATATGTAGAACCTCCTTAGTTAAGCATTTTTGATTATTAATAACATTATAATAAATATATTTTGTGAATTAAAGAGGTAAAGTATAATTTTTAGTAACAAAATGGCGATAGGAAAAATAATCTAATAGTAGAGTGCTTTAGGAGGTAGTTAAATGGATTATGAAATTAAGGATTGTATCGATGCGGGAAGTGCCTATTGTCCTTGTCACTTAGCTGAAACTGGAGACTGTATACTTTGTTCACAGCTTTCAGGGAAGAATTTTTGTGATTGTATTAATTGGAAAGGCGTATGCATATATCAAGACTATATACTAAATAATGAAAAAGCAAAAAGCGGTAGAAAAAGTTATATGTGTAAGATAATGAAGAAGGAAGTTTATAAAGATAAATTATATATATTTACTATAAATGCACCTCACAGCCTAGTACAGGATTTAGTTCATCCTGGAAGTATAATTTTCATCAGAAATCCTCAAACATCAACCTACTATGATACACCTATATCTATCATGGAGGCAGATACGTCAGAGAATATCTTGAAGGTTGCAATAGAGCTAAGGGGAGTAAAGACAAAAAGCATATGCAAACTTAAGGAAGATGAAAAAATACTTATAAGGGGACCTTTCTGGAATGGAATTTTAGGATTGAAAAATGTATATAAGGCAAAGGAAGGCGTTTCTATTGTTGTAGCAAGAGGTATAGGCATTGCTCCAGCAGCGCCTGTATTAAAGAAGCTGTATTCAAACGGAAATAAAGTCATATCTATAGTGGATAAAACTCCTTTCAGAAATATTTTTGGTAAAGAATATTTTCAGATGTGTAATTCAGACATTTTGAAATGTAAGATGATAGAGAATGGAGAGCTAAGTGAAGAGTTTAAAAATTTAATTGAACAAATTCTAAAGGTAGAGAATGTGAATCTAATTCATTGCGATGGACCGGATATACTGATATATAAACTGCTAGACTTTATAGGAGATAGGGTTAACTTCTCCTGCTGTAATAATTCTAAGATGTGTTGTGGAGAGGGAGTATGTGGTACTTGCAGTACTAGATATAAAAATAGGGTAGTTAAAAAGCTATGTAAGGTACAAGTAGATCCAAAACATGTATTCAGAGAGAGAAGACTTATTTAGCAGGAGGATTTAGGTTGAAAATAATTTTTTCAAGATATAGTTAACAGATTAATGAGGTTAAGGAGGACATTAAATGAAGGTTATAGTTATTGGTGGTGGATGGGCTGGTTGTGCAGCAGCTATATCCGCTAAAAAAGCTGGAGCCCAAGTAGCTCTTTACGAGAAGACGGATATGTTATTAGGCCTTGGAAATGTAGGAGGCATAATGAGAAACAATGGAAGATATACCGCTGCAGAAGAATTAATAGCACTTGGAGCTGGAGATTTGATAAACATTACAGATAGTAATACAAGGCATAAAAATATAGATTTTCCAGGTCATGAGCATGCTTGGCTTTATGATGTAAATAAAATTGAACCTGCAGTTAGAAGATATTTAAAGGATATGGGCATTGAGCTAAATATGATAGCGAGAGTAATAGACATACAAAGAGAGGGAGATATAATAAAGGGTTTATATTTGGCAGATGGAAGTTATCAAGAAGGAGATGTATTTATAGAGGCTACAGGTTCCACTGGACCTATGGGGAACTGCTTAAGATACGGAAATGGCTGTTCTATGTGCGTATTAAGATGTCCATCCTTTGGACCTAGAGTTAGTATAAGTATGAGAGCTGGTGTAGATGACCTTCAAGGAGAAAGAGATGATGATATACTTGGAGCATTTAGCGGTTCCTGTAAACTGTGTAAGGAAAGTCTTGATGAGGACTTAGTAAAGGAATTAAATGAAAAGGGCTCTGTAGTTATAAAGGTCCCACCAGAAGATATAAATATGGATAAATTAAAGGCAAAGGTATGTCAGCAGTATGCTTTAAAGGAATTTGCTGAAAATGTAGTTTTACTTGATACTGGACACGTAAAGCTTATGACTTCCTATTACCCTCTTGATAAATTAAGAAAAATAAAGGGATTGGAAAATGCAAAGTATATAGACCCTTATGCAGGAGGAAAAGGAAATTCTATTAGATATCTTTCCGTTGCTCCAAGAACTGACGATATGAAGGTTAAGGGCATAAGTAACCTTTTCTGCGGCGGAGAGAAGAGTGGTCTTTTTGTAGGCCATACTGAAGCTATCTGTACAGGAAGTTTGGCAGGACACAATGCAGTAAGACATTTCCTGGGAATGCCTCCTCTAGTTCTCCCTAAAGCTACAGTTATAGGTGATATAATAGCCTTTGCAAATTATAAGATGATGACGAAGGAAGGCAGAAGAAATAGATATACCTTTGCAGGAGCGGAATACTTTAAGAGAATGAAAGAAATAGGACTATATTCCATAGACAAAAATGAAATAAGAGCAAGAATTGAAAAATTGAATTTGCTAGATATAATGAACCAAAAACTTGTTTAGGGTGATATATTATATAAAGAAGAGGTTTGAAATTTTAAAGTTCAAGCCTCTTCTTTATACTAGCACTTTAGAGTGAAAAATTATATAATTATAATAATTAATTTTTGGTATAGTAATATAAGAGATAACAGTAATGTTAGAAGGGGTGCGTAAAAATTATGGATAACGTTGAAAATGTAGTTTCAAGAAATGTTCAAAGTATAGAAATATCGGGAATAAGAAAGTTTTTTAATAAGGTTGCTAAGTATCCAGATGCTATATCACTAACACTAGGGCAGCCAGACTTTAATGTACCTGTTAAAATAAAGGAAGCTATGATTAATGCTATAGAGGATAACAAAACTACATATACCTCAAATGCAGGGATTGTAGAGCTCAGAAAAGAAATATCTTCATATTTAAAAACTCAACATATAAACTACCACCAAGATGAGATTTGTCTTACAATAGGTGGAAGCGAAGGATTAATGGATGTATTTACAGCGTTATTAAATCCTAATGATAAAGTTTTAATACCTACACCAGCCTATCCTGCTTATGAAAGTTGTGTAAAATTACTAGGTGGTCAAATCTTAAACTATAATTTAAACAAGGACTTCTCTATTGATTTTGAACAATTAGAAACTTTAATAAAGACCGAAAATCCTAAAGTAATGGTAGTATCTTATCCATCTAATCCTACAGGAGCCATCATATCGAAGGAGGATAACGATAAGTTATATAAAATTCTTAAGAATAATGAAATCATTATTATAAGCGATGAAATGTATAGTGCTCTTTGTTTTGATGATAATTATTACTCAATAGCACAATTTGATGATATAAGAAACAGGATAATAGTAGTAGGTGGATTTTCTAAGATGTTTTCTATGACAGGACTTAGATTAGGTTATGTATGTGCTGATTATAAACTTATGGAAGCCATAATGAAGGTTCATCAATACAATGTATCCTGTGCACCGTCAATAGTTCAGTGGGGAGCTTATGAGGGACTTAAGAGCTGTATGGAAGATGTAGATTATATGAAGAGCCAGTTTATTAGAAGAAGAGATTATTTATATGAAAGACTTATAAGTATGGGATTTGAAACAAATTTACCAATGGGGGCTTTTTATATCTTTCCATCTATAAAGAAATTTAACATGGAAAGCGAAGAGTTTTGTGAAAGGCTTTTGAAGGAAGCAGGAGTTGCAGCTGTTCCAGGTTCTGCCTTTGGAATAGGTGGAGAAGGCTACATGAGAATATCCTATGCTTACAGCATGGAGCAGTTAAAGGAAGCAGCAGATAGAATGGAAAGCTGGATAAAAAAAGTGGGAGTATAATCCCACTTTTTTCATTACTTAACTACATCATCCATGGAGTAGAAGCCTTTTCCTTTTCCATACATAAATTCACAAGCCTTAAGAGCTCCTACAGCAAATACTTCTCTAGAAATAGCCTTGTGGCTGATTTCGATAACCTCGCCTTGGCCAGCAAAGATAACGTCGTGGTCACCAACTATGCTGCCGCCTCTTATAGCATGTATTCCAATTTCTTTATGCTCTCTCTTAGCAATTCCTTCTCTTCCGTAGGTGAACTGAGTTTCTTCAGGAATAGAATCTTTTATTGTATTCGCAAGAAGAAGTGCTGTTCCGCTTGGAGCATCAACCTTTTGATTATGATGTTTTTCTATTATTTCTATGTCAAAGTTATTATATAATAATGCACTGATACTTCTTAATACCTTATTTACTACATTAATACCAATGGACATATTAGCTGAGCGAAACACTGGTATTTCTTTAGATGCTTCAGTAATTTGAGATAGTTGTTCATCGGTAAATCCAGTTGTGCATAAAACTACTCCAACATTTTTTTCTTTAGCGTACTTTAGTAAAGAATCTAATGCATCTGGTCTTGAAAAATCCAGGATTACATCAGCATCTACAGTACATTCGCCTATGCTGGAGAATACAGGATAACTAGAACCGTCAGTATTTTTATCTATTCCAGCAACTATACTTAAGTTGGAGAAATTATTTGCTAGACCGGATATAACTTTTCCCATTTTTCCATTACATCCACTTAATATAATTCTAACCATTCGAAAAACTCCTTTTTGATTTACTTTAATAGTCCGTAACTTTTCATTTCTTTCTTTAATACTTCAAGGTTTCCATCACTCATGTCGCATAATGGAAGTCTTAAATGTCCAACCTCCATACCCATTAAATTCATAGCGGTTTTTACAGGAATAGGGTTTGTTTCTATAAACAATGCATTTGTTAATGCTAAAGAATCTAACTGAACCTTTAAACCTTCTTTAACCTTGCCGGAAAGATATAATTCACATAAATCATGAACGTCCTTAGGAATTATATTTGCAAGAACAGATATAACACCTGCACCACCTAGGGATAGAATAGGAATTATTTGATCATCGTTTCCTGAATATATATCAAGTCTATCTCCGCATAAAGCTTTAATTTCAGCTATTTGACTTATATTTCCACTAGCTTCCTTAATAGCGATAATATTATCAAATGCA
Source organism: Clostridium tanneri (assembly GCF_033659955.1). Taxonomy (NCBI): domain Bacteria; kingdom Bacillati; phylum Bacillota; class Clostridia; order Eubacteriales; family Clostridiaceae; genus Clostridium; species Clostridium tanneri. The sequence goes on from NZ_JARUJP010000008.1 coordinate 111,958, forward strand.
CATAATTCTTTTAAGGTTTTTGGCAGAATGTTCATGCCAGTTCTTCCAGGAACATTATAAATAATTATTGGAGTTTTAACACTGGTAGCTATAGCTTTAAAATGCTCTATAAGTCCCTTTTGTGTAGTTTTATTATAATAAGGAGTTATTACTAAAAGTCCATCTACCCCTATGCTTTCAGCCCATTTGCTCATATTTATTGAAGCAGCAGTATTATTAGTACCTGTACCTGCTATTACAGGAATTCTCTTTTTAACTACATCTACTGTGAATTTAATAGTTTCTTTTCTTTCCTGTTCTGACATTGTTGAAGCTTCACCAGTAGTTCCGCATATTATTATAGCATCTGTACTAGACTTAATGTGCCACTCAAGCAGTTCTTCCAATTTTTTAAAATCTACACCTTGATCATTGAATGGGGTAATGATAGCAACACCTGAACCTTTAAATAAACTCATACAAACACCTCGTTCTTAATATTTTTATTTATAAATAATTTTATAAATTATTTACTTTCTTTAATTATATACTCGGCAATTTGAACTGCATTAGAAGCAGCACCTTTTCTTATGTTGTCTGCAACTACCCATAAATTTAAACCATTGTCTAAACTAAAGTCTCTTCTAATTCTTCCAACAAAAACTTCATCACGGCCGGCAGCGTCTACAGGCATAGGATAAACTAGGTTTTGAACATCGTCCTTCAGAATTATTCCTTCGGCATTACTGTATAGCTTGAATATGTCCTCTATTTCAAAGCTATTTTTTAGTTCTACATTTATACTTTCACTATGACCATATATTACAGGAACTCTAACTGTAGTAGCTGTAATTCTTAAAGTATCATCATGAAGAATTTTTTTTGTTTCATTAACCATTTTTATTTCTTCTTTTGTATATCCGTTATCTAGAAAAACATCTATATGAGGAAGTAGGTTTCCTGCTATAGGATAAGGAAATTTCTTTGGAGCAGTTCCTTTATAACCTTCTACTAAATCATTATATCCTCCTAGACCAGCGCCAGATACGGCTTGATATGTCGAATATATAATTCTATCTATACCGTATTTATCATGAAGTGGTTTTAATGCCACTACCGCTTGAATTGTAGAACAATTTGGATTAGCTATTATTCCTTTATTCCATTTAATGTCCTCTGGATTTACCTCTGGAACAACTAAAGGCACATTAGGATCCATTCTCCAGGCACTGCTGTTATCTATAACTGTAGCTCCATATCTTGCGAAAATAGGAGCATATTCCTTACTTACATCTCCACCTGCAGAAAATAGTGCAAAATCTATTTTTTTATTCTTTATATTATCTTCCTTTAATTCTTCGATAATCTCATCTTTATTTTTAAACTTTAAAGATTTACCAGCAGACCTTGCTGAAGCAAAGAAGTAAATTTTATCTATTGGAAAGTTTCTCTCTTCTAATACTTCAATAAATTTTCTTCCTACCATTCCAGTGGATCCAACCACTGCTACATTATAGTTCATTTAAATCCCTCCTGAAATTTTACTTGATTATATTATATAACTGCTTAGAGCAAAAATATATAGCTTTTTTATTAATACATTATTTGTGAATATATATAAGTAATAAATTTACCTAATCTATATAGGTATTAGTGCTTGTTTAATGCAAAATAGAAAGGATTAAAGGTGGGCTTCATTCTAAAATCAGAATATTGCGCATGAGTTCCCCTTGATCATGATACCTAAAGCTCATATACAAGACTTATTTGTTAAATTAATAATGTTACTAAATACAGTGAAATTAGTAATAAGCAAACCTATATGTATAAGTAGAATAATTCTATAAAAAAACTCTGGTTAGAATATATATTGGGTTTCAACTATTAAGTTATTAAATAGTTGAAGGTAAAAAATCTAAAGCTTAAATATTTAAAAAATTTTATATTTTACTCTACATTATAGTTTATAAATAATTAATGCAAAAAGTTCTATATTTAGTGAATAAAATTTGGACAAAATATCAGAATATTATATGATGTTATTTCGCAATTTATACAAATATGGTTATATTAGTAATAATTTGGCTTTCGAATTTTTAGTAAGTTGCTTGCGTAGTGAATCAATCATAATTTAAGGAGAGATTTATGTGAAATTAAAGAGAAGAATATCTATAATAATTATATTTTTTATGCTTGAGACTTTAACTTTATCTGGATGTAGAAGCAGTAGTGTACAAAGTAATTCTATTGAAAATGATAAATCCCAGTATTTAAATATGGCTTTATATGAAGATCCAAAGACTTTAGACCAGTCTAAGGCAGTAGACATATCTTCCTGTCAGGTTCTTGCAGAGGTAAATGAAGCATTGACAAGAGTTGAAAAAAATAAAGATGGTATAGATGAAACTAAGCCTGCAGGAGCAGAGCGTTGGGATATATCTTCAGATGGTTTAAAGTGGATGTTTTATATAAGAGACAACTACTGGTCTGATGGAAAAAAGGTTACAGCTAAAGATTATGAATACGGAATTAAAAGAACCTTAGATCCTAACACTCAGTCAGAAAACGCATTCTTATTGTATCCCATAAAAGGAGCTAAAAGTTATAATGAGGGAGGCAAGGGGAAAAAAGTATCTTCAAGCACAGTAGGAGTAAAAGCTTTAGATGAGAAAAAGTTAGAGATAACCTTGGAAGCTCCTAATGCATATTTCTTGAATCTAACAAGCTTAAATATAATGCAGCCACAGCGGAAAGATATAGTAGATATTAATGGAGAAAAATATGGATCAGAAACTAATACAATGGTTTTTTGTGGACCTTTTTTAATAAAAGAATGGAACCACAATGATAAAGTAGAATTAGTAAAAAATGAGGACTATTGGGATGCTAAATCTGTGAAGCTGGAAAAGGTTACGATGCAGATTGTTAAGTCGGAAGATTATTCACTTGATGAGCTAGCAAATGGATCTATAGATATAGCAAAGGTTACCAAGAGCCAGTGGAAGGATAAGCTTAATAAGACAGGAAAATTTGATAATATAAAGGCTCCAAAGCCAACTATTAATTATGAGCTTTTTAATCAAAAGGATAAGCTATTTAGCAATATTAAAGTAAGGAAGGCTTTTTCATCAGCAATAGACAGAGAAGAGATATCGAGAAAGTTGTGGAATGAGATTTATAGCCCAGCTTATGGATGGGTACCACCTTCACTTAAGATTGGTAACGATATTTTTAGACAAAAAGCCAATGAAGAACCAGTGAAGATCTTAAAAGAAGATATAAAAGATCCGAGAGCCCTGTTAATAGAGGGTCTAAGAGAGCTGGGGTTAGGAAAAGAACCAGAAAAAATCACAGTTAGATATTTACAACCAGGTATAGATGGAGCACAAAAGGAAATGGCGGAATTTTTTCAGCAGATGTACAATAAAAAGCTTGGTATAAATGTGAAGATAGAATATGTCCAATGGGAGGATTTTCAGAAAAAAGTAGCAGCAGGTGATTATCAAATCGCTAGCATGGTGTGGTCTGCAGACTACAATGACCCTATGTCAATGTTTGAGCCGTGGGTAAAAGGAACAAATATTATCTCTACAGGATGGTCTAATTCAAAATACGACACATTAGTAAAAGAATCCGCTTCATTAGGAAATGACAAGAATGAAGAAAGGTTTAAGTATTTTAGAGAAGCGGAAGACATATTGCTTTTAGAAGACGTTGTAATAGCACCTACAGTATATAAGAATAAGCAGTTATATAAGCAGAAATATATTAAAGGATTAATGTTCCCTTTGTTTGGCCCAGAAGTGGAACTAAAATATGCCTACATACAAGGCAGATGGAAATAATCTTTTCCTATGTATAAATGATCCTTACGCTGTAAAAGATAATAAAATATAAATAGTGGAGGGGTGGATCAATATGGGAAATACACCATTAAAAAAGGTAATAAAAGCAAAGCTAAAGTCCCATAGAGAACTTTCAGAGGTAGAAAAGTTAAGGGAAAAGCTTAAGTATGAAATTGCAGAAGAACTAGGACTTAGGGAAAAGGTAGATGAATATGGATGGAGTGGACTCACAGCAGAAGAAACAGGCAGAATAGGAGGGATGATGACAAGAAGAAAGAAAGAGTTAAATATCCCTAAAAATGAGGTTATTTTAAATAATTTAAAAAAGAATAAATAGAAAATATAACGAACTGTAAATATAAACTATACTAATTAAGCAAATTCCATATGGTGTAATTTGCTTAATTAGTAAATGCAAATTATTGACTTATTAATTAAAAATATATAATATTAATTGATGAATATAATTAGACAGTAAATTTATTGTTTTTGAAAGGGCATAAACATGGATTGTTATAAAGAATTTGCACATATTTATGACGAGCTTATAAATAATGATATTGATTATGAAAAATGGTCAGATGTAATATTAAGTATAAGTGATGAATTGGCAGTTGATAGAAAAAACTACTTAGATTTAGGTTGTGGCACTGGCAATATAACGGAAAAAATTGCGCCTAAGTTTGCTAATGCATGGGCGGTGGATTTATCCTATGATATGCTTACTGAGGCAGAAAATAAGCTTAGAGGTAAGGGCTTAAAGGTTAAGTTTCTTTGCCAAGATATAACAGAGCTTAACTTAAATAAAAAGTTCAACCTTATAACTTGTTGTCTAGATTCTACAAACTATATACTAGATAAAAATGACCTGAAAAAATATTTCTATAGTGTATTTAATCATCTAGAAGAGAATGGGGTTTTTATATTTGATATAAATTCCTACTATAAGCTTACTAACATATTAGGAAATAATGTGTATAACTATGATGATGAAAAAGTGACATACATATGGGAAAACTTCCTTCAGGATGAAATTGTGGACATGTATTTAACTTTTTTTGTAAAAGAAAATGAGCTATATAGAAGATTTGATGAGCATCACTCCGAAAGAGCTTACAGCTGTGAGGAAATTGAAAAGTTTTTAGAAGAAACAGGTTTTCAGGTTATAAGAAAAATGGATAGTTATCAGTCTGAAAATGTAGTAGAAGACACTGAAAGAATAGTTTATATAGTTAAAAAGAAAAGTGGGAAAGCTTTAGATTAAGTTACTTAATGTTAAGGAGGAAGATAATTATGGCAGATAAATTAGTAAAGGCTACTGCTAGTGATGGAAATATTAGAATAATAGCAGCAATAACTACTGAACTTGTAAACGAGGCAGTTAAAATTCACGATTGTGCACCAACTGCTGCCGCTGCCCTTGGTAGGATGGTTACAGCAGGAAGTATTATGGGCTCAATGCTTAAGTCGGAAAAGGATTCTTTAACTCTTAAAATATCCGGTGGAGGAGAAGCTAAAGGGGTAGTAGTTACATCCTACGCTGATTCTACTGTAAAAGGGTATATAGGAAATCCCTCTGTAGATTTACCTGCGAATAGTAAAGGAAAGCTTGATGTTGGTGGAGCTATAGGGAAAAATGGTAATTTAGTTATTATAAGAGACATGGGACTAAAGGAACCTTATATAGGTCAGGTACCTATATATACAGGAGAAATAGGAGATGACTTAGCTTATTATTTCACCGTTTCTGAGCAAACACCATCAGCAGTAGGCTTGGGGGTGCTTGTAGACACAGACTTAAGTATAAAAGCTGCTGGTGGATTTATAATTCAAATGATGCCTGGAGCTAATGACTTAGTTGCAGATTTAGTGACATACAGACTTCAAGAAATACCATCTGTAACAGAAATGATAGTAAAAGGAATGTCTGTAGAAGATATGCTTAATTATATATTCGAAGATATGGATTTAAAAATACATGAAACTATGACACCTGCTTATAAATGCGATTGTTCAAGAGAAAGAGTAGAAAGAGCTTTAATAAGTATAGGTAAAAAAGATTTAGAAGAACTATATAATGAAGGAAAAACAGAAGAGTTAAAATGTCACTTTTGCAATAAATCCTATGAGTTTACTAGTGAACAAATAGGTAATATACTTAAGGGCGTTAAATAGGAAAAATTGATATATTATAATGGTAAAATGAAAGTTAAATGCTTTAATTTTCAAGTAATAGACCCTTAAGACTTATTATTGTTGTCATATAGCAAAGGAATAACTTATAACAAATAAATAGAGATTATAAGTTATTCCTTTTTAAGTTGTCCATTAAAACTATTATTATAGATTTTAATTAATAAGTTTGTAGTAAAAGTGAGAAAAAAGCTGAAACACTAAGGAAATTAAGAATAAATTCAATGAAATGTAAAATGTGACGTTGACAATACTTAATTATTTTTGTATTATAATATTCGTCAGCAGCGACAGAGCAGCATCAAATAATAACTTTAATAAGTTTTAAAAAAGGTGTTGACAAAGTCGAAAGATGATTATATAATAATAAATGTCTTAAAGACAAAGCGTATGGGCGCATAGCTCAGCTGGGAGAGCACCTGCCTTACAAGCAGGGGGTCACAGGTTCGATCCCTGTTGTGCCCACCATACGCGGCCCAGTGGCTCAGTTGGTTAGAGTGCCGGCCTGTCACGCCGGAGGTCGAGGGTTCGAGTCCCTTCTGGGTCGCCAAATTTAGGCTGGATAGCTCAGTCGGTAGAGCAGAGGACTGAAAATCCTCGTGTCCCTGGTTCGATTCCTGGTCCAGCCACCACTACGCGGGAGTGGCTCAGTGGTAGAGCGTCACCTTGCCAAGGTGAACGTCGCGGGTTCGAATCCCGTCTTCCGCTCCAGATGGCGCTATAGCCAAGTGGTAAGGCAGAGGTCTGCAAAACCTTTATCCCCAGTTCAAATCTGGGTGGCGCCTCCAAAAAACACTGTTTAGTAATTCTAAACAGTGTTTTTGTTTTTTTTTTGTATAAAATGTAAATTATAAGAGGCATAAGTTAACTTATGCCTCTTATAATTTACTGTTGGGAGTATAACCTTTTGATTAATTCTTCTAATTTATTAGCTAAAATCTTAAGAGAGTCAGCTAGATTAGAATTCTCCTTTACAGAAGCTATTTGTTGGTTAGTGATTGTAAGCACCTGCTCAGAGTTTAGAGAGGATTTTTTTGCTGTTCCCACCATCTGATCTATATAAGCAGAAATCTCCTCAGATTCAGCTGCCATTTCTTCAGTTAAGGCTGTTAGGTCTTCTATATCCTCTACAACTTTATTAGTGGCTTGTAAAATATCTTTAAATATATAACCGGATTTATCTACTATGTCCTTACCATTTAATACCTCTTTAGTCTGTAAGGCAAAGGATTCTACAGCAAGATTAGTATCTTCTTGAATTTGTTTTATTAAAACCTCAATTTCGGCAGCAGATTGAGAAGATTGCTCTGCTAGTTTTCTGACTTCATCTGATACTACTGAGAAGCCCTTACCGTGCTCTCCAGCCCTAGCAGCCTCTATAGCGGCATTAAGGGCTAGCAAATTTGTATCTGCTGATATTTTTGTAATGACTTCTACAATCTGTCCTATTTTTCTAGAATGTTCGTCTAATTTTTTTACAACATCTGCAGAAATTTGTGCAGATGAAATTACAGAATCCATTTGCGAAATAGCTTGATTTATAAAGCTGTATCCTTCATTAGCCTGTTCAGACATATCCCTTGAGCTTTCGGATACCTTAGAAAAGGTCTCTGCTATTTGCTGTACTGCAAGGGACATTTCACTCATTGATTTAGAAGTTTCTTCTGCTCCTATTAATTGGGATCTAGCGCCATTAGCTACTTCTAGCATAGATGTTACAATTTCATCATTGGTTTTTACTGATGTATTAGTGCTATTTGATAATGTGGTTGAAGAGTTTAAAATCAGTTGTGAGTTCTCTGACAGTTGTTGGATTAAATCTTTTATAAGTGAATCAGTTTTCTTTTTTTCATTTTCCATTATTAAAGTGTATTTTTTCTTGCTCATTATTTGCAAGATAGTTGCCCCAGAAGTAAAAACTAGAAAGGAAGCATGCAGCGCTACCATACCGGAGGAATAATGTTTTTCTCCAAATATTACGTCTGGAATTAGGTAAAGACCAGTTATATGCTGTATTGCAAATAATATAGTCATAGTAACAATAAGGTTGATATCTTCATAATAAGCCAGTATGGCTATAACCATAAAAATAGAGAAATGATACTCAACCATTCCTATTCCGCCAGCGATTATAGACATACTTGAAAAAGTAAGGGTAAGCATATTAAAAAATGGAATTCTCCCATCGTTCTTTTTTCTATTATATAGATATAGGGTTATAACAAAGGTTAAAATAGGAATTACTAAAAATATGTTTAATATTATTTCGTGATTCTCTAGCATTGGATGATTAAAGATATTTAGTACCCTGTTGAAAAAATGTATAAAGAAAGATATTAACATTGATGAAAAGGATAGAAAGGTCATTAACGCATTTTTTTGTTTAATCATATAGTCCTCCTTTTGTAATTTCGGGTTCCTTAAAGTTTTGTTATTTACAAAGGATATTATTAAAAAGACGATATAATATCCTTGTAAATAATTATCGAATTTTGTCTAATTAACTTTAAGGTTAATTCTCTATTACAAAAAGACTTCCTCTATCTATTAGCTTGTCCTTTCTTAAATAAACTGGTTTTACATTATGCTTTTTTAAAAAACTTAAAACTTCATTTCCATAAGCATAGTAATTTAAATCTCCGTAAAAAGCTAAAGTATTTTCATTAAGAAGACCACAACAACCTCCAATAAATCCATAATTCAAATTAGGCAGCTCAATATCTCCGGGAGGGAGAAGAAGTACGTCTATATTTTCAGTTATTAATGCTTTTGCTATAGACTTATCACTAGTCATAACTGCCCTCTCTGTTACAATAGCTGTTGAACATTTGCTATATCCTTGTTTTACATTTATCAGCTTTTTACTAGTCATCAGTTTCAAAAGTTCAGGATCAGTGTATTTTATATTATGCATAAATAAATTTGATAAGGATACACTATTTAAAATAATGTCGTAAGGATAAATATCTTTCAACTCATTTCCCGATAACAATACAGAAAATCCTAAATTTTTTAGCAGAGCTATAAAGTTTTTATCTACATCCTTATGAACCATTATTTTGTTTTTACTAATAATATGTAAAAGCATATCAGGATGCCCGCAAACTGCCTCATAAAGGGCTTGTGAAGGAGGGCATATTATAATTTTATAACCTAAACTTGTAATATTATATTTTTCTTCTTCTGTTATTCTAAAATCTACAATCGCATATTTCATTATAGTATCCTTCCTTATGTTTCACGCTAATTTACTTAAAAATTTAATGTTAATTAGTGAGGAGTTCTATTGGCTAGAAAAACCCTTTTTTCTATTCTATATTTTTGTCATATAAGTTTCAAGTACAGAGGTTACATGTCGGGATTTGACAAAAAGATTTTGTATATAGATTTAGTTTAGACACATACTATTTTTAGAAGGGAGTGTGAGGGATGCTATTACTTACAGTAGTATATGATAGAGAAAAAGAAGATATAATACATGGAATAAATGATATAAAAGAGTATTTTAAAAGTAAAAATATAGTTATTGGTATTTCGGAAAGCATAGAGTCAAATACTCACTTCGTAAAAATATTTTGTGAAGAAGAAATCAGCGCAAAACTTCGTAACATGTTTAATATACATGTAGCAAATATTTTATATAATGTTGTAATAGATGAATTCTATAGAAAAGATATGATGAGTTTTTTATCGGATACATACTTTTTTCTTAAGTATGATGAATTAAAAGAGATAAAAGACAGTAGTGTGGAAATATTAAAAGGCGAAGGCGGCATAGTTGATGAGAGTTCAATCTATTGCATGAATAAAAGAAATAACATAATAGATAAGATAGTTGAGTGTATAGGTGAGAATAAAGAGATTAATATAAAGGGATTTATTACCTTTAGAATGAAAGACCTAAAAGATGATTTGGAAGCTATAATAGATAAAGTAGTAGAAAAGTATATGGTTGAAAAGGAATATAATGAATTTATTAAACTCTTAAAATACTTCGTAGAAATTCAGGAAAGTAAAATTGATTTAGTGAACATAGAAATTGATAGTCAAGGAAAGTATGTGGTAAAAGATAAGAACTCAAATGATATAACTGAAATGTTATTTAGTGACCTTAATGACTTAAGATACAGAGAAAATACCAATGCGGAGGATATGATAATAAGCATTCTTATTACTAACTCTCCAGAAAAAATAGTAATTCACTGTGTTGAAAACTGTAGGAATAATGAGCTAATAGACACAGTTAAAAAGGTATTTACCGATAGAGTAGAGTTTTGTGACAATTGTAAAAGTTGCAAACAAATAAGGCAAAGTATTCATAGAGTGTAATATTTTAATTTAAAAATATTCATTATTTTTAGTTAATGTGTTGACAGTTAGAAAATTTAATACTATAATTTAAGAAAATAATTCAAGAAAGCAATTAAGCAGAATAATTAAAGACTATGATAAGGAAAAGTAAATAGAATACTGCTCTAAGAGAGAAGGATCCATTGGGTGAGAGGTCCTTTGAGTAAGATTTATTGAAAACCACCTTTAAGTTGTATACTGAATTTTAGTAAGTATTTCCGTAAGCCTGCGTTAAAGGTTCAGAGATAATAGTTATACTTATTATCTGCTAACTTAAATTATATTTCTAAACATTTGTATTTAGAATATAGTTTTATTAGTCAAAGATATATTTACTATTAAATTTGGGTGGAACCGCGATATACACTCGTCCCATGTACTGGGATGAGTGTTTTTTATTTGCAAGTAATTAAATTACAATAAGTAACAGAAAAGGGAGGAAAAAACCATGGTAAAGATTACTTTAAAAGATGGAAGCATAGTTGAAGTAGAAAAAGGATCAAAAGTAGCAGAAGTAGCTGCTAAACTAAGTACCTCATTAGCTAAAAAAGCTTTAGGAGCTAAAATAAACGGAGAAGCAGCAGAGCTAATGACAGAAATAAATGATGATTGTAAGTTAGAGATTCTAACTTTTGAGGATGAGGACGGTAAGAAGACTTTAAGACATACTGCATCTCATATACTTGCTCAAGCAATTAAAAGATTATATCCAGAAGTTAAGTTAGCTATAGGACCAGCGATTGATAACGGATTCTATTATGACTTCGATGCTGATTTTTCATTTACTCCAGAAATGCTTGAAAAAGTAGAAGCTGAAATGAACAAGATAGTTAAAGAAGATCACAAGCTTGAAAAATTCGAACTTTCAAGAGAAGAAGCTATAAAGCTTATGGAAGAAAAGGGAGAAAGTTATAAGGTTGAATTAATAAAGGACTTAGAAGAAGGAGCAGTAATATCCTTCTATAAAGAGGGAGAATTCGTAGACCTATGTGCAGGACCTCACGTACCATCTACAGGAAAAGTAAAGGCTGTTAAACTTCTTTCAATAGCTGGTGCTTACTGGAGAGGCGATGAGAAAAATAAAATGCTTCAAAGAATTTACGGAACAGCCTTTGAAAAGAAAGCTGAACTTGATGAGCACTTAAAGATGCTTGAAGAAGCAAAAAAGAGAGATCACAGAAAGATTGGTAAAGAATTAGATCTATTTAGTATTCATGAAGAAGGACCTGGATTCCCATTCTTCCATCCAAAGGGAATGGTAGTAAGAAATACACTACAAAACTTCTGGAGAGAAATGCACAGAAAAGCTGCTTATGATGAAATAATGACTCCTATAATCCTAAATGAAGCATTATGGCATCAATCTGGACACTGGGATCACTATAAAGACAATATGTACTTCACAAAGATAGATGAAGGAGATTATGCTATAAAGCCAATGAACTGCCCAGGTTCAATACTTGTTTACAAAAACGATATACACTCTTACAGAGATCTTCCTTTAAGATATGCTGAAATGGGAGTTGTTCACAGACATGAAAAATCTGGAGCATTACATGGACTAATGAGAGTTAGATGCTTTACTCAAGATGATGCTCATATATTTATCACTAAGGAACAAATAAGAGAAGAAGTACTTGGTGTTATAAGTCTTATAGATAACTTCTATAAAGTATTTGGATTTGAGTACTTTGTTGAGCTTTCAACAAGACCAGAAGATTCAATGGGAACTGATGAAGAGTGGGAAGCAGCAACTAACGGCTTAAGAGACGCTTTAGAGGATATAGGACTTAAGTATAAAGTTAATGAAGGTGATGGAGCATTCTACGGACCTAAAATAGACTTCCACTTAAGAGACTGCATAGGTAGAACATGGCAGTGTGGAACTGTACAGCTTGATTTCCAAATGCCAGAAAGATTTGACTTAAATTATGTGGGAGCAGATGGAGAAAGACATAGACCAGTTATGATTCACAGAGTTGTATTTGGATCTATTGAAAGATTTATAGGAATATTAACTGAGCATTATGCAGGGGCATTCCCAGCTTGGCTTGCACCAGTTCAAGTTAAGGTTATGAATATAACTGATGGTCAAGTTGAATATGTAAAGAAAATTGCAGATGAGTTAAAGAAAAATGATATAAGAGTTGAACTAGACTTAAGAAATGAAAAAATCGGATATAAGATTAGAGAAGCTCAACTTCAGAAGGTACCATACATGCTTGTTATTGGAGACAAAGAAATGAACGAAGGAAACGTAGCAATAAGAAGCAGAAAACAAGGTGATATTGGTACAATGAGCTTAGAAGGATTTATTTCAAAAATAAAAGAAGAAATAGATAAAAAAATAAGCATAGTTGACTAATAAAATATTGACAATTTAATATTATAGGTTTATAATACTATTTGTTAAGAAGAAACAGCCGTTTCTCACCTTGCAGCACAGCTAGTAGGGTTATTGGAAGCATTTATTTACTAGTGTATTCTAAGGACGGCTTTGCCGTCCTTTTTTATGTTTAAATAAATTAATGTCTATAAATTCACTGGAGGTGAAAGTTATTAGTAAAGATCTTCTTTTAAATGAGGAAATAAGAGAAAAAGAAATTAGGGTTATTGGGGATGATGGCTCTCAGTTAGGTATCCTAGCATCTAGAGACGCACTTAGAATGGCAGAAGAAAAAGAGTTAGATTTAGTTATGATATCACCAAATGCTAACCCACCAGTTTGCAAAATAATGGATTATGGTAAATTCATTTATGAGCAAGCTAAAAAAGATAAAGAGGCTAAGAAGAAACAAAAAGTTATTAGTGTAAAAGAAATTAGACTTAGTCCAACTATCGAAGAACATGATATTTCAATAAAAGCTAACAATGCAAGAAAATTTTTGATTGCAGGAGATAAAGTTAAAGTAACTGTTAGGTTTAGAGGTAGAGAAGCTGATTATTCACATATAGGTAAAAAAATACTAGCTGATTTTTATACTAAAGTTGAAGATGTCTGCATTCTAGAAAAAGAAGCAAAATTAGAAGGTAGAAACATGATAATGATTTTATCATCAAAGAAAGCATAATTGAGAGGAGGAATTTATTATGCCAAAAATGAAAACTAAAAAAAGTGTTGCAAAAAGATTCAAAGTTACAGGAACAGGTAAGCTTAAAAGAGCAAAAGCTTTCAAGAGCCATATATTAACTAAGAAGAGCACAAAAACTAAGAGAAATCTTAGAAAGACTGGATATGTTTCAGAAACTCAAGAAAAAACAATGAAAACATTAATGCCTTACGCTAAGTAGTAGGCTCTAGAAGGAGGATTTTTAAATGGCAAGAGTAAAAAGAGCCGTAAACGCTCGTAAATATCATAAAAAAATATTAAAACTTGCAAAAGGATACTATGGTGGAAAAAGCAAGTTATTTAAAACAGCTAATGAAACTGTTATAAGAGCATTAAGAAATGCTTATGTTGGAAGAAGATTAAAGAAGAGAGACTTCAGAAAACTTTGGATAGCTAGAATAAACGCAGCTACAAGAATGAATGGTCTTTCATATTCTAAATTCATGAATGGTATAAAAACTGCAGGTATCGATATAAACAGAAAGATGCTTTCAGAAATAGCTATAAATGACCCTAAAGCATTCACTGAATTAGTTGAAATAGCTAAAAAGCAATTAAACGCTTAATATACATAAAAGATGCAGCGATGACGCTGCATTTTTTATATTTATGGACATATAAATTATGTAAACTCATCAAATATAGAAGTTTTTCAAATAACCAGCAATTATACTAGCTTTTACTTATAATATTATTAAACTTTTAATATGTAGACAAGTATTACCTATAGGATATACTTGTCATAAATAATTATTTTAGAACTACAGATAATATTTAATAAATAAAAATTATCATTAAATAAGGAAGGTATCTTAAGATGAAGGTAGCAATCAATCGGTGGTGCAAGGTCAACGAAATTCAAATATTAGTGTTAGGTTTTGCCGCAGTAATTTTTATCGGAGCAATTTTGTTATCCCTGCCAGTGTCCTCAAGAAGTGGACAGTACACTAATTTTATTGATTGTCTTTTTGTATCTACGTCAGCAACCTGTGTAACAGGATTAGTAACAGTAGATACAGGAACCCATTGGAGTAATTTTGGCCAGTTTGTAATCTTATGTTTAATTCAAGTTGGTGGACTAGGTTTCATGTCAATAGCTACGTTGTTTGCATTACTTATGGGAAAAAGAATTACTTTAAAGGAGAGGCTTGTTATTCAGCAGTCTCTTAATTCTTTTTCAATACAGGGCCTTGTAAAGATGTCAAAATATCTATTGAAATTTACTATATTAGTAGAAATTATTGGGGCTACTTTACTAGCAACGCAATTCATACCGGAATTTGGAGTAGCTAAAGGTATATATTATGGAATTTTTCACTCTATATCTGCTTATTGTAATGCAGGAATAGATTTAATAGGAGAATTTAGAAGTGTAACTCCATATGCAGATAATCCATTAATATTAATGACTATAGCATCATTAATTACAATAGGAGGTCTTGGATTCTTTGTTTGGCAGGAAATATATAGCTTTAGAACTACTAAAAAGTTATCTTTACATTCAAAAATAGTAATAATATCTACAGTAATTTTAATTGTAGGTGGGGCAATTTTAATGTTTATATTCGAAATGAATAATGTTAAAACAATAGCTAATATGCCTTTAAGAGATAAGATAGTAAACTCCATATTTGCCTCAGTGGTTCCAAGAACTGCTGGATTCAACTCAGTTCCTACGGCAGATATGACAGAGGGCGGAAAGTTCTTAACAATAGTACTTATGTTCATTGGTGGATCTCCAGGATCTACAGCAGGAGGAATAAAAACCACTACAGCAGCTTTACTTGCTATTACAGTAGTTTCTATTATAAGAGGAAGAGAAGACGCTGAAATATATGAAAGAAGAATAGGAAAAGAAATTGTGTATAGAGCGTTAGTTGTAGCAACTTTAGGAATGTGTATTGTCTTAGTAGCTACCATCATATTGTGTATAACAGAAAAGACTACCTTAGACTATATCGTGTACGAAGTTGTATCTGCTTTTGGAACTGTAGGTTTGACCCTTGGGTTAACACCGGAGCTTAGTACACCGGGAAAGCTTTTAATTGCTTTTATTATGTATTGTGGAAGGTTAGGTCCTTTAACAGTGGCATTGTCTCTTGCACAAAAGAGCATGCCTGGTTCTATAAAATATCCTGAAGATAAAATTATAATTGGATAGAGGTGGGTTTTATGAATAAAAAACAATTTCTTGTAATAGGTTTGGGGAGATTTGGAACATCTGTAGCTAGAACCCTATATCAGCTAGGTCATGATGTATTAGCAGTGGATACTAATGAGGAAAGAGTTCAAAATGTAGCAGAGGATGTAACACATGCTATTCATACGGATGCTACAGACGAAGAAAATTTAAAGTCATTAGGTATAAATAATTTTGATGTGGCAATAGTTGGAATAGGGGTAGATATACAAGACAGTGTTATGATAACTCTTTTGTTAAAGGAAGTTGGCATTAAGTATGTTATTGCAAAGGCAAATACAGAACTTCATGCAAAAATTTTATATAAAATTGGAGCAGATAAAGTAGTTTTCCCAGAAAGAGATACCGGTGTAAGAGTTGCTCACGACCTTGTAGGTGATAATGTACTAGATTATATTGAACTTTCATCAGAGTATAGTATTGCAGAAATTATGTCTGAGGAGAGTTGGTATGGTAGAACCCTAGGAGAATTAGATATGAGGTCAAGATACGGAATAAATGTAGTGGCTGTAAAGAGAGCAGATGACATAGATATATCTCCTACTTCAGATTATACCATCCAAAAAGGTGATGTAATTGTAGCAATTGGTAAGTACAAGTGCTTAAATAAGCTAGAGGTTATCAAAGGATAAGGGTGAATTATAATTGGAAACTATTCAAAGCAAGGACAATTTATTAATTAAAGAAATAAAAAAGCTAAAAGACAAAAAACATAGAACGGAAAGCGGAAGGTTTATAATTGAAGGTTTTAGGTTTGTTTCTGAAGCATTAGAGTCTGACTTTGAAGTTCCTATGGTTTTTATAAGTGAAAAAGCTAAAGATAGATGGAATAACTTCAATGTTGAAGCTAAACTTCAGAAAAATACTAAAGTATATGTTGTAACAGAGCAAATTTTAAAAGTTATCAGCAGCACAGATACACCTCAAGGAATTGTAGCTGTAGTTAATAATAAGAATATGGTTTTACAGAATAAATCAGGTTTTTATATATTAGTTGACAAAGTCCAAGACCCTGGCAATATGGGAACTATAATAAGAACTGCTCATGCAGCAGGGGCGCTAGGTATTTTAGTAACTAAGGGAACTGTAGATATTTATAATGAAAAGACTTTAAGATCTACAATGGGATCAATTTTTCATATACCTATTATACAGGATGATAACTTAGAGCAGTTACGTTTTTTAAGAGAGAATGATTTTAGGTTAGTTGTAAGTTCATTGGATACGAAAAGTAATTTCTATGATGCAAATTTAAAAGATAAGGTAATAATAGCAGTGGGCAACGAGGGAAATGGTGTAAGTGATGAAATAATCAGCTTATCGGATATTAAGGTGAAGATACCTATGCCTGGAGGAGCTGAATCCCTAAATGTGTCAGTGGCGGCATCAATTATGATGTTTGAAGTAGTAAGGCAAAAGCTAAGCTAACTTTTTATTGACAATTTATGAATGTATATGTAAAATAAAAAAATACGATATATAAAATTACATATATTAACTATGATAGAGAGAGTAAATATATAGTTTCTTTAAGAGAGTGAAGGTCATGGCTGGAAGCCTTCTCAGAATACTTTATGTTGAAGTTCACTCTGGAGTTCTGATTGTGAAATAATAGTAGCAGTTGGCGGTATAACCGATAAATTTACAAAGAGGATATTGTTTATTACAGTATCAATTTGGGTGGTAACGCGGATTTAAGAGTTCGTCCCTTATTTGGGATGAACTTTTTTTATTTGTTATAGTATTTTTTAAAAATAGAAAGGAGCAGATCAAATGAAAGAAAAATTACAGGCTATAGGTAATAGTGCTCTTGAAGAATTAAAGAGTGCTGAAAATAGCGCTCAGCTTGAAAACATAAGAGTTAAGTACCTTGGTAAAAAGGGAGAATTAACACAAATACTTAGAGGTATGGGAGCATTGTCTTCTGAAGAAAGACCTTTGGTAGGAAAAATAGCTAACGAGGTAAGAGCTTCTATTGAAAATGCTTTAGATGAATACGCAAGAGAAATAAAAAATAAAGAAAAAAATGAAAGACTTCAAAATGAAGTAATTGATATCTCAATGCCTGGCATAAAACAAAACTTAGGTAAGAGACATCCACTTGAGCAAACTCTAAATGAGATGAAGGAAATATTCATATCTATGGGATTCTCAATAGAAGAAGGCCCTGAGGTAGAGCTTGACTACTATAACTTCGAAGCATTAAATATACCTAAAAATCACCCAGCAAGAGGTGAGCAGGATACCTTCTACATAAATGATAATTTAGTTTTAAGAACACAAACATCACCACTACAAGTTAGAACTATGGAAAATCAAAAGCCTCCAATAAAAATGATAGCACCAGGAAAGGTTTATCGTTCAGATGCAGTAGATGCTACACATTCACCAATATTCTATCAAATGGAAGGCTTGGTAGTGGATAAGGGAATAACTTTTGCAGATTTAAAAGGTACTCTTGAGTTATTTGCTAAAAAGATGTTCGGTGATAAGCTAAAAACTAAGTTTAGACCACACCATTTCCCATTTACAGAGCCTTCAGCAGAAATGGATGCTACTTGCTTCGTATGTAATGGAGAGGGTTGTAGAGTATGTAAGGGTGAAGGTTGGATGGAACTTTTAGGCTGCGGTATGGTTCATCCAGATGTCTTAAGAAATTGTGGAATAGACCCTGAAGTATATAGCGGATTTGCCTTTGGTTTCGGAGTAGACAGAATGGTTATGCTTAAATATGGCATAGATGATATAAGACAACTGTATGAAAGTGATATGAGATTTTTAAATCAGTTTTAATTGAGGGCTATAGATAGGTTATAACTGAGTTAGCAGTTAAGCTTATCACCTATAAGGAAATTTTACTAGTTAATTAAATAAGGAGGATTTGGAAATGAAAGTTCCTGTTAAATGGTTAAAGGACTATGTTAATATAGATATTTCACCAAAGGAGTTAGGAGATAGACTAACTTTAAGTGGTTCTAAGGTTGAGGAAGTTGTAACTACCGGTGATGAGATAGAAAATGTTGTTACAGCTAAATTAGTAAAAATAGAGCAACATCCTGACGCAGATAAGTTATCTGTTTGTTTTGCAGATATAGGAGAGGCAGAGCCAATACAAATAGTTACTGGAGCAACTAACATGAAAGAGGGAGATGTAGTTCCAGCAGCCCTTCACGGCTCAACAATCCATAAAGGAGTAAAAATTAAAAAGGGTAAGCTAAGAGGAGTTGTATCGAACGGTATGTTCTGCTCAGAAGAGGAGCTAGGCATAGCTGGAGATGAGCCAGTTCACGGACTTATGATACTTCCTTCTGATACTCCTGTTGGAAAAGATATAAAAGAAGTTTTAGACATGACAAGTTCTGTAATAGACTTAGAGATAACTTCAAATAGACCAGATTGCTTAAGTATTGTAGGAATGGCGAGAGAAACTGCAGCAACATTAAATACAACTTATAAAATGCCTCCTTTAGATTATAAGGCTTTATGTAAGGATAATATTCAAGAGCAATTAAAAGTAGAAGTGAGAGATAACCTATGTAGAAGATACATGGCTAGAGGAGTAAAGAACATAAAAATACAGCCATCACCAGGCTGGATGCAGGATAGACTTTTAGAGGCTGGCGTTAGACCAATAAACAACATAGTAGATATAACAAACTTTGTTATGATAGAGCTTGGTCAGCCAATGCACGCCTTTGATGTTAGGGAAATAACTACAAAAACTATAGTGGTAGAGAGAGCTAAAGAAGGAGAGAAATTCACTACTTTAGACGGTGAGGAGAGAACGTTAAATTCAGATGTTCTTAACATAAAAAATGGAGAAACTACTATAGGCCTTGCAGGAATAATGGGAGGCTTAGACTCAGAAGTTAAGGAAGATACTACAGAGATTATCTTTGAAAGTGCCAATTTTGATGGCACCAACATAAGAGTATCTTCACAAAGACTAGGGCTTAGAACAGAGGCTTCATCAAAATTTGAAAAAGATTTAGATCCTAATTTAGCTGAAATAGCTATAGACAGAGCTTGTCACCTAGTTGAAGAGTTAGGTGCAGGGGAAGTTATGGAGGGAACTATTGATATATATCCTGAAAAGCTTCAGTCTCATACTGTAGAAGTAGATAGTAACTGGGTAAATAGATTCCTAGGAACAGAAATCTCAAAGGAAGATATGAAGGACTACCTAAACAGATTAGACTTAGTTACAGGAATAAAAGATGATATACTAGTCATTGCAGTTCCAACTTTCAGATCAGATGTAAATATAAAAGAAGATGTAGCTGAAGAAATAGCAAGAATATATGGATACAACAATGTTCCTACTACCCTTGAAAAGAGTGCCAGCACTAGAGGCGGAAAAAATAGAAAGCAAAGATTAGATGATAAAGTAATAGAAGCTTTAATAGGAAGCGGACTTAATCAATCTATCAGTTATTCCTTTGTAAGCCGTAAGGTTTTTGATAGAATACTTTTACCAGAAGATAACAGCTTAAGAAATGCTGTAGTTATAAGAAATCCTTTAGGAGAAGACTACAGCATAATGAGAACTACTACTATACCGTCTATGATGGAATCTCTTGCTAGAAATTATTCAAGAAATAATGAGTATGCAAGATTATTTGAAATGGGAAAAGTATATATACCTAATGAAGATTCAAATAAGCTTCCAGAGGAAAGAAACCTAGCTACAATAGGCCTATATGGTGATGTTGACTACTTTAATATAAAGGGAGTAGTTGAAAATATGTTAGAAGCTTTAGGAATTGAAAAGTTCTCCTTTAAGAGAGAAAGTGAAAACCCTAGCTTCCACCCAGGAAAAACTGCAGCTCTTTATATAAAGAAAGATTTAGTAGGAATTTTAGGAGAAATTCATCCAGATGTAGCTGAGAACTATGGAATAGATGAAAGATGCTACATTGCTGAGTTGAATCTAGATGTATTATATAGTAATGCAAATTTAGATAAAAAGTATAAGGCTCTTCCTAAGTATCCAGCAGTTACAAGAGATATGGCAATTTTAGTAGATGACAATGTACTTGTACAGGAAATAGAAGATATAATGTGGAAGCAGGGCGGAAACATAGTTGAAAGTATTAAGCTTTTTGACGTATATAAAGGGGAACAAGTACCACAAGGAAAGAAGAGTATAGCTTATGCCCTAGTTTACAGAGCAGAAAATAGAACTTTAACAGATGCAGATGTAAATAAGGTTCATGATAAAATTTTAAGAACTTTAGAGAATAGACTAGGAGCACAACTTAGATAATAGGGAAAAATCAGTAGGGCATTAGGTACCTACTGATTTTTTTATATTACTTAATTTGAATTTTTCTTTAATATTGTAATAAGGTAAAATAAATAGTTTAATATATGCAAACTTTATGGTAGAATAGTGGTAAGTAACTTGGAGTAAAGAGTAATTATCTAAGAGGGTGTTCACATGAATATTGTAACAGTTAAGATAAATGGTGTGGAATATAACTTAAAAGGTGAAGAACAAGAAGAATACTTGCATAAGGTAGCAGGCTATGTAGATAAAAAGGTAAGAAATATATTAGAGAATAATAAAAAACTAAGTACTTCTTCTGCGGCTATTCTTTCTGCTGTAAATATAGTTGATGATATGTTTAAAAAGCAAAAAGAATATGAGAGTTTTTTAGAGAAGCTTGAGGATATTGAAAAAATCAGGAAGAACTATGAAGCAGATATAGAATCTTTAAAGAAGCAGTTAAAACATATGGAAGAGTATAATTTAGAGCTTCAACAAAAATTAAAGAACAGTACCAATATTCAAGAGTTAGAGAGAAAAGAAGAAAAGATACGTAAGATTACAAATGAAATGGAGATAATGCAGGAGACTGCCCAAAGTTATATGAAGGCAAATACAGAACTTAAATCTGAAAATAAAGAGCTTAAGTTCCAGCTTCAATCGGCTAAGTATAAGGTAATAGACCTGCAGCACAAGCTTATGGAAAATCAAATAAGTCTTGTAAAAGAAAAAAAACAGAATAATCCTCTTTTAAATAGCAATGCAAAATAAACCCTGAACTAATTGTATCTTAATTAGTTCAGGGTTTATTTTATTTAAAGCATGAACACTTACATAAAGGTTGTAATACTATATACTATGTAAATTTAAAAAAAATTGTATCTTATGGTACTTGATATAATGTTTTTGTCTATAGTTTGTTAATGATCTAAAACTAACTGTAACTTATTATAAAAAAAACTAAACATTAGAGAGTGTGAATTGATATGAAAAAAGCGTTAATAACAGGTATAACCGGACAAGATGGTTCTTATCTAACAGAATTCTTGTTAAATAAAGACTATGAGGTTCATGGCATTATAAGGAGAGCAAGTAATTTTAATACAAAGAGAATAGATCATTTATTTGAAAACCCGGAGATAGGCAATAAGAGATTATTTCTTCATCATGGAGATTTAATTGATTCAAGTAACTTAAATCGATTGTTAGAAAAAATTCAACCAGAAGAAATATACAATCTTGCGGCACAAAGTCATGTTCAGGTATCCTTTGAAGTTCCGGAATATACCACAGATACCAATGCTACAGGTACTCTTAGAATATTAGATGCTATAAGAAAAAGTGGACTGTATTGTAAGTTCTATCAGGCATCTACTTCTGAACTTTTTGGAGGATTAGTAGATACTGCACCACAAAGCGAAAGAACTCCCTTTTATCCTAGAAGTCCCTATGCAGTAGCAAAGCAGTACGCCTATTGGATTACTGTTAATTATAGAGAGGCTTATGACCTATTTGCTTGTAATGGTATTTTATTTAACCACGAATCACCAAGAAGAGGAGAAACCTTTGTTACAAGAAAAATAACTAGGGCAGTAGCAAATATAGTGGCTGGAAATCAGGAAAGGCTTTCCCTGGGAAATATAGATGCTAAAAGAGACTGGGGATATGCAGGGGACTATGTGGAAGCTATGTGGTTAATACTGCAGCAGATTAAGCCTAGAGATTATGTCATTGCCACAGGAGAGGCCCATACAGTAAGAGAGTTTGTGGAACTAGCCTTTAAGGAAGTAGGTATAGATATAGAATGGAAAGATAACGGCATAGACGAAAAGGGAATAGATAAAAAGACAGGAAAGATTCTTGTAGATATAGATGAAAGATATTTTAGACCTACAGAGGTTGACTTATTATTGGGGAATCCATCGAAAGCGGAAAGAGAATTAGGCTGGAAGAGAAAGGTTGATTTTAAAGCTCTAGTGCATATGATGGTAAAAGCGGATTTAAAGGAAATAGCAGGTCTAAATTTATAGAGTTAGCAAGCAATTAATATAGGAGAGTATGTTAATGAATAAAGATAGTAAAATCTATGTAGCAGGACATAAGGGACTTGTAGGCTCAGCCATAGTCAGAAATCTAAGAGCTAGAGGATACGAAAATATAATTGGAAGAAGTCACAGCGAGCTGGATTTAACAAATGCTGATAAGGTAAGAGAGTTCTTTAAGGAGCAAAAACCAGAATATGTCTTTCTAGCAGCAGCAAAAGTTGGCGGTATAAATGCTAATAATAAAGCTCCAGCAGACTTTATTTATGAAAATTTAATGATAGAGTGTAATGTAATAAAGGCGGCTCATGACTCCAAGATTAAAAAGCTTCTATTTTTAGGAAGTTCATGTATATATCCTAAAATGTGTCCACAGCCAATAAAGGAAGAATATTTGTTATCTGGATATCTTGAAGAAACAAACGAGGGATATGCACTTGCCAAAATATCAGGATTAAAAATGTGCCAGTTCTTTAAAAAACAATATAGGGATAATTTCATAAGCGTTATGCCAACTAATCTTTACGGACCTAATGATAACTTTGACTTGCAGACATCTCATGTAATGCCGGCCCTTATAAGGAAATTCCATGAAGCTAAGATTAATAATAAACCTTATGTAGAGATATGGGGTACAGGCAAACCTCTTAGGGAGTTTTTACATGTAGATGATATGGCTGATGCCTGTGTTTACCTTATGGAGAATTATGATGGTGAAGAGCATGTGAATATTGGCACAGGAAGAGAAGTTACAATAAGAAAGCTAGCAAAAATAATTGCAAATATAGTTGGATATAAAGGTGAACTAAAATTTGATGACAGCAAACCTGATGGAACACCTAGAAAATTATTAGATGTTAATAAACTAAATAGTCTTGGTTGGAGATATAAAATAGAACTGGAAGAAGGAATAAAAGAAGTATACCAATGGTTTATTAAAAATTATCCAAAAGATAATTAGAAGAGACGCTAGAAAGGAGAAAACTACAAATGATTATAGTGCCAGTAGGTGGAGGGCTAGGCAATCAGTTTTTTCAATATGCCTTAGGAAGAAGATTAGCAATAGTAAATAAAGCGGATGTTAAATTCCAGATTCCAGTGTATAAACAGAATTACTATAGAAACTACTGCTTAAAATATTTTAATACAATAGAAAATATAGCAGACGAAAAAGAAATAGAAGAGATGAAAAAGCGATGTTATATATCTGAAAAATATTTTCATTTTAATAAAGAAATATTAAATCTGCAGGGAGATGCTTATCTACAGGGGTATTGGCAAAGTGAAAAATACTTTAAGGATATTGAAGAGGTAATAAGACAAGAGCTTACACTAAAAAATAAATCAAGTTTACCCAATGTGGAAATGGCTACTAAAATCCAAAACTGTAATTCCATAAGTCTTCATATTAGACGAGGAGACTATTTGTGGGTACCAAACTCTATAATTAAAGAACTTTATTCTTTAGAGTATTACCATAATGCCGCAAATATAGTTGCAAGTTCAATAGATGAACCTCAGTTCTTTATTTTTTCTGATGATATGGAGTGGGTAAAACAAAATCTTAAGTTAAAATATAAAATGACCTTTGTTGATATAAATGATAATGATAAGAATTATGAAGATTTGAATTTAATGAGTTTATGTAAACATCATATAATAGCTAACAGTACCTTTAGCTGGTGGGGAGCATGGCTTGGAAAAAATAATAGTAAAATCGTAATTGCCCCTAGAAACTGGTTTAATAATAAAGACATGAATACTTCGGATTTAATACCAGAATCATGGATAAGGATTTGATATATTTAAATATAAATATGAAAGGATGCTTTACTATGTTTGATGAAAAAATTTCGGTACTCATACCTTTTAAATCTGATGGTGGGTACCGTGAAAAAAACTGGCAATGGATAAAAAGAAGATATGAGGCTTTGCTACCTAATGCTGAAATATGTATAGGTAACTCAGATATAGAACCCTTTTCTAGATCTGCTGCAATAAATGATGCTGCAAGAAAAGCAACTAGAGAAACATTTATGATTGCTGATGCAGATATATCCTTTGACACAAAACAAATAGAACTTGGCATTGGTGCACTAAAAGATTATGTTTGGGTATTGCCTTTCGTGCATTCAAATTTTCTAAAGGAAGATCAAACAACTTGGCTGCTAAATCAAGAACCTTCTATAACTATGAGTGATATTGATTTTACTGGGTGTCATACTTGTACTGGTATAAATAGTCAGATAGTTATAGTACCTAGGCAATATTTTGAGAAGGTTGGAGGATTTGATGAACGGTTTAAGGGATGGGGATGTGAAGACGATGCATTCTTAATGGCCATGTATAAACATTGTGGTGCCAATACACGGCTAGATGGATTCAGTACATGGCACTTACATCATCCTCATGCATCTATGGATAACTACGGTAATAACTTGAGTATTTTACAGGATTTTTATCTAAAATAGTCTACCAAAAGTAGTAGTACCCTAGCAAGTAAAAAGATAATTTAGAATTTATAGGGTTCCAAACAGAAAAGTAAATATTTATTATTTAAAACCTAAGGATTTAAACTATATAAGGAAATGTATAAGGTAATTTTCTGACTTGGAACCTCTATATACACTATAGATTTTTTATGGTTAAAAGTAGATATCAACTTCTTTAAAGTTGATATCTCAAATAGAATATTCTAATAATTCGTGATATTGATTAAAAGTATTGCATAATAATATTTTAAGACTATAGTAATATATAAGCTTTTAGGGGGATTTGCTTATGAAGATACTACTTTGCGTAAGAGGAGATTATTATAGAAACTTTGCAGGGGATTCTGTGCAAGTCATAAAAACAGCAGAACACCTGAAGAAAATGGGAGTAAGTGTAGAGATAAATAATGGCCATATAGTGGATTACTCTGGTTATGATATAGTACATTTATTTAACTTGACCATGATAGGAGAAACATATAAATATTTTAAAATAGCTAAGTCCTATAAAAAAAATATAGTACTGTCTTCTGTATACTGGGATTTTAAAAAATACTATAATCATATTAATGATTTAGAAAGCATTAAGTTATGGGATAGGTGCAAGGTATATAGAACGGAGATATTAAGAGGATGTAAGATGGTATTTCCTAACAGTAAGGCTGAAGGAGAATTAATACAAAAAGAATTTGGGGGATGGGTTCCCTGTACTGTAGTTTACAATGGAGTAGAAGTGGAAAACGATGATGTACCCCTTTATAATTTCAAAGGAAGACATAATTTAAATAATTATGTCCTATGCGTTGGCACAATAGATAAAAGAAAAAACCAGTTGCTTCTAGCTAAAGTGTGCAGCGATTTGGGAGCTCAATTAGTTTTAGTTGGAAACATAGGAGATAAAAATTATTTTAATGAATGCATGAAATTTAAAAATGTAGTGTATCTAGGATTTATGGATAATTATAATGTGTATAATGCCTACAGGTTTGCTAAACTTCACGTACTGCCATCCTTTCTAGAGACTCCAGGTTTATCATCATTAGAAGCTGCAGCAAGTGGATGTAATATAGTATCAACAATTGAAGGTTGTGCTGAAGAGTACTTTAAGAAAATGGCACTTTACTGCAATCCCTATGATATAGACAGTGTCTACGAATCAGTTAGACTTGGAATGAAGCAAAATAAGAATTGTAGTCTAAAGTCCTATGTTACAGAAAATTATAATTGGGATAAATGTATAAAAGTACTCTATGAAAGCTATTTAAAAATAGGGGGAAACTAATACTATGCTTAGTAAAGTAATTTATTCTAAGGAAGAAAGCATTATTGATAACGATAACAGTGGCTTTTATGCCTCAGTTATAGTTCCTTGTAAAAATGAGGTTGACAGCATAAAATGGACAATAGATTCTATAAAAAACTCCCAAAATAATCTGTCCTATGAAATCATCATAGTTGATGATGGTTCTACAGATAGAAGCTGTAATTTTATAGATGAAAATAAAGAAGCTTATAAAAATATAAGAATTATAAGAACCGAAAATGGGGGAACAGCCGGTGCCAGAAACATAGGTGCAGAAGCGGCAGAAGGGAAATATCTATTTTTTTGTGATGCACATGTAAAAGTGCCAGATTATTGGATTGATAACCTAATAGAAACCCTGGAAAAGAATGATGCTGATGCTGTAGCTGCAACTATAAAGGTTATGGATGGAGAGGCTAGAGGATATGGTGGAACCTGGAATAATAAGCTTCAATTTACGTGGTTAGGAAAGCCTGAAGAAACAGTTGCAGAGATACCTTTTTTATCTGGTGGAGCTTTAGCAATTAAAAGAGATGTTTTTCAGGAGATTGGTGGATTTGATAAAAACTTTGAAGTTTATGGTGTTGAAGATCAAGAAATATCCTTAAAGCTATGGTTATTTGGTTATAAAGTGGTGATTAACTGCTCTGTTGAAGTAGAGCACCTCTATAAAGAGAAACGGTGTTACGAGGTAACCTATCTTAATGTACAATATAACTTCTTATGTATGGTGTATTCACACTTTGGTTATGATAATTTAGTTAAAGCAATAAGGGCAGCAAAAGAACTTCCAAGCTTTGATGAAGCCATGGCAAAGGTGATAGTAAATGATAATATATTTAAACAAAGAAGAGATTATTTTAGTAGAAGAAAATATGATGAAAATTATTTTATACAAAAATTCAATATACAATTTTAATGTTGAGTAGTGAAATTCTCCCTTTGTATAGGTGGGTAAGTTTTATCCGATGACTACCCGCTCTAATACTCCCTCTTCTCTAAGAGGGAGTATTAGAGCGGCCACGTCCCTGGATTCGTTCAACTAAGAATCAGATGGAGTTGAAACTCCATCTGATTCAAGTTTCCACTTCATTAAAAATATATTTTAAAATAGAATTATAAATTTATAAATGGGCTGTTGAACTAATTTGAACCGCCCCCTGTCAAGTAGACAGTTAGTGGTTCACTATTTTAGTGCGACAGCCCATTTTACTCTATGACTATAGTAGCTTTGTATAGCTTATGCCTTTTTCATTTGTGAACACTCCCAACTATATCCTAAATAAGCTAACACCAGTCGCGTAGTTATATTTAACTCTAATAAAAAGAGCTTAGCTTAACTGGT
The DNA here is from genome assembly GCF_033659955.1 of Clostridium tanneri. Lineage (NCBI taxonomy): Bacteria > Bacillati > Bacillota > Clostridia > Eubacteriales > Clostridiaceae > Clostridium > Clostridium tanneri. The sequence continues at coordinate 140,086 of NZ_JARUJP010000008.1, forward strand.
GCTCTTACAATATAATTTTGTAACCAATTCAATCCCAGTACATATATTATTATTGGGGATAACCTAATAATATATACAAAAGAGGGGATTTTTATGGCAACAGTTTTAAGTAAAGAACTAGATTTAACCTTAAATCAGACTAGTGAAGGCACAGAAGTTACTTCAATAGTGACTGCAACAGGAGTAGAACCAGATTATGATTTTGTGGTATTGGTAGATGTTTCTCTTGTTAGAAAAAGTGCACCAGAAGTAACTGAACACTATTTTGTAGCTCATAAGTACCCTGCAGGAAGTTGGACTGGCACTGATACTTTTCAACTTGCAATTACTCCTGCTATGTTAGATGCTGATACAGCAACTGCGAAGGCATATGGATCATATGCGAAAACAAGCTAGCTAAATATAAAGGGTTTGAAGATTTATACTTCAAACCTGAACATAAATTTTTCTAGGGGTGTTGTATATGCCATGTTTAGACATTCCAGCAACTAAAAGCTTAACAGTATCAAGTAAATATCCAAATAGTAATATTAATAATAAGTATATATATATTGGAAATGAATGTTCAGTCAAATATATATGTTATTTATACAATGATAAGTGCATATATGCGAGAAATGAATGTTTAGCTAAATATATAAGTTACTTATATTTTGATATATCTTCGATACCAGGAAATATAAAAAATATATATGCTACTTTAGTTTTATTTAAAAAACCTATATTATGTGATGAAATATTATATGATGAAGATGATGATTATGATTACAGCTCTAACAATTATGACAAGCATAAGTTTAATAATAGGTATATAATATATCCCTTATCAGAATATTTCAGTGACTATACAACTTATAAAAATAGACCTAAATATGATTGCTCACTTGAAAAAAGTTTTTTTATAAATGAAAAAAATATATGTGAAGAAATTGATATAACCCCTATTGTATCTAATTGGATAAGTGGAAAAATTCCTAATAAAGGACTAATGTTTAAGGGAGAAAAGAAAATCAAAAACTTAACAAAATTTTTTTCTGTACTAAATAGGGATATTAAGGAAATACCTTTTATTAAAATATATTTTGAAACAGAAAAGTGTTTTATTCCCTTTACTGAACTGAGCTGTACCTACTCCTTATTTCCTCAGATAAAAGAAAAAGAAACTTAATCTTATATTAAGTTTTTCAGAGGGGCTGTCCCACTAAAATAATTAGTGGGACAGCTTTTTGTGTAAAAAAAATAAATCTCCCACTGGGAAGAGATTTATATAGGGTACAAAGATAGAGGCACATAATATAAACAACCTACATAATAAAATTCAGTCATCTTCAGCCTAAAGAGACATAGAGTATTGGTTGAGAAAGATTAAAATCAGTTTGAAAAGCTAATAATATAAAGGTATAATAAAGAACGTATCATAAAACTTTTAAAGATAAATTTACATAGAAATTACTTAATAAAAAGCATATGACTAATATTAGGAGAGATAAATAATGAAAAAAATAGAACTTTTAGCACCTGCAGGTAGCATGGAAAGCTTATATGCAGCAGTGCAGGCTGGGGCAGATGCAGTATATCTAGGTGGAAATAAGTTTTCTGCTAGAGCATATGCATCAAATTTTGATAATGAAAACATGACTAAGGCATTGGAATACTGCCATTTATATAATGTAAAAATGTATGTTACTATAAATACAATTTTGAAGGAAGATGAAGTAAAGGAAGCATTAGAATATGCTAAGTTTCTATATAAGATAGGTGTAGATGCACTTATAATTCAAGACTTAGGATTTGCAAATTTAATAAGAAAAAACTTGCCTAATTTCGAACTACATGCCTCCACTCAGATGACTATACATAATGCTGAGGGGGCTTTATTTTTAAGGGAATTAGGATTTAAAAGAATAGTACTTTCAAGGGAATTGTCTTTAAAGGAGATATCCCACATATCCAGGGAACTAGGAGTAGAGACTGAAATATTTGTTCATGGTGCTCTTTGTGTGTGTTACTCAGGTCAGTGTCTAATGAGCAGCATGATTGGAGGAAGAAGTGGAAATAGAGGAAGATGTGCTCAATCCTGTAGACTTCCAAATACTATTATAGATAAAAGGACTATGACAGAAAGAAAGGGATATTTACTAAGCCCTAAGGATATATGTACAATTGAAGATGTAAAAGATATAGTAGAAAGTGGTACTTCTTCACTAAAAATAGAAGGAAGAATGAAAAGACCGGAATATGTGGTAGGTGTTGTTCAGGCCTATAGAAGGGCTATAGACAATGCTTTAGGTATTGAAAGAAAGTCAATGGAAGAGATAAACTTTAAGGTAGAGAAAGAAAAGAAGAAGCTTCTTCAGCTCTTTAATAGAGAAGGTTTTTCAAAGGCATATCTCTATGGTAATGTAGGAAGAGATATGATGGCATATACTTTCCCTAAAAACACAGGAGTAGAGCTTGGTAAAGTACAGAAGGACTTAACAGTTGTATTAAAAGAGAATATATCTATTAAAGACGGTATAAGAACTGAAGAAGAGGGCTTTACTGTATCTAAGATAATAAAAAATGGTAAAGAAGTAGAAGATGCCTTTAAAGGGGATAAGGTAAAGCTAATGCCACTGCAGTATAAAAGCGGTAGCATACTTTATAAAACTTCTGATGTGAAGCTATTAAATGAACTAGAAGAGGTTTATAAAAAGCCTTTTGAAAGAAAAGTTCAATTAAATTTATCAGTAAGGTTTAGAGTAGAGGAACCAATAGAATTGAGTTGCTGCTATGAAGGTGAGAGTTTAAAGGTCACAGGAGAGGTTGTACAAAAGGCATTAAAGAAGCCTTTGGATAAAAAAAGAGTTATAGATAGCTTAAGTAAGGCTGGAGATACACCTTTTAAATTTACAGATATTAGCTTTCAAGAATTTGATAATGGTTTTTTACCTATATCTGCCTTAAATGAGGTAAGAAGAAGCTTAGTGGAAAAGTTAAGTAAACATATACTAGATAAAAATAGTAGTAACATGGATTATAGCTATGAAAAACAGACTATTAAAAATGATATTGTAAGCAGCAAAAGTTTGAATGAAGATAATTTGAACAAAGCAGTAGAAATTAATAGCTATTCGCTGCCAGAAACTATCGTTTATGTAAGCAATGAAGAACAACTTAGAGCATTTATAGAATCTGACTTTAGATTTGTGGCAGTAAATCCCTTTAGTCTTTTAGACTTTAGTTCTTTAGACAAATTAAAAGAAAGAAAGGTATTTATAAAAATACCTAATATAATAAGAACTGAATTTGAACACTTAATTAAGCAAGTACAAGAAAACTTGGATAGAGTAGAGGGCGTAATTACAGCTAACCTAGGAGCTATAAGTAGATTAAGAGGTAAAACCAACATAATAGGAGACTATAAACTAAATATATTTAATAGTGAGGCTTTAGATTTCTACAAAGATTTTCTTATTGGCAGCTGTTTAAGTGTAGAGTTAAATAAAAAAGAAACGAGAAGCTTGGTTAAAAAGGCCAAATTACCTACGCAGACATTGGTTTATGGAAAAATTGAATTAATGGTCAGTGAGTATTGTCCTATAGGAAGTACTTTTGGTGGCAAATGTTCAACTAACAGTTGTAACAATGCTTGTAAAAGGGGAGAATTTGTGTTAAAAGATAGAAAGGGAGAAGAATTTGTACTTGGAACAGATAGATTTTGTAGAAGTTATATTTATAATAATGTGCCTATCAATTTAATTGACAATATAGGTGAATTAAGAGATATGAATATAAATTCTTTTAGAGTTGATTTTATAGATGAAAGCTATGAAAGAACTAAAAAAATCCTAGAAACCTTAAAAAATGAGGAATGGAAGGATGATTTTAGTCAGTTTACAAGGGGACATTACAAAAGAGGCGTAGAGTAAAAATCAGGGACTTTATAGCTTAAAGATAAAATGGAATGATTTAAATTACACAGGCAATCTGTATAAAGGTGGTAGAATAAATGAACGAAAAATCTCTGAAAATTTTAGAGTTCGGTAAGATTAAAGAAGGACTGAAAAGATACACAGTTACAAAGGCAGGTAAGGATTTAATAGATGAATTAAAGCCTTATGATAACATATATGAAGCAAGGGAACACTTGGAAGAAACAAAGGAAGCATTGAGATTGCTTGTGACAAAGGGAGCACCTCCTTTTGAAGGAGTTTACGATGTAAGAGAAGGAATAAGCAGGGCAGAAAAGGGATCTTCTCTTATGCCAGCACAGCTTTTAAGAATAGCGGCAATGCTTAGATCTGCAAGAAGATTTAAGGAATATGTAAGTCATAAAGAAGAAGAAGAAGCTTTCAGAGTAATTGAGGATATTTGTGAAGGCATTGTTCCACTTAAAAAGTTAGAAGATGAAATATTTTTAGCTATAGAATCAGAGGAGGAAATTTCAGATAGGGCCAGCTCAACTCTACATAATATAAGAAAATCTTTAAAAGATAAGAATTCCTCTGTAAGAGACAAGGTTAACTCTCTTATAAGAAGCTATTCTGCTTATCTTCAAGATACTCTATATACAATGAGAGGAGACAGATATGTTCTTCCTGTAAGAGCAGAGCATAAAGGAGCTGTACCAGGACTTGTTCATGACCAAAGCTCCAGCGGGGCTACCTTATACATAGAGCCTATGAGCCTTGTTAACTTAAACAATGAAATAAAGGAGCTTATGCTTAAGGAAAAGGCAGAAGTAGAGAGAATACTTGCAGAGCTTTCTGGTAAGGTTTATGAGAATAGAGTAGTAGTAAGAAACAACGCAAGCATTATATGGGAGCTAGACTTTATATTTGCAAAAGCCAAGTATGCCAGTGATACAAACTGCACAGCTCCGATAATAAATGATGAAGGTATAATTGATATAATAGAAGCAAAACACCCACTTATAGATAGAAAAATAGCTGTTCCAATGAGTATGTATTTAGGCAGAGAATTTACTTCTTTAGTTATAACAGGACCTAACACTGGAGGAAAAACTGTTACCCTAAAGACAGTGGGACTGCTGCATATTATGGCTTTAAGTGGACTTATGATTCCAGCTAGAGAACACTCTACTGTAAGCTTTTTTAAAGAGGTATTTGCAGATATTGGAGATGAACAGAGCATAGAACAGAGTCTATCAACCTTTTCATCTCACATGACTAACATAGTAAACATAATTGAAAAGGCAGATGAAAAGTCCTTAATATTATTCGATGAATTAGGAGCTGGGACAGATCCTACAGAGGGAGCAGCACTAGCAGTATCAATTCTTGAGCATTTAAGAAAAAGAGGCTGTAGAATAGTAGCTACAACCCACTATAGTGAACTTAAAGCCTATGCATTAAAAACAGAAGAAGTAGAAAATGCTTCTGTTGAATTTGATGTGGAAACCCTTAGACCTACTTATAGATTGCTAATAGGTGTTCCAGGTAAATCAAATGCCTTTGAAATATCTAGAAGATTAGGACTTCCTGACTTTATAATTGGAGACGCGAAGGAAAGCATAGCAAGTGAAACTCTTAAATTTGAAGATTTAATTCAAAGTCTGCAGGATAAGAGTATTAAAGCTGAAAACTATGCTAGAGAAGCAGAGGTTTTAAAGCTTGAAGCAGCAAAACTTAAGGAAAAATATGAAGAAAAGCTATATAGTCTTAATAATGCTAGAGAAAAGGCTATAATTGATGCACAAAGAGATGCAAAGAGAATATTAAAAGAAGCAAAAGAAGATGCAGATAAAATAATTAAAGATATGAGAGAATTAGAAAAGATGGGCTACGGCTCTGACGCAAGACAAAAGCTTGAAGAGAAGAGAAGAAATCTTAAAGATAAACTTGAAAATGCAGAAGAAAAGGCAAACAGGGTTAAAGAGGAAGATGGAGAGGAACTTAAAACTGTTGGCGAAGGTCAGGAGGTTTTTCTACCTTCTTTAAACCAAAAGGTTATTGTTCTATCTAAACCTGATAGCAAGGGAGAAGTTCAAGTTCAAGCTGGAATTATGAAGATTAATGTTAAGCTTAAGGATCTAAGAGCCACAAAAGGTCCTTCTAAGGAAGAAAAGAAAATAGCAAAAAGAGAAGCTAAGTTAAATTTAAGATCTGTTGCAAGCTCCGTGGATTTAAGAGGAATGGATTCTATGGAAGCTGCCTATACTGCAGATAAGTATTTAGACGATGCTTATATGGCAGGGCTTGCGGAGGTGAGCATTATTCATGGAAAAGGAACAGGGGTACTTAGAAATGCAATTAATGATATGCTTAAGAGACATGCCCATGTTAAGAGATATAGACTTGGAGAGTATGGTGAAGGTGGAACTGGGGTTACTGTGGTAGAATTAAAATAATTTAAGAGAGAGTAACTAATAGTTTATTAAGGATACCTTATATAAAAGTTGCCAAAAGTTTTTCATTACAAAAACTTTTCAATTGAATTTGTAGAGTTAAGTGAGGTGAGTTTATGATTATAGTAAGTGCCTGTTTATGTGGAATGAACACAAAGTATAACGGCGGCAATAATTTAAATGAAAAAGTATTGAAACTTGTTCGTGAAGGCAAAGCAATACCAGTTTGTCCAGAGCAACTAGGGGGACAGAGTACTCCAAGAGCTGCCCACGAAATATTTAAGGCTACAGGAGCAGAGGTATTAGATGGGAAGGCAAGAGTAGTTGGACCAGAAGGTGACGATGCAACAGAGGAATTTTTAAAGGGAGCTTATGAGACTCTAAAGATATCTAAAGAATGCAGTGCAAAGGTAGCTATACTAAAGGCTAGAAGTCCTTCCTGTGGACATGGAAAGATTTATGATGGAAGCTTTAGTGGCGACAAGATTGATGGTAATGGTGTTACTGCAGAGCTTTTAGAGAGAAATGGCATTAAGGTTTATACTGAGGAAGATAACCTAGAAGATATTATAAAGACATTGTAAAGAAATTATGAAGAAATTATTTTTAATTGTTATAAAAGGATGCTTCAGATAAACTGAGGCATCCTCTTTTACTATTAATCCCTAGTTAATTCTAAATAGTTAGCAACAATTCTTACGGTAAAAGTACGAGGTGGAGGACAAGGATCATCATCAAATACGAAGCAGAATTTACCAGCGTTTAAGCTAGGAATACAGTTTGGACCGTCACCAGTAAATAGTCTGCAAACCTTAATAGATATAAGTCTCTTTTGATCATCATAAACTAATACTCCAATACTAACGTGTTTGTTTGGACAAACATTTACTAGAGTAACATTTACATCTAAGAATCTACCTGTGCAGTTTAAAGTTATATTGTCAAAAGCTTCTGATTTCTCTAATTCACAATCAGCATATACTACAGACTTTTGGTTTACAAAACAGCAAGGACAAGGTGTAGGAGTAGGAGCCGCTGTTGTAGGTGCAGCAGTAGTTGGAGCAGCTGTAGTCGGAGCTGCAGTGGTAGGTGCTGCTGTAGTAGGAGCTGCAGTGGTAGGTGCTGCTGTAGTAGGAGCTGCAGTGGTAGGTGCTGCTGTAGTAGGAGCTGCAGTAGTAGGAGCCGCTGTAGTCGGTGCAGCAGTAGTTGGAGCAGCCGTAGTTGGTGCTGCAGTAGTAGGAGCAGCAGTAGTTGGTGTTATTAGAGTACAGCTTGGTCCTGTTATAACTCCAATAAAACATGTCTCTGGTGATGGGTCTCCTCCGCCAGTTTTTACAGCTACATTAACATCAGCTTGTTGAAAACATCCATTTATGGTGAAGGTATAGATTCCTGTAACGTTATTATTGTTAACTCCATTATATTTGATTCCATTAAAAGTTGTAATAGGAGGTGGTGGAACAGTATTAGATAAACATGATCTAAAAGTTCCAGTTTCTGCTGTAATACCAGCAGGTGCGGAAAAGCTAACTACGTCTTGCACAGGATTAGAACAAAGTTGAAGAACCCAATTACTAATTTCCCCTCCTGGTGGTGATGTTGTAGTTATAGAAACTGCATATCTCCAAGTTTGAGTATTATTTGAATTACAAACGGCATCAATAAAAGTTATTGTATAACCGGCAAGTGTAACACTATTTGCCATATAAACATCTCCTCTATAAAAGTTTTTTCAATTTTATTAATTGTATATCATCTTTTCAATATAATTTTGCTGAGGATATTAATATTAAATTATAAATATCCTCTTAGGATCATTAAGCTGTCATATCGTAGTGTTTAAATTAAAAAAGTCTAATTTTTGAGCTTGTACATTATTAGCTTTGTTTGGTAATGTCATCTGATGAGGAACTGCAAGATTGTCTGTGCCTAATGTAGTAATACTTCTTAGAGTTTATTCGCATACAATCTAGAAATTTTTTCATAAATGGGAAATTAAAAATCACCTCATTGTAACTTTTAAAGTATATTTCATAGATTTCTTAGTTCATTTTGAACATCAGTATATGCGTAAAGTAACTAAGAAACATCTATGTAATTAGATTTGAGAGGTAAATATATACTAAAATAAAAATGAATTAAAAATTAGTAGATTATCTCTACTTTAATATATGTAATATTTTATAAAGTGCTAATAAAATAAGTAGAATATTTTAGATAAATATCATTAAAATTTTAAAAAATAACCTTTAAAAATTTTTGGAGGTAGGCCTGATTCCTATGGAGTGGTAAACAATATGAATCAGGCAAATAGCATACTATCCTTCTAGATAGTTAGCAACAACTCTAACTGTAAGAGTACGGGCTGGAGGACAAGGATCATCATCAAATACGAAGCAGAATTTACCAGAGTTTAAGCTAGGAATACAGTTTGGACCGTCACCAGTAAATAGTCTGCAAACCTTAATAGATATAAGTCTCTTTTGATCATCATAAACTAATACCCCAATACTAACTTGCTTGTTTGGACAAAGGTTTCTTAGAGTAACATTTACATCTAAGAATCTACCTGTGCAGTTTAAAGTTATATTATCAAAGGTTTCTGATTTCTCCAATTCACATCTAGCATATACTACAGCTTTTTCATCTACAAAGCAACAAGGACAAGGTGTAGGGGTAGGAGCTGCAGTACTTGGAGCAGCAGTAGTCGGAGCAGCCGTTGTTGGAGCTGTGGTAGTTGGAGCTGCAGTAGTCGGTGCAGTCGTTGTTGGAGCTGTGGTAGTTGGAGCAGCAGTAGTTGGTGCAGTCGTTGTTGGAGCTGTGGTAGTCGGTGCAGGTATGCATTCTGTTTGAATAAAGAATACATCTGGATTTTGATTTCCATTTAAAACAAAACGGTTATCGCTCCAGCCATGATATAGCGTATTTCTAGGCCCAGCGATTATCTGATTATAGTCACCCATATAACATCCTGAAACAGCAGTATCAAAATTAGGATTAGTAATTGGTACTGGTGAAAATACTGTGCTAACCTGACTTTCAGCACTTAAACCCTCTGTGATAGAAAAACTCTTTTTAAATAATGCAAAGGTATCATTTCCAGTGTCGCCTACATTATTGGGATCATTAAAGCGATTGTAGTGTATATGAGCTCTGCCGCAATTAAAAGCAACAGATGGGAAGAATTCAGTAGATATACTATTAGTAACTGGAGTTGTAGTCCAGCTATTACCACCATTAGTGCTGTAAGCTAGGAATATATTCGACTGAAACTCTTCTAAACTAACGCTAGCATTCCATACCGCGTAAAGTGTACCATCAGGGGCAACAGCAGCATGTGGGAACTCATTTATTCTAATGGATCTATTAAAATCTGGTGGAACAGCAATTACAAGTGTGTTACAGGCTACAGCATTTCCAGCCTGAACAAAAGGACCTGAAACTAGCATTGGAGAACTAAAGTTAACACCTCCGTCTGTTGACTTAACCATATAGATGAAGCCATCTAAAGAATTTAAATCAATTTGTTCATAGAATACATATATATTCCCACTATGATCTATTACTGGAAAAGAACCGGAAACATAGGTTGTTAAAGGATTTAGAGTAGTATGAGCTATAGTTTTACTTCCGATTATTTCTGTGGGAGTTGCACCTGTTGTAAATTTAGAGAACCTGATTGTTGTTAATTCCTGTGAACCCTGTTGTAGAAAATCACTCCAAGTAATATAGAGGGCCTGTGAGTCAGTTTGATTTTTATCAATACCAACGGTTATCCATTCTTTATCTTGAAGCCTATTTGGCAGAGATTGTCCCCTACCTACTACAATAGGATTATTAAATTGTAATGTTCTATTTGTATTATTTACTTGGGCAGTGTTAACAATTATTACAGATTCACCTGATGATAGCGTTCCAAGATGTCCATAGTAGAAAATTCCTTGATTATCTATTGCTATAACAGGATCTCCACCATTGTCTATAATATCTCCTCCTATAGGTACGGAGCCGCAATCACACCAGGTAACCCCACTATCGCTTGAAAATCCATATCCTGAAAAACCTGTGGGAGCATCATTGGAGTCATTAAATCCAAAAAGAATAAATTCGCCAAAGTAAGCTAAGCTTGTTTCACTTTGGGTTATATTTGGATACTCATTAGCATCTATGGAAGATGCGTTAACCTGTCTTTCACCAGGAGAACCTGGACCTGAGTTGCCATTTCCGCAGTTAGGGCAAACATCGCCTGTAGGAACTATGTCTTTCGTTATTTTGGGGATTAAAGCACCTTTTTTAAAAGCTAAAGATGTTTCTGGTTCCAGTTTACTTAAAAGTTCAATGGCAAGTTTCTTTGGTACAATATTATCTGGCAATTTAATTCACTCCTTTAAAACTATGTGCATCTGTTTATTAGCTAAAGCCTATCCGATATAACATTTTTCAGGTTTTTAGAATACCGATCGTGACCGGATAGGCAATGTATAAGTTCCATATAAAGCTTGAGTTTAATATACAGAAGCTAGTAGTTAATATATTAAACTCCTTTATCTTTCTAAGTAGTTAGCAACAATTCTAACAGTAAGGGTGCGAGCTGGAGGACAAGGGTCATCGTCAAATACAAAGCAGAATCTGCCAGCATTTAGAGTTGGTATGCAGTTAGAACCGTCACCAGAAAATAATCTACAAACCTTCAAGGATAGTAGGGTGCTGCCTTCGTAAACTAATACTGCTACAGCAATACGCTTATTTGGACAAACATTTCTTAAGGTAACATTTACATCTAATAGTCTACCTGTGCAATCTAAGGTTACATTATTGAAGGTTTCTGTTTTTTCCAATTCGCATTTATCATATGTTATAGGTCTTTGCTCTGCAGAGCAACATGTGCAAGGTGCCTGAGTTGGTGCGGCAGTTGTTGGTCTGACAGTAGTAGGTCTGGAGGTTGTTGGTCTAGCAGTAGTCGGCCTAGCGGTGGTTGGGCAACAGCATTCTGAAGAGGTACTTATCTCCTCAAATCCTTCGTATAAAGGAGAATCGATATTTATTGCTTTACTATTTTCATCCATAACGACATTATCCTTTCTTTAATTTTTTAGTGATATATTAGGCAATAAGACTTGCCTAATATATCATATGGCCAATAAATAATAATGTTCACAAATTGTATAGGATTTACGTTTTTATTTACACAACATTAAAAGCTTATATTTAACTTAGCACTGCTAATTTTAAAATTTAATATCAAATTTATTAAAAAAGTAGTTTTCATCAAATTTCCGTCTACTAAAATAATCTCTTCTTTGTCTTAATAAATCTTCATTCAGCATTACTCGTGCTAAGGCTTCAGGAAACCCTGGAGTATCTTTTACCATGTCAAAGGCCCTAATTAGGTTTTCGATACCAAAATGGGAAAAGGCCATGCATAAGAAGTTGTGCATGAAATCTATGTGTGTCACACCATAGTTGTTAGTTAGTTTAAATAAGTGAATTACTTCAACAGAGGAGTCAACAACAATTTTATAGCCAAAGAGCCATAATTTTAATGAAATTTCCTCATCCTCTTTTCCCCAAACTTCAAAATGCCTTTCAAAGCCGCCAATAGTATCAAAAGCAGTTTTACGTAGTCCGAAAGCCCCGCCAGGAGCCAGGGCAACTTCTTCACCGTCCCGTTTAGGTTTACCTAGCCAAGTAACTTGGAGCTTTTCACGCCAGGTTTCTCCGTAGCCTACGCCACCGCCTACGTTATCTTTAATTGCAGGAACTACAACATCAGCGTTGTTTTCTTCAAGAGTTTTTATAAGCTTGTCAAGCCAATAATCGGGAACTGTTACATGGGCATCACAGAAAAAGATATATTTACCGAGAGCATTGTCGCCACCCAAATTTCGTGCTGCTGATGGCCCTAAATCTTTTGATGTGAAAAGTCTTAGATTTGGGTAAACATCTCTATTATTGTTTATAAAATCACAGCTTCCGTCCGTTGAACCATCATCAACTACAATAATCTCAAAAGATAGCTGATTTTTTGAATTCGTTATAGACTCCACCGTGTTTTTTAAGTTTACTGACTCATCCCTACAGGGAATAACTATAGAAACATCATAAGTATAGGTGTTTTCAGCATTCAAAACATTGATTTTATCAAGCTCATTATCATAAAACATTTCTGAACTCATAAAAATAAATTCCTCCAGTTATATTTCTAAAATCTTAAACAGAAAACATACTATTTAGGATAGACTTAGAAAGTACTATTTAATGCTATTTTCATAATTTGCTGTTTACCTAGATTTATAGGTTAGCAACTAAAATTCAATATTGAATTTATCAAAGAACCAGTAATCATCGTATTTTCTTCTGGAGAGATAATCCTTTCTTTGCTTCATTAAATTTTCATTAGTCAGTGCTTTAGCAGCAGCTGTAGTAAAAAGTTTGTTTTGGCTTAAGGCAATTATAGCTTTAGAGAAGTTCTTATCACTGAAATGAAAATAGCAAAGGCATAAATAATTGTACATGATATCTGCATAGGTGACTTTATAGGAATTGTTAACTTTAAAGAGATGAGCAATTTCCACGGAGGAGTCTACCACGATTTTATAACCGAACAACCATAGTTTTAGTGAAAGTTCTTGATCTTCAACACCATAAATTTGTAAATTATTATCAAAACCTTGCACAGATTCAAATACGTCTCGTTTTATTCCAAAAGCACATCCGGGAGCTAGGGGTATTTCTGCAGTATCTTCTGAGGGCTTATCAAGCCAAATAAAATTGAGTTTATTATTCCAGGTGCCACCATAACCCTTATAATCACTGCCTATGGACTTTACTGCTGGAACTATAGCTTGAGCATTTAGGTCATTTAGTGTTTTTACAAGTGTGTCCAGCCAATTGTCAGGAACTTCAATATGAGCATCACAAAAAAATAAATATTTGCCTTTTGAATTTATAGCACCTATATTTTTGCACTTTGCAGCTCCTATGGTATCTGAATATATAACAGTGATATTTCTATTAAGCTCTTCATTTTGTTTTAAAAAATCGCAGCTTCCATCAATTGACCCATCATCAACTATAATTATCTCAAATGTAAGATTATTTTTCGATTTAACAATAGATTGTATTGTCTTTTCTAAGTTATTAACTTCATTTCTTAATGCGATTATGATTGAAACATCAGGGGAAGCAAGAGTATCTTTAGGTAAGTTATTTATATTTTCTATCTGATAGTCTTCGTTAACTTCAACTGGAGTTGATTTTTTTCTATAGTCTAGAGATAACTTGTTTGAGAACATCAGAGTATTTCCTCCAATCATAATAAACTTATATTGTGATTTAATATAGTTGCTTATTAAAAGTCTGAGGCATTAAGCTCCAGACTTTCAAATATCGTATTAAATATAGAGGTGCTTATATTTCTAGGTATTATCTTTCTAGGTAGTTTGAGACAACTCTTACAGTAAAAGTACGGGGGCCAGGGCAGGAGTAATTCTCATCAAATACAAAGCAAAATCTTCCGGCACTTAGACTTGGTATACAGTTAGGTCCATTTCCGGTAAACAGTCTACAAACTTTGAAAGACAGAAGTCTATTCTGTTCATCATAAACTAATACTCCTATGGCAACTAATTTATTTGGACAAATATTTCTTAAAGTAACGGCAACATCTAAGAACCTTCCAACACAATTTACTGTAGCCTCAATATTTTCTTCTGCAACTAGTTCACACTTATCATAGTCAACTCTTCTTTCTGTTGAGAAACAACATGGACAAGGAGTTGGTGTTGGTACAGCAGTAGTTATAACTTCCGAAATATATTCATCTGCAGCAAATTCTTCATATAATGGTGAGTTAACCTTTATTATTTTTTCACTTCCGTCCATTAACATTCACTATCCTCTTATTTAATATTTAGTAGGCTTATAACTTTGCCTAATAATATAATATTAAAATCAGCTGCATTATGTTCAACATATAATGAAATTTTATAGAAAAGTTCCAAGGGACGATACAAAGGGTATGGTTATCAACAACAGATCTAGAAATTTAATACTCATTTAGCCTTCTAATTAGTTCGAATATGGATATTATAATTACATCATTTATATTATACTTGATAAGGTTATTCTGGTCATGATGTCTATTGTGACTACGATGTTTGCGATGTCTATCATGTCTACGATGTCTGTGACCTTTAATAGATTTATCAGTTGTATCACTTTCATCTTTTATAATCAGATTAGATTCATTTTGAGTAATTTCCTCCTTGGAGCAATTTTTTAAGAACATATCTATGAGGTTGGTTAACACTGCCAAAATCAAATGAGAATTAGGTTTCATATTTATCCCCTCTTTTTTTCTTTTTTTCCTGTGGGAGAGATTTATTACACTAACGTCTTCTACTATCTCAGCATTGTCTGTGGTTATAGTGTTATCATCTGTTGTAACAAAGCAACTTTTTTTATCTTCTTCACTTACACTAGAAGTTAGTTCAATGAAATTTGAAGAATTTTGCTCATCCTTATGGCATTCAGGTAAATCTATGAATATGTCTTCAATAGGTTGGCATGGCAAAGCTAAAGAGGCACCATCATTAGGTATAGGGCTATCACAGCAGTTGTAGCAGCCTTCGTCAGAGATACAATAAGGAGCTGAAGATATTAATGAATCTATGTAGCTGCAATTGAAGGGGCTGCAACTTACTTGTGCATTTATATTTATTTTTTTCTCTACTTCACAGGAAGAAAAGGACACATCATAAGTATTGCAGTCTGGTAAATATGAACACATATTAACAGATACATCTATTTTTTTATATGTTTCACAGTTAAGTAAGTTAACTGACTTCTCATTATATTGACTTGGTTTATTACAGTTTGGTGATTTGTTTTTCATTTTAAATCTCCTTTATCAATCACTTAAAACAAAAGAACTTATAATTACAGTATATGAATATATATTGCATTAAGTTACTCACTAATATAATTTTTATAAGTATGCGATATTATATTTAGTATCTTATATAGTAATAGGGCGCTGAAATTGGTATGGTGGTAACTGCGTATAAAAATAAGGGCTATATCCAAAGATGAATTTCATGAAGACTTTTGAAATCCATCTTGATACAGCCCTACTAAGAATATATAGCTATATTACTTATACATTAACCCTTCTAGATTAGAATAAGCTCGTCTATGAGCATATATAATTTGATTAGGATTCATATTAATACCTCGCCATTCTCCATA
Organism: Clostridium tanneri; assembly: GCF_033659955.1. NCBI lineage: Bacteria > Bacillati > Bacillota > Clostridia > Eubacteriales > Clostridiaceae > Clostridium > Clostridium tanneri. The sequence continues at coordinate 155,684 of NZ_JARUJP010000008.1, forward strand.
TATATAAATATCCTGTCTAGGAACCCTGTTTCTGCAGCAAAGAATGGAGTAAATACTTTGATCATGTCTGTGATTTGTATGATTACCGAAAACAGCATCTTTAAGCTTTGAGAACTTAAAGGCCTCATCTACATAGGAACTTTGATATTTTCCATTAACCTTATAGCCTTGCATTCCTGCCCAAATTTGAAGATATTGTTTTTCTTCTTCTGTGGCATTCATTATTTCAAAACACTTATCGTGGGTATAAACATAGTTTGGATGGTAGTCGCCTACAATGAGAATATCGTCATTTTCAATAATATCATATAGGCATTTAATATTTTTTACGGTTACAGCACCGGAATCCATGTATAGTATTAGGTTACCATAGTTTCCGGCATCCTTAATAACATAAGGCTTCCAGGCAAATTGCTTTGGAGTTAAATATTCCTGAAAATAAGAATCATCTAAATTAAATTCCATAACCTGAACCTTCTGTAAACTGTTAAGCTGCTCTTTTTCATCCTCAGTAAGACCTAAATTATATACAAGTATTTTATCAACATCATTAAAGCTTAGTCGATGAATACTAGCTATTAAGGTTAAACAAGCATTAAAATATGCTGAGTTACAGGCAGTGGCTAAAACATTCATTACTATAGTTCACCTCTAATTATTTTATAAATAATGTTCAATGGATTCAGTTCATTCATTAATTTTTCTTTTTCTTTTTTTATAAAAGGGATTCTCTTTTCATATTCATTATTTTCAATGCTCCATTTTATAGTTTCAAGAGATTCATCTGGTTTTTTTAAATTGATTTTTATATAGGCTCTTGAATCAATAAACTCTTCAATATTTGGACATCCATCGTAAAAGCATAAGCACTCACAAAGTATAGGATCTATTATTTTCTCTGTAAAGTAATTTTTTTCATAAACATTCTCTGCATTAAAGTGGTACCTATATGAAACTAGACCATCTTCTTTATTAGGTAAATATCCTTTAAAGGATTTTAAAAAACCTAAATCTCCCTTACCGAAGTGTTCATAAAATGGAAGCCTATCCAAGTATTTAAGGAAATTAAATCTATCTACATGACCTTCTAAGTTATATATTCCAGATACTATCCCGGACATTACTTTATTTTTGGAGAAATTACCATTTAGCAGTTGCTGGTAGTTTAGTCCTATAAACCATTTGTCCACATTGTGATTATGCTCGGTATCGTAAACTCTAAAAAAAGCTTTGGAATCTGGTTTATAAAAATTACCCCAGCACATTCTAGTAGATTCAGGTTCACATTGAAATACTATTGTTTTAGAGGGAGGAAAATTATTATGCTGTGGATGATTCATAATTACGAAAAAATCATAATCATCATCTAAAGTTATAAATAAGTTTTTCCATGTATAGTCATTATTAATAGTACACCTGTTAAAGTGCTCCCTGATTTCATAATCAGAACACCAATTAGCATGGAATTTTATTTTTATCATTAATAAATAGACACCTCACTTAACAGTAAAGTAGAGCTAACATATTGCTACATTATAATTTATAATATACGGACAATAAGCCTATTAAGTGACAGTATTATACTTAACAAAGGTAATTTACAGCCAACTGCCGGCCCAGTGGTGAACTGCATAAGCATTAGGAAACTTATCATTTTTTTTATTTTTTTCGTCATATAGATAGGGATAAAACAGTGCAGAATCAAAAATTTTAATATCATGTCTATCTACTAGTTTTTCAGTAGCATAGGCTTGACCTAACCTGTAGTTTATAGTCCTGCATTTCCTGAATTTTAGTGCCTTAGGGATACCATCTATTAAAGTTTTTGTAACAGGATTTTTGGGGCTGCATCCCATGATTGCTGTAGAGATCATATCATAACTTTCATAAGCGGCAAAAAAGTTTCTATCTGTTATTAAAGCTTCAATATTTCTTAAACATTCAAAATCACAATCTATATATACCCCTCCGAAGTTATATAAAATTTCTAACTTGGCAATATCTGATTTTAAAACTGGATGAAATGCATTATCAAAAGCTTTTTGATTTTGAAGCGGTATCATATTTTTATCAGTCCAAAGCTTTATTCCCCAACTTGGATGCTTTCTACACCATGTCCTTCCGTAGTTTATAAAATCTATAGGCATAGGCTTGTCACCTAACCAGATACGGTGAAAGGTTCTCGGTATAAATAGATGAGACATATTTTCATCTCCCATAGAATTTATAATCTCTAATATATGCTAAGTGCAGTTCAGGTGTGAATTAAATCTCATTACCTCCCTTTTATTGAACTAAGGTATTAAATAAACTATAATAAAAGATAGGTTTAATGTAATTTGTACCTGTAATATATCCTTTATGTTACAGGTAGAAGTTACGTAATAATTTAAGGCATTACTGACTTCAAGTAGTAAGACTTGGATTTGATAATGAACAAAATGGGGAGGAATTAAAATGGATTACAAAGAGGTATTGAAAAGTGCACGTGAAAATTTGAATGGAAGCTGTAGGGTTTGTCCAGTATGCAATGGAAAAGCTTGCTCAGGAGAAGTGCCAGGTATGGGAGGGAAAGGTACAGGAGATGCCTTTTTAGGTAATATAGAAGCATTAAATTCATATAAGTTAAATATGAGAGTTATACATGATGCTAAAAATCCAGATACTTCAATTGAGTTGTTTGGAAAGAAGATGGAAGTTCCTGTTTTCGCAGCACCTGTTTCTGGAACAACCTTAAATATGGGTGGTAAGTTTACAGAAGAAGAATATATTTCTTGGGTCATAGGAGGATGTCTAGATGCAGGAATTTACCCAATGGTAGGAGATACTGCGGTAGACTCATTTTTAATTACAAACTTAGAACAATTAAAGCAATTTAACGGAGAAGGAATTGCTATAATAAAGCCTTGGGAAAATAGCAATGTTATTAAAAAAATAAAGCTTGCTGAAGAAGCAGGTGCTTTTGCTGTTGGAATGGATATCGATGCAGCAGGACTTATAACTTTAGCACTTCATGGAAAGCCAGTTGGACCTAAGACTGTAGAAGATATAAAAGAAATAGTAGAGAGTACAAAGCTACCATTTATATTAAAGGGTATAATGACTGCTGATGAAGCAGAATTAGCGGTAAAAGCTGGTGTTGATGCTATAGTAGTTTCAAATCACGGCGGAAGAGTACTTGACCAAACTCCAGGGGTAGCAGACGTACTTCCTGAGATTGCAGAAGCAGTTAAAGGAAAAGTTACTATACTTGCTGATGGTGGAGTTAGAAACGGAGTAGATGTACTAAAAATGTTAGCATTAGGTGCTGATGCTGTATTAATTGGAAGACCTTTCGTAACCGCTTCCTTTGGAGGACAAAGAGAAGGTGTTAAGGTTTATATGGAAAACTTAAAGAGTGAATTAAAATCAGCTATGGTACTTACTGGATGTAAAAACGTGAAGGAAATTACAGATAGAATTATTTACTAAATATAATATCAAATAAAGTTTAAAGGCTCCAATTTTTTATGTTTTTTACAAGACTATAAAAATTGAGGGCCTTTAAATTTTAAATAAAATATAAGATAACATAAAGTTTCGTTGTAACTAAATAAAGCTCCTATAAATAGAATATACCAAAATAAGCTATAATTATAAAAATTATGTATAATTTAATAATCAGTAAGTTATGTTGAAGCAATGGAAAAGATAAATAGGAGATAGGTGATTTTATGAGTAATATTATAGATGGACAGATTACTAAGTCTATTGAAATGTCAGACATTAAATTTCCCATATCATATAGACCGGATACAACAGATACTATATTATTAAATAGTATTTTTTTAAATAACCAATATAAAATTCCTTTTGAAATAAACCCTAAGTTTATCATTGATGGAGGTGGCAATGTAGGATTTACTGCAGTATATTTTGCTAACAAGTATCCTGATGCTACTATAATTTCTATTGAACCAGAAAGCTCAAATTATAAGATATTAAAACACAATACTAGTTTTTATAAAAATATAAAGACCATTCAATCAGCACTATGGAATGATGATGCTGAAGTAAAAGTAGTAGATATCGGGCATAGGGAATGGGGGTTTATTGTTGAACCATGTGTAAAAGAGGTGGAAGACACCATTAGAGCAATAACAATTAGTAGCATACTAAAGAATTCAGGTTTCAATGAAATTGATATTTTAAAATTAGATATTGAAGGTTCTGAAAGAGAAGTATTTTCTTCAAATTATGATCAATGGCTTTCTAAAGTTAAAATTTTGATTATTGAGATTCATGATGATATGAAAATAGGAAGTAAAGAAAATGTCTTTAACGCAATTTCACAGTATAACTTTGAGATGTCAAGTCTAGGAGAAAACTTAATCTTCATAAGAAAATAAGTTATTAGTGGATAAAAAGTAAGATGACATTTTATGTAGAGACAATTAGGGAGGTGTAACTTTGATTATACCTCTTTTTTTCTTAGCCACTATTGGATATACCGATACTGCTTTAAAACTAATGCTTTTCCAATAATATGAATAGATGATATAATTATAAAGGGTTAAAAGGATTACAATATAAAAGGAGGAGATGTTTTATGATAAAAAAGCTTGATGAATTATTAAATTTAGCAAGAGAAAAGGGGAAAAAGACTTTATCAGTAGCTGTTGCTCAGGATAAAGAGGTTTTAACTGCTGTTACAGAAGCTGTTAAGCTAGGTATAGTAGATGCAATTTTAGTTGGCGATGAGGAAAAAATAAAGAAAATAGCAGAAGAAGATAATCTACATATGGATAACATAAAGATAGTAGATGAGAAGAATATATTAAAGGCTGCAGCAAAGGCTGTGGAGTTTGTTTCAAATGGACAGGCTCATTTTATTATGAAAGGTATGCTGGGAACTGCTGATTTGTTAAGAGCAGTTTTAAATAAGGAAGCGGGACTTAGAGGCAGCGGATTATTATCTCATGTTATGGTTTATGACGTACCTGCTTATCACAAGCTTATACTATTAACAGATGGAGGTATGGTGCCATACCCTACATTGGAAGACAAGATAGGTATAGTAAATAATGCTGTAAAGGTAGCACATAAGTTGGAGATTGAAATGCCTAAGGTAGCACCAATTTGTGCTGTAGAGGTAGTGAATCCTTCAATGCAGGCTACTATGGACGCTTCAGTACTTAGCCAAATGAATAAAAGGGGACAAATAAAGGGATGCATTATTGATGGACCGCTAGGTTTAGATAATGCCATATCAAAACTAGCTGCAGAGCATAAGGGAATTGTTAGTGATGTTGCAGGTGATGCAGATGTTCTTTTAGTTCCGAATATAGAGTCTGGTAACTTCCTAGGAAAATCAATGACTTATTTTGCAAATTCAGAGAGTGCAGGAGTTATTATGGGAGCTAAGTGCCCTGTAGTTCTTGTATCAAGAGCTGATTCTGCTAAGTCAAAGCTTTATTCAATAGCACTAGGTTCAGTGATATCTTAGTTTATCAGTAAGAAAAATTTATAATAAAGGTCAATTAGGTTTTAACACTAAATTTTAACCATAAGCAAAAGAGAGGTACTTTAGCATATTACTAAAATACCTCTCTTTCAGTTTTCAGCTATTAAAGCTTGATGAAAGTCTATTTGCATATAGGCTTTACCTTACGACCTTAATATTTTCTACCTCTGGATCTTCAGTTCCTTGAACATATAATCCAGTATCTTTAAGTTTTTGAACATAATCTACAATTTCTTGTGTAATCTCTTCCCCAGGGCATAATACTGGTATTCCAGGTGGATATGCCATTAGGAATTCTGCACTTACTTCACCAATACTGTCTTTTAGAGCTACACGAGTTTTAGCGCTGTTAAAAGCTTCTCTTGGTAACTTTAATAGTTTTGGTATAGCAGGCATATCTATGAAATCAGATTTCTTGTTATCATTTCCATAGTATTCTTCACTTATTTCCTTTAAAGCAACTAATAATGCATCTATACTTTCTTTAGTATCACCAAAGGAACCAACAGCTAAAACGTTATATAAATCTGATAACTCCATTTGTATATGATACTTACTTGATAATATCATATCTAAATCATAACCTGTTATACCAAGGTCTCTGCAGGTTATTGTTATTTTAGTCGGGTCTAGAGCATAAACTCCTTCGTTTCCAAGAATTTCTTCGCCGAAGCAGTAGAACCCTGGGATTTTATTTATTTCACTTCTAGCATAATTTGCAAGCTCAATAGTTTTATCTAAAAGCTCTTCTCCGTTAAGAGCAATTTGTCTTCTTGCACAGTCTAAAGAAGCCATTAATATATATGAAGGAGATGTTGTTTGTAAAAGAGATAAAATTTGCTGAACTCTATTTATATCAACACGTTCTGAGCGAACCTGTAATAGTGAGCATTGAGTTAAAGCTCCAATTATCTTATGAGTGCTTTGAGCACAAATATCAGCTCCAGCTTCCATTGCTGATACTGGCAATTTATCATTAAAACCAAGGTGTGGTCCATGAGCCTCATCCACAATTAAAGGAATATCGTAGCTGTGAACTATGTCTGCTATTTTCTTTAAATCAGTAGCCACTCCATAATAAGTAGGATTTATAACTAAAACTGCTTTTGCGTCAGGATTTTCCTTCAGAGTTCTTTCTACAGTCTCAGGAGTAACTCCATGAGCTATACCTACGTTTTTATCAAGGGCTGGTTGCATGTAAACTGGTATTGCACCACTTAAAATAATTCCAGCAGTAACAGATTTGTGTACATTTCTTGGAATTATTATTTTATCCCCAGCAGATACCACGGACATAATCATTGCCTGTATGGCACCTGAAGTACCATGAATTGAGAAGAAAGCAGCATCAGAACCATAAGCGTCAGCAGCTAACTTTTGGGCTTTTTTTATTGGCCCTGTAGGATGATGAAGACTATCAACTAATTTAAAAACAGTAACATCAATTTTAAATGGATTTTGACCAATAAAGTTTTTAAATTCCTCATCTATACCTATTCCTTTTTTGTGACCAGGAACGTGGAAAGGAATCGTTTCTCTATTTACATACTCCATTAATGCGTCAAATAAAGGAGTTTCATTTTGATCTAATTTATACACCTTGATAGAGCACCTTCTTTCATGAAAATATACCCTTTAAACACCGATGGTTAAAGGGTTGGCCTAGGTTTTCTCTTAAACCAATATAATTATATGTTAATTGTATTGTAAATGCAACAATATGAATTGATTTTATAAAATAAATATTTTATACCCAGAGTTATGAATAATATAACAGACTTTGTAAATAATGAATAATGTGAAAAAACATAAGGTTGGGAGGAATATAACATGGAAAATCTTATATTACATAAAAGGGAAAAGAAAACCCTACACGATGCTAAAAAAGGAAGAAGATCAGGTATCATACCTGGAGTTATCTATGGAAAACATATGAACAACATAATGTTTGAAATTGGTGAGCTAGAGTTAAGTAAGGAAATTGCAAAGAATGGAGAACATGCAGTATTAAATGTTGATGTAGATGGAGAAACTCATAGAACTTTAATTAAAGAGATACAAAGAGATCCAGTACATAATAAGATAATTCATTTAGACTTGGAAGAATTAAAAGAAAATGAGACAGTAGTTACAGAAATACCAATTTTATTTAGTGGTGAAGAATTAATAATGAAAAAGGGTGGAGCTGTTCAGAAGGAGAAGAGCAGCGTCAAAGCAATATGTAAAAGTGACAACATACCTAAATGTATTAATGTAGGTCTTGCTTCTTTAAATGTAGGAGATGCATATAGATTAGCAGATGTAGAAATGGCACAGGATATCACTTTTATGGAAGGATTAGATACAATTATTGCTACTATAACAGTGAATAAAAAACCATCAGATATACCTGAAGAAAATTCTTAATATAATTAATATATTTCTAAGCTATGGGAATAATTTTAATGATTATTCTCATAGCTTTTTATATGTTTGAAAATATAATATAATTATATTATAATTGTTTTTATTTTACAGATTAAGTATAATAGTAAATATTGGATATTACTGATTGGGAGGTTGGACATGTATTATAAGGAAAGATATTATTCATGGCTAGATTCGGAGCTTGTTGATGATAAGGCAAAAGAGGAACTAAGAAACTTAGAAGACGAAAAAGAAATAGAAGATAGATTTTATAAAGACCTAGAGTTTGGAACTGGTGGCCTTAGAGGGGTCATAGGTATGGGAACTAATAGGATGAATATATATACTGTTGGTAAGGCTACTCAGGGATTAGGAGAATATTTACTGAATAAGTATAACCAAGAGGTTTCTGTAGCTATAGCCTATGATTCTAGAATAATGTCAAAGGAATTCGCAGAAGCAGCTGCCTGCAACCTATGTGCCAATAATATAAAAGTATATCTGTTTGAGGATTTAAGACCAACACCTATGCTTTCATATACAGTAAGGCATTTAAAATGTAAGGCTGGTATTGTAATAACTGCTTCTCATAACCCAAAGCAATACAACGGGTATAAGGTGTACGGAGAAGACGGTGGACAGGTTACTGATAAGTCTGCAAAGGAGATTTTATCCTATATAAAAAATATATTAGATTTTTCAGAGATTAAAACTATGAATATAGAGGAAGCTAAAGAAAGCGGTCTTCTTAACATAATAGGAGAGGAAATAGATAAAGCTTATATAGAAAAGGTAAAGGACTTAACTATAAGAAAGGACCTAGTAAATAACCGTGCTGAGGACTTAAAAATAATATATACACCAATCCATGGAACCGGAAATATGCCAATAAGAAGAGTTCTTAAGGAGTTGGGATATAAAAACCTAAGTATAGTTAAAGAACAGGAACAGCCAGATGGAACTTTTCCTACAGCTGATTACCCTAATCCAGAAGAGCCAAAGGTATTTAACATAGCTTTAGATATGGCAAAGGAGATTCAACCGGACATAATATTTGGAACAGACCCTGACTGTGATAGAATAGGAATAGTAGTAAAAGACAGTTCGGGAGAGTACAGGGTGCTTACAGGAAATCAAACAGGGGCTCTTTTAACTCACTACATACTATCCTCTTTAAAGGAATTAAATCAATTACCTGAAAGTGGTGTAGTGGTTAAAACAATAGTTACTTCTGAAATAGCAGCAGATATTTCCAGAGAATATGGTGTGGAATTAATAGACGTTTTAACAGGTTTTAAATATATAGGAGAGAAAATAAAAGAGTTTGAAGAAGATAATAGAAAGTACTTATTTGGTTTTGAAGAAAGCTATGGATATCTTGCTGGTGACTTTGTTAGAGATAAGGATGCAGTTATTGCAGCAACCTTAATATGCGAAATGACTCTTTATTATAAAAATAAAGGTATGAGCCTATATGAAGCTTTAATGGGCCTCTATGAAAAATATGGATTTTATAAGGAAAAATTATTTTCACTAGAATTAAAAGGAAAAGAGGGTCAAGAAAAGATAGAAAAGGCTCTTGAGTTTTTAAGACATTCTATGAGTCATACCATCGGAGGCGTTAAAATCGTTAAAAAAGCAGATTATAAGCTAAGTATAGAGAAGGATTTAGTAGATATAAAGGAAAGCAAGATTGACCTACCTAAGTCAAATGTACTTAAATTTACTTTAGAAGATAACTCTTGGTTTGTTATCAGACCTTCTGGTACCGAGCCAAAGATGAAAATTTACCTATCAGTTATCGGAGAAAACTTGGAAAATGCAGAGAATAAGATGAAGTCATTTGAGCAGGATGTTAAAAATATTATAGATAAAGCCTGCAACTGCTAAGGATATTTTAAATCTAATTTAAATATAGGTATGTCTAGGTGATTACTTTGTATTGCATAGATATACCTATTACAAAATCAGGTCTATTTAGAAGCATAGCATAACATACTTGATTCAGGGAACCAGGGAAAAAGAAATAGAGGTACCTGTTTTTTGTTTGTCTTTATAATATTTGCTTATGTTTATAGTTTATAGTAAAATTCATAGTATTGGAAAAATGAAAATATAAAGTGGGTGTTCAATTTATGGATGTTAAATCACGTTTTGCAGATAAGCTAAATGAAATACTATTTTTAGAGGTAAAGAAAGAAAAGATTAAAAGAATATTTAATACGGAAATCCTAGAGGATATTTACTTACCAGTAAAGTCATCTAATATAGTGGATAACGTTAAATCACAAAAGGATATGGATCAAATACCACTAAGCTTTTTTATTGAAGGAATGGTCTATGTATTAGGAGCAGATGAAAATTTCAGATTTAATAATGAGTATAAGACAATGCTTCTTAATATAAAGGATGCAATTCTGTTCACTAAAAGTAAAATTGCGTTAAATGTAAAAGAAAAGAAATATGAAGATGCATATATTTTGCTTAAAGGACTACTAAATATAGATGACAGCGTAGAAGTCTACGATAAAATAATAATAATGGCTGAAGAGTTACGAAACAAGGATAAATCTTATAAAGAAGAGGAACTGGAAATTATAGAAAAGGCTAAGGTAAAGGAAGGATATCCATTACCATATTTTTATGAAGCAATTATAAGAAGAGAAGAGGGAGACTTTCAGAAGGCACTATTTTGCATAAACAACTATATTGCAAAGGGCGGCGAACAAACCGTTGAAGTTACTGAATTAAAGGAATCCTTAAAGCTGGTAATAGACTACGAAATGGGTAAGGAAATCTTATTTGAGCAGCCAAAGGAAGCCTTGAAATTGTTACTTCCATTACTTCAGGACTTTGGAAATGATGCCACTTTGTATTACTATATAGCAGTGGCCTATAGAATATTAGAGAATTTTGAAAAGGCTATATACTATCTAAATGAGGCACTAAGTATAGACAGCAATATTGTAGAAGTGGTAAATGAACTAGGTATAAACTACGCTTCTTTAGGAAATTTTGAAAATGCAATAGCATATCTTAGAAAGGCCTTTGAGGTTACTAAGTCTGTTGAAATATGTACTAATCTTATTATGTGCTATTTAAACAGTGGAGACGTTGAAAGTGCTAGAAAACACTTAGATATTGCAAAGAAGCTTGATCCTAAGGATGAAATAGTAGTTCAATTGGAAGGCATGATGGGGTAGTAAATAGATTTTTGTTTTTAGGGTAGTGAAAGGGGAGTTTTGTTATGAGAGTAAAAAAGGCTATAATACCAGCAGCGGGATTAGGCACTAGATTCTTACCAGCCACTAAGGCTCAACCGAAGGAAATGCTTCCCATAGTTGATAAGCCTACAATACAGTATATTATAGAAGAGGCTGTCGCTTCAGGCATAGAACAGATATTAATCATAACAGGAAGAAACAAAAGAGCTATAGAAGATCATTTTGATAAATCTGTTGAGCTTGAAAATGAACTAGAGAGTCATGGAAAAGAAGAATTGCTAACTTTAGTTAGAGGCATATCAAATATGGCAGATATATATTATATAAGACAAAAGGAACCAAGGGGGCTTGGACACGCCATAGCTTGCGCTAGAACCTTTGTTGGCAATGAGCCCTTTGCAGTAATGCTTGGAGATGATGTAGTTGATAGTAAGGTTCCCTGTTTAAAACAATTAATAGATTGTTTTAACGAATACAAAACTTCTATTATAGGAGTTCAAGAAGTACCGGATGATCAGGTGTATAAATACGGAATAGTCAAAGGAATGCATATAGAGGACAGAGTGTATAAGGTAAAGGACTTAATTGAAAAACCAAAAGTAGAAGAAGCACCTTCAAATATTGCTATTTTGGGAAGATATATAATTACTCCATCTATATTTGAAATACTAGAAAATACTGTTCCAGGAAAGGGCGGAGAAATTCAGCTTACAGATGCATTAAAAAGATTAATAAACAGCGAAGCAATGTATGCTTATAACTTTGAAGGAAGAAGATACGACGTTGGAGATAAATTAGGGTTTCTTCAGGCTACCGTTGAATATGCTTTAAAGAAAGAGGAAATCAGAAAGCCTTTTATGGAATATCTTATAACTTTGAAGGATACAGAACTGTTTAAAGAAGTTCATAGTAAAGTCTCATCACAGAAAGATATATAATAATATAAATTGCTGGGGCGGTGTACTACTACTGCCCCTTTAAATTTAAAAAAAATATTGAATAATTTTTTCTATGATGTACAATAGAAAAGAGAGTTTTTAATAAAACTTTTATAATAATCTTTGAGGAAGTGTTAACGTGCAAAAAGGTAAAAAGCTCATAGCATACGATATAATTTTCCTTATAGTGTCGCTATATTTTTCTTTATTGCTAAGATTTGATTTTAATATACCACAGGAATACATGGTATTTTTAAAGTTATCCATTATTCCTGTGGTAGTTATAACTTTAGTAGCTAATAGATTCTTTAACCTATATAATAGTATATGGAAGTACGCATCTGTAGAAGAATTAATTTCTATTATATATTCTCTATCCTTATCTAATGTTATTTTTATAATTTACAGCTATGTTGTAAACTATAAGTTCTTAGAGAATAGATACTTTAGATTTCCTTTCTCAGTGCATATAATCTTCTGGATTCTATCCGTTGTTGCCTTAGGGGGAACAAGATTTATATACAGAGTAATTGAGCATAATATGGGAGAAAAGACATCTAAAAATGAGGAAAAAAATCTTCTTATAATTGGTGCAGGAGACGCATCAGCTCTTCTCATAAAGGAAATTAGAAGAAATAAAGAAATGAACTATAACATAGTCGGCCTTATAGATGATGATGATGCTAAAAAGGGAAAGCTGATAAATGGTATAGAAGTTATAGGTGGAAGAGACAGAATAATTAGTACTAGTAAAGAAAAAAATGTAGAAGAAATAATACTGGCTATTCCTTCAGCAGATTTAGAGACTAAAAGGGAAATTGTAAACATATGTAAGCAAACTCAGTGTAAGCTTAAAACTCTTCCTGCTATAGATGAAATAATTGATGGAAGAATAAATATAGGTAAGCTTAGGGAAGTAAATATTGAAGACTTACTTGGAAGAGAAGAGGTAAAGCTTAATAACGAGAATATTAATAAATATATAAAGGATAAAGTAATACTTGTAACTGGCGGCGGTGGATCTATTGGATCTGAGCTGTGCAGACAAATAGCTAAGTTTAGTCCGAAAAAACTAGTTATATTAGACATATATGAGAACAATGTATATGATGTACAAATGGAGCTAAATAGAAATTATCCTGAACTAGAAAAGGAAATAATCATAGCTTCAATTAGAGATAACAAGCGTATTCGAGAAATATTTGATACTTACAAACCGGATGTAGTTTTCCACGCAGCTGCTCATAAGCATGTTCCTTTAATGGAAGGAAACCCAGCAGAGGCAATCAAGAACAATATTATTGGAACTTATAATGTGCTGAAATGTGCTGATGAATTTAAAGTTAAAAAATTTGTCCAAATAAGTACAGACAAAGCAGTTAATCCAACTAATATAATGGGAGCAACTAAGAGGTTCTGCGAGATTATGGTTCAAGCCTTTGATAAATCAAGCAGTACTGAGTATGTAGCAGTTAGATTTGGAAATGTTTTAGGAAGTAATGGTTCAGTTATTCCTTTATTTAAGAAACAGATTTCTCATGGAGGACCTGTTACTGTTACCCATCCAGAAATAAATAGATTCTTTATGACTATACCAGAAGCAGCTCAATTAGTTATTCAGGCTGGAGCCATAGCCCGTGGAGGAGAAATATTTGTACTAGATATGGGCAAACCTGTTAAAATAGTGGATTTAGCTAGAGATCTAATAACTTTATCTGGTTACAAGCCAGATGTAGATATAAAGATAGAGTATACAGGATTAAGACCAGGGGAAAAACTATATGAAGAGCTTTTAATGGATGAAATAGCATTAACATCTACAGAACATAATAAAATATTTGTTGAAAAACCTAATAACATAGAGATGGACTTTGTGGAAAAATCTATAGAAGAATTTAGCAAAGTATCATCTATGGATAAAGAGGATATATTCAAGCTTGTAGAAAAGAAAGTTCCTACTTATAAAAGAAAAAAGAATAACTAAAAGTCATACGGGAGACGTAATAGTCAATAACTATTACCAACTTCTAAGGAATACAGGAGGGAAAAAATGTCACAGTTAAAAGATGAATTAATGAAAAAA
>NZ_JARUJP010000009.1:0-150735 GCF_033659955.1 Clostridium tanneri
ATTTTCTTTTGTATTAAATTGTAAATATCACTAGTAGAATTTTTATAAGGAAGCTTCAAATATAGATAGAACATCCTCTGCTTTAAGAGGCTTAAAATTACCTAGAGATCCCCTTCTAACAGCAGCCTTTGCCATAATTTCTAGGTTTTCACAGTTAATTCCAACCTCTGTTAAAGTTGATGGTATTCCTAATGAAGTAAAGAATTCTCTTGTTTTATCTATGGCAGCATTGGCTATTTCAAATTTATCTCCATCTTTATCTAGGTCCCAAACATTAACTCCATAGTCTACAAAGTAATTAACTGTACTGTCATCTAGAACGTGTTTCATCCAACTTGGAGTTAAAATAGCCAAACCTACTCCATGGGTTATATCATAAAATGCACTTAATTCATGCTCCATTCCATGAACACTCCAATTTGTCTCCTTTCCATAGGTTAACAATCCATTTATTGCAAGGCTAGATGCCCACATTATATTGGCTCTTGCTTCATAGTTTTCTGGCTCTTTATAAGCAATAGGCCCATACTTTATACAGGTTTTAAGTAGTGCTTCTGCCATTCTGTTTTGAAGATAAGCCCCTTCTGTCTTATTAAAATATACTTCAAATATATGACTCATTATGTCAGCAGTGCCTGCTGCTGTCTGGTTTGCTGGTACGGTAAAGGTATATGTAGGATCTAGTATGGAAAACTTAGGAAACATTCCAGGATGACCACAACCTAGTTTTTCCTTTGTTTCTAAATTACTAATAACAGCACCAGCATCCATTTCAGAACCAGTTGCTGAAAGAGTTAAAATAGTTCCTACTGGCAAAACATTTTCTATTCTACTTTTACCTGAAACTAAATCCCATGGATCACCTTCATAATAAAAGGCTGCACCAATAACCTTTGAACAGTCTATGGTACTTCCTCCACCAACTGCAAGTATAAAGTCTATATCATTTTCCCGGCATATCTTAACACCTTCTTTTACACTGGTTATCCTTGGATTAGGTTCTATACCTCCAAGTTCCCAGTAGGAAATATTATTATCCTTTAAAATTTGTATTACAGTATCATATATACCAGTTCGTTTTATACTTCCACCTCCGTAGGTTAACAGTACTTTGGAACCATATTTTTTTATTTCCTTTGCTAATACCTTAATCTGATCCTTTCCAAAAAAAACCCTTGTAGGAATGTTGTAATTAAAATTTATCATCTAGTCTAACCCCTCTCTTTTTTTCACTATAATTCTACCTAATTATTTTTATCTTGTAAAATTTATTTATTCATTTATAGAATATGGTATTTCTATATAAATCACACCAAGGCAACATAGTATCGTTCACCACTTATCGCAATATTTATAATTATTATATATATTATTTTTTACTTGACATAACCTTATTAGTTAAGCTATTATTAATTTAGAACTTTAATAATCCTCTGTTAAAAGGGAGTAATTTAAATTACGAAGTCAACAATTCGATTTAGTGTTATAAATCTGGCTTTGTAAGCCTGTTTCAGGTTATAAGACTTTTGACATAGTTCATAGCCCAATATGAATTATGTTAAAAGCCTTTTATTTTGTCCTAGGTTAACATAAATTTTTTATAAGGGAGGCAATTTTATGTCAACGAAGAAATCACTACTACATTTAGGTTTTTGGGTTGGATTAGCAGTGCTATTTAACATTGGAATTTACTTTTTCATGGGTACGGAAAAAGCTTTAGCTTTTCTTGGTGGATACGTAATTGAGCAAAGTCTAAGTTTAGATAACCTATTTTTGTTTCTTTTAATATTCCAAAGTTTTGGGATAAAGGAAGAATATCAGAAAAGAGTTCTTACTTATGGAATCATTGGAGCTATTATTTTAAGACTTATATTCATAGTATTAGGAGTAACTATTGTTAACAAATTTCACTGGATTCTTTACATTTTTGGTTTGCTTCTTATATTTAGCGGAATTAGAATGTTCCGAAATGAAGAAAATGCGGATAGCTTTAAAGACAGTAAAATAATAAAAGTTCTTAATAGGATTATACCTGTTTCTGACACTCTTGAAGGGGAAAAATTTTTCACAAGAAAAAATGGAATTCTATACGCTACACCATTGTTTGCTATACTACTGCTTGTAGAAGGTTCCGATATTATTTTTGCTATAGATTCTATACCAGCTATATTTTCTATAACTACTGATCCTTTCATAGTATATACCTCTAATATGTTTGCTATACTAGGGCTTAGAAACCTATACTTTCTTTTAGAAAAGCTTCATAATAAGTTTGCTTATGTGAAATATGGTGTTGCCAGCATATTAATATTTACTGGAATAAAACTAGCAATTTTATTCTTCCACATTGAAATATCTATAGTAGCATCCTTGATTACAATATTCTCTATTCTAACGATTAGTATTATAACCTCAATAGTTAAAAGTAAAGAGGAAGCTGACTATTCCAGTAATTCTGAGGAAAAGATTGCAAGGTAAGAACAATTGATAAGGTTTATGTTATTACTATAATGAAAAAGCAAAGGTAAGTAAATTATACCTTTGCTTTTTTATTCTGTTGTTTTTCTTTGACAAGTTATTTGTAATAACTTCTATTCATTATTTTCCAGTGGTTTTTTTAAAAACCCTAACATAAAGGCTGTAATAAATGCTCCTATTAGGATAGCTAAAATATAAAGCAATGGATTTCCCTTTACTATTGGTATTACAAATATACCACCGTGAGGAGCAGGTAGTCCTATATTAAACATCATAGTTAATGCTCCAGATATTGCTGATCCAACAATTACTGAAGGTATGACCCTTCCTGGATCTGCAGCTGCAAAAGGTATAGCTCCTTCTGTTATGAAGCTAGCGCCCATTATATAGTTAGTTTTACCTGCATCTCTTTCTTCCTTAGTAAATCTATTTTTGAATATAGTTGTTGCAATAGCAATTCCTATTGGAGGCACCATACCTGCTGCCATTATAGCAGCATGAGGATAGTAGTTTCCTGCATCAATCATTGCAATACCAAAGGTAAAGGCAGCTTTATTTATTGGACCACCCATATCAACAGCCATCATACCACCAAGAATTAAACCTAAAATAACCCTATTAGTTGTTCCCATTGATCCTAACCATGTTTGCATTGCTGTGTTAATGGCTTTAACAGGGTTTACTATAAATAGCAGCATAACTGCACCAGTTATGAATATACCAAGTAGAGGATATATAAGAACTGGCTTTATACCCTCAAGAGATTCTGGAAGCCCGGAGAATACCTTCTTAACTAATAGTACAGAGTAACCTCCAAGAAAACCAGCAATTAATCCACCTAAGAAACCGGCACCATTGTTTGCTGCAATTAAACCACCTACCATTGCTGGAGCAAAACCAGGTCTATCTGCTATGCTGCTTCCGATAAATCCAGCAAGCACCGGCACCATTAAGGCAAAAGCATTACCTCCACCTATATCCATTAGGAGTTTTGCTATAGGATTAAAGGATGGATCCTTTGGATCATTAGCATGAATACCGAACATGAAGGATATTGCAATTAGTATACCTCCACCTACAACGAAAGGAAGCATATTTGACACACCACTCATGAGATGCTTATAAAAACCTATTTTTTCACTTTTGTCTCCTGCTGGAGTTTCTCTATTTCCACTATGATGATATACTGGTTCATCTCCCTGTAATCCTCTATTTATAAGTTCTTCAGCCTTTTTAATTCCATGTGCTACAGGAACTTGAATTACTTTTTTACCTTCAAACCTAGCCATCTCAACTTGTTTATCTGCAGCTACTATTATTGCTGCTGCTCTACTAATTTCATCTTCAGTTAATCTATTCTTTACTCCAGTAGAACCATTAGTTTCAACCTTAATATCTACTCCCATTTCTCTTGCCTTATTTTTAAGAGAATCTGCTGCCATGTAAGTATGGGCTATACCAGTAGGGCATGCAGTAACAGCAAGGATTAACTTTTTTTCTTCAGTTTTCTTCTCTGTTGACAATGATTTATTGCTTTCAGCTTGTAAATAAACTTTTTCTTGATTATCAATTAGATTTAATATCTCATCCTTTGATTTTGCATTAACAAGTCCCTCTTTAAAGCTTTCATTCATAAGTAAGCTTGATAGTCTTGATAAGGTTTCTAAATGTTCATTATGTGCCCCTTCACTTGCAGCTATCATAAAGAATATATGAGCATTAGTACCATCTAGAGAATCATAATCTATACCTTCCTTAGAACGGCCAAAGGCTATAGATGGAACCTTTACTGCTGTAGTTTTAGCATGGGGAATAGCTATTCCATCACCTATTCCCGTTGAGAACTCATTTTCTCTTTTCCATATAGCTTTTTTATATTCTTCCGTATTACTCAATCTTCCAGCTGTATCTAGTTTATTTACTAATTCATCAATTACTTCTGCTTTAGATTTAGAATTTAAGTCTAAAATAATAGTATCTCTTTTTAAAAGCTCTGTAATTTTCATTTTTACCTCCGCATTGTTTTATTTTTAAATTTTTATGGTTAATTTACCTTTGTACACCTTTACATAATCTTTATTATTTAAACTAAGGTAGTCTTAATTATTCTTATACAACATAGGTATGCCTGATTTAGCTGATGATATAAAATTGTTTTCTATATTATATCTATACAATCACAGCGTGCTATAACTTAGTTATGGTTATTTCTGTGAGCAGTTTCTTTACATCTTCCATTTTACATAAATCCATTGAAAATGCTGTGGCACTTCCTGTTGCAGCACCAAATTTAAGTGCTTCAACTAAACTTGATTTTTCAGAATAACTTGCAATAAACCCGGCAATTAAAGAGTCCCCAGCGCCTACTGAATTTTTTACAATTCCCTTTGGAGCAGATGCATGAAAAACACCTTCATTACATATTAATAATGCACCTTCACTGGCCATAGAAATAACTACATTTTCTGCTCCCTTTTCTTTAAGCTCATTACCATAGTGTATTAGTTCCTCTTTACTGTTTATTTTTACATTAAATATTTCTTCCAGTTCATGATTGTTAGGCTTAATTAAAAAAGGGTTAAACTTTAATGTAGCTATTAAAGCTTCTCCTGTAGTATCAACTACAACCTTTACTGCCTTATGCGAACATTTTTGCTGAATTATTGAATAAATATCCATTGGCAATGACTTTTGCACATTTCCCGCTAATACTAAAAAATCTTTAGAACTTAATTTATCAATTTTCTTGAATAACCTGTTTAGAGCTTCTTCATCTATCTCTGGACCAGCACCATTTATTTCTGTTTCTTCCTTTGATTTAAGCTTTACATTTATCCTTGTGTCACCACTAACTTCTATAAAGTCTGTTTCAACACCTTGACTTTTTAAAGAGTCAACTATAAACCTACCTGTAAAGCCTCCAATAAATCCAAATGCTCTGCTTTGAATATCTAGATTTTTTAAAACCCTAGATACATTTATTCCCTTTCCGCCAGCATACTTATATTCTTTTGTAACTCTATTTACTTTTCCTTTTTCAAATTCTTCAACATCAATGACATAATCTATAGATGGATTAAATGTTACTGTGTATATCATTGTTCTACCACAACCTTTAGTTTAGTTTTTTTACTATAATTTTCATAATCTTCTATCCGAGAGTTTGTAATAATCATAGCTTTTTCCAAATCCGCTACTTTAACAAAACTTACCTCCCCAAATTTACTGTCATCTGCCAAAATAAAAGCTTGTCTTGATTGCTTAATAGCACTTTCTTTGAGTATAGCTTCCTCTGAATCTGGTGTAGTAAATCCTTGCTCTAAATGAACTCCATTGATTCCTAGAAAAGACTTATCAAACCTAAATTTTTCTAAACTTTTCAAAGCATCTATGCCTACAACTGCTTTTGTAGTTTCTTTAACTTTTCCACCTAAAATATAAGAGTTAATATTTCGTTCAACAAGAGCATTTATATGTTTAAGTCCGTTGGTAACTACTATTATATTTTTTTTATCAATAAATTGAATCATTTCGAAGGTAGATGTTCCTGCATCTAGGTAGATGCAATCACCATCTTTTACAAGTGATGCAGCATATTTACCGATTAATCTTTTTTCATCTACGCTCTGAACTTCCTTTTCAAGGTAAGTTTGTTCGATGAGTCTTCCCTTAGTTAATGTAGCTCCCCCATGTATTCTCTTAATGCTGTTTGTACTTTCTAATATAGTTAAGTCTCGTCTTATGGTGGACTCTGAAGTGTTTGTTGCTTCCACAAGTTCATTTATCTTTACTACGCCTTTTTCTTTGAGAAGCTCAAGTATCACATTATGTCTTTCTTCTGTTAACAACTATAATCACCTTCTTAAATAACTTATGTAAACATTATAATAGATAAAAAACAAAATTTCAATCAATTTCATTCAAATTAAATCAAATACTTTCACAAATCCTTCAAAACACTTCAACACCTTTAGTTATAATAATAAAACCTATACCTTTTGTAGTAATACTATTATTATTATGTTAAAATTATTTAATATGTTGGGGAGATTTTCTAAATACACTTACTCCCTTACTTTAAATTTTGATATAAGCCATGAAGGAGGACAACTATGAATACTATTTTATTTGATCTTGATGGAACACTACTTTCTATGGATATGATTTTATTTGAAAAACTATATTTTAGAGAACTAACAGATACCTTTTCCGATATAATGGAACCTGAAAAGTTTGCAAAGAATATTTGGGAATCGACAAAGGCTATGGTTAAAAATACTGAATTTAGAACCAATGAAGAAGTTTTTATGGAGGACTTTGGGAAAAGATTGGAAGCCGATATATCTGTTCTAAAGAATCGTTTTGATGAATTTTATGATACAAGGTTCTTGAATGTAAGAGAAGCAGTTCACAACATTGAAAGTATTAAAGAAAGTGTTAAAATACTGAAGGAAAAAGGTTATAAAATAGTTGTAGCCACAAACCCTATGTTTCCAGCGAAAGCAATTTATCATAGAATACGCTGGGCTGGTTTTGACCCAGAAGAATTTTCATATATAAGTACCTTTGAAACCAATCACTACTGCAAACCTCAGTTAAAGTACTACGAGGAAATACTAAAAGATATAGAGAAATCTCCTGTAGAATGTCTTATGGTTGGAAATGACGTGCAAGAAGACCTTGTAGCCAAAAATCTTGGAATGAAGACTTATCTAATAACAGATAACATGTTACATAGAACAGAAGACGCTATAATTACAGATTACAAGGGAAATTATGAAGACTTTTTCCAATTTGTAAAAGAGTTACCAAGAGCTGATTTTTAGTCCTATATAAATAAATCTTCTTTGAATTTATTAGCAAAAAGGGACATCTCCTTTGGAGATACCCCTTTTTATTAAAAATCTACCTTACAGGTATAAATAATTTTTTGCATTCAGGACAGTATACTTTTTTTCCGTTGTCGTATAATTTATCTATAAACCACTTATTTTCCTTAAACCATTTATGGCAGTTGAAGCATCTTGTACTAACAGTTCTTACTTTTTTTTCTTTTATCAATTCTTCCCAATTAACTAGGTTTCCATCATCGGAAACTCTGAAAGCTGCTATATCTTTTGTAGATGTGATATCATTTTGATTTTTAATCCCTAGAATAGACTTAGCTAATGATCTATCCTGAGTTATAAGAGCTAAATCTGCGTTCTTACCAAACTGTGTAAATATCTTTAAAAATTGCGTATCTGTATAGGAATCTTCTTCTGTTCCGTAGTGCTCTAAAGTTCCCCCCTGAAAATACATATAATTAACAAGCTTAACCGCTTTCTTAGCTCTTTCTCTTGCCTTTTCATCTTCACTATCAGTTAACAAATTTATTTCTTCCGCTACTTTGTACTGTATGATAAATTTTTTATTACTATTCTTTAATTCCCTTTCAGCTTTATGAATAAAAAACTCTTCTGCTCCAGTACAGAGAAAACTGGAAGTATCTACTAGTATTCTATATTTATTAAATAATTCAGAGTAATTAATAACTACCACTCCTTAATTGCAATTTACAGTCTAAATTTTAAAAAGTAAGCTGATAAAAAATAATATCTTCAAAGACTATTTAATTCTCAAACCTTGTAACTAAATCCTTTAAAAGCTTGATATTTTCAATAGGGGTTCTAGAAATAGTTACCTCACCGGATAACATAAAACCATTAACCTTATTTTTCATGAAATTATATATATCGTTAACTTCATTTATAGTTGGCATACTGCCTTTTTTTAAGGAATCTAATACATAGGTAGCAATAATTAGCTCCTTTACACTCTTTTTCATCTTTGTAACAATTTTATCTTGAGCTAAAGGAATTTCATGGAGTTCCAACTCTGCTAACAGATCTCCCCTGCCTATCATAATGCCATCGCTTACCTTTACTATTTTATCAAAATTTTCTACAGCATCTCTACACTCAATTTTGGCCCAAATTATAGGCATCTTTATATCTTTATTGTATTTTTGATAATCTTTAATAAAGCTTTTTAATTCTTTAATACTGTCATCACTAGTTACATAAGATAGACATATAATATCTATCCCCCGGTCTAGTCCCCACTTTATATCATTCTTATCCTTTTCTGTTAACCCAAGCTTACTTCTATCCATGCCAGGAGCATTTATCCCCTTTTCTCCTCTGACCATGCCACCTTTTTTTACCTGTACTTTAATAGCATTTTCATTTCTACCAAGGACGGTAAATTCCATTGTAGCATCTTTCATATAGATAGTTCTTGCCTTTTGCAGATCTTTAAATTCACCTTCATAAGCTACAGGGATAAGTGTATACTTATCTGTTCTCTGATATTTTTTGTATAGTTCTTCAGTGCAGAAATATACAATATCACCTTCATTTACTTTAATTTGATTTCTAAATAGCTTCGAAACCCTTAACTTGTTTCCCTGTAAATCTTGAAAAATAGGCATCTCGGGATATTTTTTCTTTATTTCACTTATAAGCTTCTCTGACTTTTCATAATCAATATGTGAAAAGTTAAATCTAGGTACAGTCATACCTGCTTCTACTAATTTATCTACATCTTCTATTGAGTTAACCCATGAACCAATAGAACAAACTATATGCAATTATTAACACCTCATCTCTAGTACTTTACTTATAGTATGCCTATATTGACCATTCTTTTAACATGTCTAAATACAATCTTTTTAGATAACCTTATACTTTTTGCCACCCTTCTTAAGGTAGTTTTCTTAATTATCCTATTTTTTTTTACTGCTTCGTAGACTTTAATACAGTTTTCTACTGCCCTGTCATCACTTAGCTCTAAAAAGTCTTTTTTAAACTCAATATCCCTATCTCTGAACTCATCCAAGTTCTTCTTACATAATACCATGATTGCCATGCTGCAGTCATCATTAGTTTTCATTCTAATAAGTTCTCTTAAATTTTTTTCGATAGCTTTATTCACATCAAGTGCTGAGTTTTCATCTAACCAACCTAAAACTGCATTTGAGGCTGGTGCTAAGGTTCTAGTTTTTTTATCATAAAAGCTGCTTCCAGTTCCATCAGACATTAAAAGAAATCCACTGGCATTTCCAATAGTTCCTCTAGATAGCCTCAGATATCTTTCTGAGTTATCCATGGTGACAAAAAAAGTAGAATTTGAAAATTCGCCGTTTTCTGGCTCCGAAAGAACTTTAGCTTGATCCTTTGAAATATATCCAATGACTCCATCTCCAACATGACCTGCAATGAACCTATCGTCCTTTACAGCCACAAATAACATTGTTGAAGAAAAGTCTTTCAATACTGCTCCCTCAAACTCTTTAAGTTTTTCCCTAAGTTCGCTTACAATATTACTTATAATATATCTTGCTGCACTTTTTGCATCCATATTATAAACCCTGTCAAAGCTATCTATAAACATAGTTTTTACTTTATTTACAACTATTTCAGCTCCATAGTGAGATAACTTACAAGAACCAGCTCCATCAGCTAGAGCTATTACAGCGGTTCTGTTATCAACAGCCATAGCAACTTTATCCTGGCAGGGTGTGCTATCCTTTTCATGGGACAGTCCTTCTACTGATGCCCCAGCAACTTTCCAACGTCCAATTTCTAGCTTTTCCATAGTTTCTCCTTCTCTTATAAGCTTACTTCATTCCAGTCTCTCTGAGGTAACGTTATTTTTTCTCCTGGCATGGAAGTTGAAGTTCTACTTACACTCTTACTTAACCATTTAAAGAACTTTTTAAATTCATACCCTCTTAATTTCTGTGGTGCAAATAATGGTGAAAATCTAGCAAGTACTGTAGGATCAAAATTATCACCTATCCCTACTGGGAATATAGTTAATTTTTTATTTTTTACAAGGTCGCTAGTTCTATTTGCTGCATCTTCAATATCATCTGTTGGAATTCCATCTGTCATAATAACCAACCAAGGTTGAAAGTATTCAACTCCTGCATTGCTGTACTCTTTCTTTCTCTGTTCCAGCAGATCTAATCCTGCATTAACAGCTTCTCCCATTGGTGTTAGCCCATCTGCTTCTAAAACAGGTATTGATTGATTTTCAATGCTGTCAAAATCAACTATCTTATGTACCCCACCTCTTCCAAAGGTAACGATAGCTATTTCAGCTGAATATCTAGCAACATCGTCTTCTAATACATCTTTGAAAAATAAGTGTATACCTTCATTTAACTCTGCTATAGGTGTTCCATACATTGAACCGCTTGTATCTAGTACCAAGCAAACTGGCAGTCTTGTAGTTGGGTTGTCAAATAATAATTTTTCTCTTAAATCCATGATATAATCTCCTCCTAGTAATTATGAATTCTTTAGTTTTGAACCGCAATTTGGACATATATAATCTTTATTAAGCTTCTTCAACTTATCTATATGATGTTTATTTTCTTTAACTATTTTTTTGCATATTACACAGGTAGCCTCCACAGTGTTAGTGGTCACCTTTTTATATTCTGTTGGAAACAATTCTTCTGAGGCAAAATCAGACTGAAGAAGCACTAAGTAGTAACACATATTTTCAATCCATGTTTTAGTATCCACTCTCTTATTGTTTCTAAATACATTATAAAACAGTTCCTTTGTAGCGTATGGCAAATTACTCCATATGAATCTCCAAGGTCCATCCGGCGCCTTTTTATTACTCTGCTCTCCAAGAGGATAGGAAAAATTCATTGATCTTATATTCTCACTTGGAGATCCTCCCCCCTGATGAGAATAGGGAGGTTTTCCAGGGTGTAAAAGCATAAACATAAGTGTAGCAACTGCAAAGTATTCCTGCTCAAAAGTTCTTAAAAAAGTTTTGAAATCTTTTCTCTGAATTTCTGGAGCAGTATAATTAATGGTACCTACTGGACAGGGATAAGCTTCTATTTGATAGCTATCTGTATCAACAAAATATACTTCTTTTTCACTTTTAATTAGTATATTGTTTGGGTTTATATCCCCAATTATGATATTCCTGCTGTGTAAATAGTAGATTTTTCCTAAGATGTTTAAACACAACTCTACTAGGTGCTTTCTTGTCCAATAAGGAAAGTTCTTTAAAAGTAGTGGTTTAACAAACATTGCTGTTTGTAGTGTTTTTCCTGTAGCCCTATGCATTAGATAGCCTACAAAGTTGTTTTTATAAGTAACATAGTCTATAGGCCAGCATATGCCTTTTATAGATATATCCGATTGAAGCATTAGAAGAATCTTATCCTTTTTATTTTCAGTTAGCTTTTCTTGGTAATATATCTTACATATCAATCCGTTATCTGTAACATATATTTTTCCTTCTCCCCCATCGCCAATTTCCTCTACCAACTTTAACATACCATGTTTACCAGAGGATACAACATCATTTAACTCTGGCACCTTTAATACTCCTAAAAGTTTGTTATTGTCAGGGGTTATATTACTTTTCAATTGATATCTTTCTTTTGCTTTTACTCCATTATCTATAGCAGATATCAATTTATTTGCAAGCCTCTTAGCTTTGTCCTTGTTATCTTCAGTTCGGTCAAAGGAATTGTCTCCTGACCTTCCTTTTTGTTCTCTATTTTTAAATATTTCTTCCCAGTCTCTTAAGTTTGAATCTTCATTAATCCGAAAAACTAGTATGTCTTTGCCAAAAACCGCCTGTTGATTCTTTATTGCCAAAATAGCATTTGCAAGCTTACTATCTTGGGTGATTAAACACATGTTGAATTCAGTAACCTTATCCATAAATACCTTTAAAAAAGTGTGATCAGCAAATTTATCCTTTTCTGTACCGATTGGATCTATTAGTTGCTTTCTTATAAGCCTATTAACCAAAGTTCCTGCTTTTTTCGCTTTATCTCTAGTTTCTTTCTTATTACTTTCTTGCAGCCTGTTTATTTCTTCTGCAACCTTATATTGAACTAAAATTTTTCTTCCACGGTTTTCTAGCTGATTAATAAAATTGCCTTGAAAAAACACCTCTGCCTGGTCACACATAAAGCTACAGGTATCAACAAAGATTAAGTATTTTTTTAAAATTGTATCAAGATTCATCTTTGTTCACCTCACAATTTATGAACACTCATAAATTTCCTTATATTTATCATAGTAAACGCCATACCATAATCCAGTACCGCTAACTAGAAGTTCTTTTATATTAAATCTTTTCATAAGCTCCTTGTACATAAATAGTCCCATTCTCATTATTGCTAGATCTTCTGCAGTATTCTCGTTTTTTTCGGTAGACCCGTGAATAGCCTCATATACGTCTCCGACACTATTATATTTTATAGCTATTTCATCCTCTGTCTCTCTAATTTTATTTTCAATATATTCTAGAGTTATTTTTGTTCCATGTTGTCTCTTATTAGTAGCCTTACCAGTAGCTCTTGTTATTACAGTGCCCACGCTTATACAAGTAGCATCTTCTGCATTGGGAGCGTGTTTCTGAAAATAGTATCTTAGCTTGTTGTTAATCTGCTTATCAACTTCCTTAAATGCTCTTCTTATATCTGTATCTATATTGTTATTTACAAACAGTCTGTTTTCTAAAACAACAGTGCCTAGATCTAAGCTATAAGTTTCTAATATTCTACCCTTTTCAAAAAGGGTTATTTCTGTGGAGCCTCCCCCTTGGTCGATTAAAATAAATCTCTGTTCAGTATCTTCAATATAACTTTTGCCGCTAAACATGAAAGCATCTAGAGTAGCTTTTGCTTCTTCCTCCTTTGTCAACACCTTAACATTTAAACCGCACTCTTCTTTTATCAATTTAAGTATATTCTTATTATTTTTAGCACTTCTTATTGCTGCAGTAGCTACAGTATACACAATATCTACCCTGTGTGCCTTAAGTGCACTTTTAAAATGATCTATTACTGGTATTACTTTTGCTTTAAAAAATTCCAAATCCATATTATTTTCAGCATCTAATCCCTTACCTGTATTGGTAAGCTTGGCCTCTCTTTTAAAGCTCTTAAAATTAAATCCTCTAGTCTTTATTTGTTCTAAATCACCAATTAACATTTTTACAGCTTTAGTACTTAACTCTATAACTGCAATATTAGGATCATATCTTAAACTTTCATTAATAACAGTTTCTATTTCACCAAAACCTTCATTTCTTCTATTCATTGAAACAGAAATATCTTCAACGTATTTAGTAGTGGAATCAGGAAAAATGTGTTTTTCATAGTTGTCATTTACTAGTTCCTTTTTATAACCTTCTAATAACTTAATCCACTCTTTCGGTGACAATCTAGTATCAAGCTTAAAAGTATTGTAAAAGGCCTCCTTTAGCTCATAAGATAACTCATTCCAGATGAATTCCCATGGTCCCTTTGGCGCTAAAAAATTAGCACTTTCATCAAAGGGATAAGAGAAATTTTTCTTTATAATGTTATCTACAACATCTTCTCCACCCTGAAAAGAATATGGGGTTTTCCCAGGAAGATAAATCATAAATAGTAATGTGGCTATAGCAAAATATTCATGGTTAATTGTTCTAAAAAAGGATCCAAAGTTTTTTCCTTGTATCTCCGGTGCTGTAAAGATAGGAGTTCCGACTGAACATTTATAATCTCCAATTTGATAACTATCTGTATCCACAAAATAAACTTCCTCTTCAGAATTCACCAAAATATTAAACGGATTCAAGTCTCCAACTATTACATGATTTTCATGCAAAAAGTCCAGTTTTTTTAGAATGTTTATAGCTAAATTAGTAAGATTGACTCTTGTCCAATCTGGAAACCTTTTTTGTAAAAGCGGTTTCATGAATACAGATTTCTGTAATTCATAGCCCTTTGCTTTACACATGATGTATCCAATGAATTTCCCTTCATGGTTAAAAACCATATTTTCTGGCCAACAAATTCCAGAATAACTTATCCTTCTACTTACCATGAGCTTAATCTTCTCTTCTAGCTCTTGTGTAAGTCTCTCTTCGAAATAGAGCTTAAGTATCTTATCATCCTTAGTTTTGAATACAGTTCCCTCTCCACCAGAACCTATCTCTTCTAATTCATCTTTGCTTATCCTGTTATCATTTTCATCATAGTAATAATTTGATGATTTACCAAAAAAATTTTTAAACATATTTTCACCTTTTTCTTCAACTAAAATTAGTACTGTAACTTAGCTCTCTGATATATGAAAAATTTCTAAATCACCTATATACTCCACATCATCTCTGTTTTGTACTGACAGAACAAATAATTCTGTTTTATTTTCATTTAATTTAATTATAAATTTATTGGTGTTTTTAGAAATATTGGCTATATTATCTATACCAAATAGCTCTATATACTTTTCTAATGAAGTTTCTTCTCTTCTTGTATATTGCTTGTTTCTAAAAATATAGTTACTAACTACCTCTAGGTTATCACAGCCAGATTTTAAGTAAAATTCCACTTCATTGGTCATCATATTTTTCATTACGTAGTTTATATTTTTTTCCTCATCGATAAGAATAACTTCCTCACCCTTGAAATTCTTAGTAGAAACAATGTATTTTATATTTTCTCTATGGTTTGTAACTACCGCTTCTATAGTGCCTTTAATAACTTCTTTAGAATACTCTTTGGCAGCCTCAATACAGTCATAAACTGAAGAACTTTTTACCATGTTTCCAGGTATAAATTCCTTTACTACCTCCCTCACTGCTTGTACTAAAAACTCTTCTCCTACAAGAATAACTTTTTCATTATAATCATGTAGTATGCTTTTAATTCCTAAGTACATTTCACCAGCTATAATTCTTTTTATCTCTTCACTTTTGATTAGTATTTCCTTTTCATATACTAGGAGAGATTGATTTTCTCTTCTATATAATTCTAATTTAATAGTTCCTTCAGTTCCGTTCATTATGTTTAAAGCTGCTAATTTTAATATATAATAGTTATTTCTGATTCTGTAGTAATCTTCATCTAACTCTAACTGATTAAAGTCTGTTGGAAATAGTAATTGAGCCTTTTCAAAGTGCAGGTTTAACTCCTTATTAATGTGTTCCAAAGGTTCATTATTGTCTATCTTCCTAAATATTTTTTCACATTCTAGGAAAAGTGAACTTTCATCGTTAAAAGAATTTGCTAATTTGTATTTCATATAACAGGCTATTTTTTCCGCTAATCTATTAATACTTAATACAAAGCTTTGCTCTAATATTTTCTTATCTATAGTTAAAATATAGGAAAATTCTCCTTCTTTCATATTACTGCTATATTCAACTAGTTCACATTTGTTTTCCTCTAGATTTATTCCTAGATACTTGTTACTACCTGCTTTCTTATCCGTTGTACTCATTTCATAAATAATTGCACTTATATCATCTAGTTCCAATGAACCCACCGACTTACATTTCAAATCACATTCATCTAATATTTTTTTAGCAATTGAGTTATTTTTTGTTAAAATATACAGAGAACTGATAGCTATATTTAAGTCATTGTTTATCTTGCTTATTAATTTATTAAAGAAAGCTTTTAAAACCTTCTGCCTTTCTATAGTACTAATTTCTTCACTGTTCTCTTCATTGTTTCCAAGTTCCTGAAGCCATTTATCAAAATTGACTATAAATGTTCCTTTCAAAAGTTTATCTTTTAAGACATTTTGTAAATCCTCCCCAAATAGAACATCTACTTCATCTAAATATATGTCCTCTACATATATTACATTTGGTATATTATAATAGATAAACTTTCCTTCTTTTCTTATTTCTACTTTTAACAAAATAGAAGTAGAAGTAAAGCTAACATATAACTCCCCGTCGTATCCAATTTTCTGTGATAGAGAATCTGTAGAATTATTGTACTTTTCATGTGAGCTTTTTCTTTCTTCTACTTTCTCTAAAAGGGTTTCCTTTTCAAACTCATCATAATACTCATCATAATACTTTCTAACTTCGATTTCATCATAAGCTTTCCCTTGACAATCTAAAATCATCATTGCTAATTCTGATCTATCATATCCGTAATAGGAATCATCCGTTTCTTCTTTTATTAACTGCAAACTTGAACAAATATCTGCTAAAGAGCGGTAATCTAATGCTTTTAAATCTTCAAAGTTGTAGCTTCTAGAATCACTATCCTTTGGAAGATCTTGTAGTATCTTATCTTCAAATTGACACTCTATTTCTGCTTGTGTTTCCTTGTCTTCTACTATATTTTCATTTTCCTCTATGTAACAATCCTGAGCATCGTTATTTTTTTCTTCTCTAAAGCTCCTTTTAAAGAGCTCCTCTAAAGAGAATATGGATTTTTCCTCTGAAAAATCTATCTTTTCTTTAGTTGTGTCTTCACCTAAGTCTATATCTACCAAGCTTTTCTCTTCTTCATAATCAATTGATTGGTTAACTATTCCCTTATTATTTACATCCTCACTATTACAATCAGCTATTTGAAATATTTTTTCAATTAAAACATTTCTTTTATAAAGAAGATGACCGTATTCCGGAAAACTCATTTTTAATTCCTTGCAAATCTTAATAATACTGTCTAATGTGGCCTTCTTTAAATCATCTTCTGAATAAGCCCTACCATTTACTATAATTTCCCTACCCAAAATCCCATCACACCTTATAATTTATTATGACTTTTCCCATTAAGCTGTATTATAAAATAGCAGCTTTCTATGAAATTATTGCAGAATGAATATTTTTTCCCTCTGCATACTTTACTAGAAGCTCTTTACAGTACTCTATATACTTATCTAAATTCCTATCTCCGTTAAAAGAGACTATAGCCATAATTAAATTTTTTGTATCCTTCGTAACCATTGCTCTTACAGAATCAGAAGTTGTGCTTCCAAACTTTCCCTTACTGTCTTGAAATACTGGTAAGCAGGATATATTAATATCTCCTCTTCCTATTCCTTCATAGCAGTCTCCTTCTTCTCCAATATTTAAGTAAATTTCTGAATCTATTTTATCCATATCATAAGCACATACAGGGTGAAATGATGCTATTGAAATTAGATTATTAATATCTACTATATTGTTTACCTTATAAAGTCCTTTTCCCTTTACTACACGTCTTGCCAGAGATTCAGAGGAAACCCTATATCTACTAGGATCCTTTCCTAGCTTCTTATATGCAGCTCTTGCAGCAGCTATATTCTCTATTTTTAAAACATCCTGAAGGGAATTATCTTCAGCAATTCTATTACAAACAGTAGAAATTTCCTCCCATAAGTTTTCATTACTGTCTTTTACCTCTACCTGTGCTTCAACATATCCAATTGTTAGAACTTTTCCAAGTACACTTCTAATGTCATCTGATATTTTTATCGCAACCATTTTTTAAGCTCCTTCCTAGTAATAAATCTTTAGTGCATCTGCATTAATTTTATCTTATTCTAGTAATTATATCAAATTTTTGTTAATTTTTCTTCTAATTTTTATTTTTCCTATTAATATGAAATATTATCTGCATTAAATAAAAAAACCTAATGCCATAGCCAGCATTAGGTCCTTTTTAATTTACTCTATAAGTTAAATATATTATTTACTATCTACAAACAAATTCATCGATTCTTCTTAAGTCAACGCCAAAGTAAACCCATCTTCTTCCATTCCATCTGTATCCAGAGGCAGTTGTTCTATCAATTCTAGTTAAATATGCCCAAAAAGAATTGCCATTTCTCAGCCATATATATACGAATCTGTTTCTGCAGCGTCTAATTGAGCCTGGAGAAACTGCAAAAGTCTGTGGTCCTCCAGGTCCTCCAAATCCTGCTGATGGTTTTTGAGGAACTCTTCCTGGAGGTGGTGGTAAGTTTGGAGCTCCTTGTCCTGGAGGTGGTGGGAAATTCGGAAATCCTGGTCTTGGAGGCTGATTAAATTCCTGTCTCATAAGCAAATCTTCCTCATACTGCTGGCACATTTCATAAAATGGACATACTTCTTCATAGTCTCTTAGTTCTTCAACATCTTCGTAGTCGTAATAAAAGTCTTCATTTCTAAAATACACTCTTAACACTCCTAATTAGAATTACACTAGTTATAATATGTAGGTAGATTAATATTTGACACAGGAAGATTAAAATTATTATAGTTAAGATATATAAATGCATATATTTACCTCCATTAGCTAAATATATGTATTTAAATCAATTAAATGTGGTATAATCTTAATAATTATCATTGGATTTATAGTTTAAAAAGGAGAGATAAAATGAATAACTTAAACGATTTTCTAAAAAAGTATGCAGAACTTTCCGTTAGAGTTGGAGTTAACCTTCAAAAGGGTCAAATACTTGTTATAAATTCACCAATTGAATGCGCGGATTTTGTAAGGCTTATTGCAAAAGAGGCTTATAATGCTGGTGCTAAGGATGTCCATGTAGAATGGAATGATGAAGAACTTACTCTTATAAAGTTTCTAAATGCTCCTGAGGAATCCTTTAGTAGTTTTCCTAAATGGAAGGCTGATGGTTATGAATATCTTGCTAAAAATGATGCTGCCTTTCTTTCCATATCAGCTTCAAATCCAGAACTTTTAAAAGATGTGGACTCAAAGAGAATTTCTGAAGCAAATAAAGCTAAATCTATTGCTTTGAAAAAATATAGAGAATATATAATGAATAGTACAGTTTCTTGGTCAGTAGTTTCAATTCCAACAGGGTCCTGGGCTAAAAAGGTATTCTCAGATTTACCTGAAGAAAAAGCTATGGAGAAACTTTGGGAAAATATATTTAAAATAGTAAGAGTTGATAAAAATAGCCCACTAGAAGCCTGGAGTGAACATTTAAACAATCTTAAAAATAAAGTAGATTTCTTAAATGATAAAAAACTAAGAAAGCTTCACTTTCTTTCAAAAGATACAGATTTAACTATAGAATTGCCTGAAAAACATCTATGGGCTGGTGGTGGAGAACATAATTCAAAGGGCACCTATTTTGTTGCAAATATGCCAACAGAGGAAGTGTTTACCCTTCCATTAAAAACTGGCGTCAATGGTAAGGTTAAAAGCACCAAGCCTCTAAACTACAGTGGTAATCTCATTGAAAATTTCACATTAATTTTTAAAGAAGGCAAAGTGGTTGACTTTTCAGCGGAAAAAGGCTATGAAACCCTAAAAAAACTTTTAGACACCGATGAAGGCTCTTGCTACTTAGGAGAAGTTGCACTAGTACCCTACGATTCGCCAATCTCCAATTCAGATGTGATTTTTTACAATACTTTATTTGATGAAAATGCATCTTGTCACTTAGCTCTAGGAGAGGCCTACCCAACTTGCCTTGAAGGTGGTAGTGAAATGAGCAGCGAAGAACTTAGCAAAGCAGGTGCAAACATTTCGTTAACGCACGTTGATTTTATGATAGGATCTGCTGATCTTAATATTACTGGAGAAACTAACAGTGGAGAAATAGTTGATATATTTAAACATGGAAATTGGGCCTTTTAGTAAGTAGTCCTTAATTGACTATGAATAAACTTTTTTATAGTAAAAAAATAATCTTCATAGTCAATTATATTTAAAGATTTGAACTAGTTTCTACAAACAGCTACTTTTCAGCATTTATGCTAAATACTTATTAATATCTTATTTATATCTTCACTTACAGCTAAACGCTCATTATATACCCAGTCCTCATCAAATTTCAAATTCAATGTCTTTGAAAATGAATAGTATAAGTTGATTTTTTGGTAATAAAGTTCAAGCTCATAAAGTTCCTTAAATTTACTAAGTGGTTTAGTTATAGTTGCACTTTTAGCAATAAACACTTCATCTATATAACTTAAAAAAGTATCCATCAATGCTGAACTAGATACATCAAAGGGGATTTTTAATAATTTCCACTCTATACTTTGTTCTAGCCTATAGGACTTTATACTATCTAAAACTATTAAATACTCTCCTATATCCATCTTTTTATATAGCTGATATTTCTCTTCTCTAGTACTCCATAAAGCTAGTTTTTCTCTAAGAGATAAATTCTTGATTTTTAAAATAGCTTCACTAGGACCTAACACTGCTTCTTCGATTTTTCTATCCTCTGCATCTATCATTTCCTTTATAAAATTTTGACTATCACCATAGGATGCTACATAGCCTACTTCATATATTCCTTTTCTTCCTGCTCTCCCTGCAATCTGCTTAACTTCTTGAGAGTTTAAGTACCTAAATTCGTTTCCGTCAAATTTTTTCACATCCATAAATATTATTCTCTTTATAGGAAGGTTAACTCCCATACCTATGGCGTCAGTAGTTATTAAAATTGTGGTCTCCTTATTTATAAACTGTTCATATTGTTTTCTTCTAACTTCTGGTGGTAAATCCCCGTAAATTAAACTGGCTTTAATACCTAATTCTGCATAGTAATAAGCTAATTCTAATACTCTTTTCTTAGAAAATACCACTAAAGCATCCCCATCTTCAGCTTTCTTATAGGAAAAACTCTCATATTGCATTTCCAGTGGTATATTTCTCTTATACTCTTTAAATTCATATTCGTCCTGACAATCTTCTATTATACTAATAAGCAAATCTTTTGCATTTAAAGCTCCACATATATGTACTTCTCTGCTCTTTATTCCAAGTAGGGCTCTTGTCCATGCTGCTCCTCTTTGATCATCATTTATCATTTGTATTTCATCTATAACTGCTACATCGTAATCTCTATCTAGGTCTAATTTTTCTATTGTACAAGATATATGTTTAGCTTCTTCAACTAATATTTCTTCTTCCCCTGTTAGGAGATTACACCTAACTCCCTCACTGTTTAATCTTTCGAAATTTTCTAAAGCAAGTATTCTAAGCGGTGAAAGATAAATTCCATTTTCTCCTTCCTTTAATCTTCTCATAGCATTATAGGTTTTTCCTGTATTTGTTTCTCCTAGGTGAAGATAGAACTTTCTTTTAAGCTTTCTGGTATCTTCATATTCATTTTTTGGATTGTCCGGAAATACCCTGTCAAATTCTTTAGATACTAGTGCTGGAATATGACTGGTTATCAGTACTCCCATAATTCCTGATTTTAAATAGTTATCAAAGTTATCTTTAATTACTTCATGAACCTTAAAGCTAGTATTGTTTTTTCTATTATAATCTTCTATAAGTCTTTCTGATATATACTCTAATATATCTAGGTATTTGTCAAAAACATAATTATAATCTCTAATACCTGCATCTTCAAATTCTTTTAAAAGTCTTATTTTTTTTCTTATTGCTGCTTCATGTTCCCATAATGCATTTGTTTTAGTATGCTTAACTATTTCCTCTATCTGACCTATTTGGTTTTTTATTTTTCTAAAGTTTCTTTCTACTGCTCCCCTTTTCATAACTCGTCCTCCTAAGGTGAATTTATTAATATTATTTTGCCGTAAACTATATCTTTTATTTATAGTAACCAACTAATATAATAACATTAAATGTTTACATTATTAAATAATAAAAAAGAAATGATATCTTTATTTACATAAAAACTCCAAAAGGGTAACATTTTTGTTAAGGTGGCTTATATTTTTTACAACCAAATAGATATTAATGATGGAGAAAAACCCTTTAAAGTTATATTAATGTTTTTCTCCTAAAATTATTACTTAGATCTGAATTCATCTTTAATCCTTTCTAAAAGATTATTGTTAGTAATTACATCATACCCTGTAAGTGCCAGTGCAGTTGCTCCTTTAACAAGTGCTTCATGAGCCGCCGCCGTTATAGTTGCATTTGCAAATTCCTTACTGTGAGATACTGCATTTTCACAATGAATTCCAATATAGGGATGGATTGCAGGGACTACATTACTTACATTTCCCATATCAACAGATCCATAACTGGCTCTAGGTGGGAGTATATCTTTCACCCCAACATATCTTAGATTGTTATTAAAGGTTTGAGATAAGGTTTTGTTGGTTATCATGTTATCGTAGGAAATCTCGTAATTGCTAATTTGTAACTCAGCTCCTGTAATTAGAGCAGCACCCTTAGCTATGTTCTTAACCTTTTCAACTACGCTGTTTAAATTTTTTCTTGTAGATGCTCTTACGTAAAATTGAGCAA
Source organism: Clostridium tanneri (assembly GCF_033659955.1). Lineage (NCBI taxonomy): Bacteria > Bacillati > Bacillota > Clostridia > Eubacteriales > Clostridiaceae > Clostridium > Clostridium tanneri. The sequence goes on from NZ_JARUJP010000009.1 coordinate 22,478, forward strand.
CTGCGTTATCTGGAACAATATTAGCTGCAATTCCACCTTCCTTTATAACACCATGGATTCTTACATCAGAAGTAACATGTTGCCTTAAAGCATTTATTCCATTAAAGGTTTGTATTACGCCATCTAATGCATTAATACCAGCTTCCGGTTCAGCAGCGGCATGAGCTGCCTTTCCTTTAAACTGAAATTGAAGTGCGTCCATAGCAAGAGTGTTGCCGCTTTCAAAAGTAGACTCTGCTGGATGTAATATCATAGCAATATCTACGTTATTAAACACTCCTCTCTCCGCCATATCCACTTTTGCTCCATCACACTCCTCTGCTGGAGTACCTAAAACAGTAATTTGCCCTCCTATCTTCTCCAGTACCTTACTTAGAGCTGCTGCAGCTCCTATTCCCATAGCTCCAATCATATTATGTCCGCAGCCGTGGCCTATTTGTGGCAGTGCATCATACTCACATAAAAAGGCAATATTAGGACCTTCCTTTTTGCTGTCATAAACAGCTTTAAAAGCTGTAGGCCTTTCTATTATACCTAATTCAACACTAAAATTATTTTCTTTCAGAAATGATGTTAATTTTTCCACTGCTTTAAATTCTTCATTTCCTAGTTCTGGATTATTATAAATATAGTCATTTATATTGCAAAGCTGTTCTTTCATTCTTTCTAATTCTTTAACTATTAAATCTTTCATATAATCCTCCTTTAATATTTAGAAAGCACAGCTTATAGTAAGCTGTGCTTTCAATTCTTTTGATTTTTCATAAAAATTTTATTAAAGCAAAACTTGCTTATAACATCTATAAAACTTTAGCTAAAAAGTCTTTAGTTCTTGGATGATTAGGATTTGTGAATATATTCTCTGGAATATCCTCTTCAACCACTACGCCTCCATCCATGAATAAGACTCTGTCTCCCACTTCTCTAGCAAATCCCATTTCGTGAGTAACTACTACCATAGTCATTCCTTCAGAGGCAAGCTCCTTCATAACATCAAGAACTTCCCCTACCATTTCAGGGTCAAGTGCTGAAGTCGGCTCGTCGAATAACATTACATCTGGCGCCATAGCAAGGGCTCTTGCTATAGCTATTCTTTGTTTTTGTCCTCCAGATAGCTGTCCTGGATAATTATTTGCTTTATCATCAAGTCCTATTCTTTTTAGTAAATCAAAGGCTATCTTATTAGCTTCTTCAGCGGTCATCCCTTTAAGTTTTCTAGGCCCTATAGTTATGTTATCTAATACTGATAGATGTGGAAACAAATTAAACTGTTGAAACACCATTCCCATCTTTTGTCTCAACTTATTTATATCAGTTTTCTTATCAGTTATTGAAATTCCTTCAAATACAATTTCTCCATCTGTTGGCTCTTCAAGTAAGTTTAAACATCTTAAAAATGTACTTTTACCTGATCCACTAGGACCTATAACTACAACTACTTCACCTTTTTCTATTTGTACATCTACTCCCTTTAAAACATGTAATTTATCAAACTTTTTATGCAAACTATTTACTTTAATCACTTGTCTTCAATCTCCTTTCAAAGGCACCTACTACTTTTGATAAACTAAAGGTTAATATGAAATACATGATAGCAGCAACTATTAAAGGTTCAAATGGTTTGAAAGTGTTACCTCTAACTGTATCTGCATTGTACATAAGTTCATGTATACCTATTATTGAAGCTATAGAAGATTCTTTTATAACTACTATAAATTCATTACCTAAGGCTGGCAAAATATTTTTAACTGCCTGCGGTATAATTATATATCTCATTGCCATTCCTGATTTCATTCCAAGAGATCTTGCTGCTTCCATTTGACCCTTATCCACCGCTTGAATACCAGCACGTATTATTTCTGCTATATATGCAGCACTATTTACTGACAACGCTATAATACCTGCAGCAAAGTCTGGAAGTGCAATGCCTAAATGGGGCAATCCATAAAATACTATATATAACTGAACAAGTAGAGGAGTTCCTCTAATAAATTCTACGTAAGATGCTGCTATTACATTTAATATTTTTTTATTTGATAATCTCATTAGTGAGAGAAGTAATCCAAGCATAAATCCAAAAAGTACTGTAAAAAATGCTAAGACTATTGTAAACTTTACTCCGTTTATAAAAAATGAATAATACTCAGATAAAAAACTGAAATCCAAAATTTTGTCCTCCCTATCTTTTATTGTTATTAAATTTGCCTAGTATGGCATAGTACTACATATTTTACTGTAGAAAGAAAAAGTTAGGCCCCCGATTATGCCTAACATTTTCTTTATTGCTAATTAAGGTTAACTCTCTCCTTTTTATACTAGGAGATGATAAAGGTACTAGAACTATTCCTTGAAAATTATTCTACTAAGTTGTTTGCGTCTGTTACAAACTTATCTACGCTCTTTTCAGCCTTTAATCTATCTAAAGTCTTATTAACCTCTTTTACTAAATCTGAACTTCCCTTTTTAAAAGCCGCTGCAGAACCAGCTTCCTCAGTTTGAAGCTTTATATCAGATATAACTAAGTCTTTATTAGCATTTACATTTGATGTAGCTACTGGTAATTCAACTATTACTGCATCAACTCTATTGCTTTTTAATGCTAACATTAAGTCTGATATTTTACCTAATGCTACTGGCTGTGCTCCTGAAACTTGCTTTTGAGCTATTTGCTCTTGAATAGCACCCTTTTGAACTCCAATTTTCTTGCCTTTTAAATCATCTGTTGATTTAATCTTGTCTTTATCAGAAGCTCTTACAACTATAGTTTGAACTGCTTGATAATATACATTAGAGAAATCAACATTTTTTTCTCTTTCTGGAGTTGGAGTCATACCAGCTACAACTATATCAACATTTCCTTGATCTAAAGCTGCAAGTAGTCCATCAAATTTCATATCTTTTACTTCTAGCTTTACACCTAGATCCTTTGCTATTTCCTTTGCTACTTCAATATCAAAGCCAACTATCTCGTCTTTTCCATTTATTGATTTATGGAATTCATATGGAGGGTAGTCAGCACTTGTACCTAGTACAAGCTTTCCATTCTTCTTAATTCTCTCCATAGATGCTGATTGGGATTTGTCTCCACTACCGCTTGTAGAAGTACTTTGGCTTCCACAAGCAGCAAAAGTAACCATCGATCCTACTACTAGTGACATTGCAATAAATTTCTTTAAACTCTTCTTTAACATTTTATTTTCCCCCTGCCTAGTTACAATAATAATATCTCTATGAATAATTATATAACGGTTTATATAATTATTCAATAGTTTTTATGCATTTTTATGTATTATTATGTTGATTGTCATTAATTAGCTTTGTACATGCCATTATTAACTAAAGGAAGGTTCATAAAATAAAACTCTTACTATAGGAGGGCTTATTTTTGCACTGTTATCAGTCTGTATCTCTAGCTACTATACACTCTTTCTTTGTAAACATTCTCATAACTATATCTTAAATAACACTTAAATCTTTCTTTAATATATAAAAAAGTTATGCATAAATATTTGATTTATACATAACTTTCTGTCAATTTTTTAATCCTTCTTTAAAATCTTTTCTATGATTGTTTCTTCTACTAATTCACTCTTGCTAAAACCTTTATTAAAGTATCTTATTTGCTTGAAATTTACCCCATTCATTTGAAAATCTAATATATCAATTCTATCTCCTTTATAGATAACGGGATCTTTTTCTCCTTTTAAAAATATATGTACTTCCATATTATTAGCTTCATACTCCTCTCTCTTGAACATTGACTTTTATTATACCATATTTAAAAAATGACAAGGGAGATAACTTTTTGATAAGCTATCTCCCTTGCCTTTTAGCAAAGTTGTGACAAGAAACATAACTTCCAACTGCACCTTGCAGAGCAACATTATGTTCTTCTCATAACTTTCTGTTATTATTATTTACTTAAATCAATAATTTATTCAACTAAATAGAAAGTTTTTAACTTACTTTAATGTTATACTTAGTATTTCTTTCACTAAAGCACCTCTACAACATTAAATCCTTCTTCTTTGGCTTTTTCTATTAACTCATGACAATCTAGATGCATACAAAAAACTTTACTTCTATATTCTTTAGAAATAAGACTACATATCCTATTCAATGATAAATGAGTGTTACCTGGATAATCAGCTAAGCAAGTATCAACATAAAATTGGTCATAGTAGCAGCTTTCTAATTTTTCAATTAGCTCTGTCCTTAAATTATTAGTATCTCCTGCATAAAAAACTTTTTTATTATCCTTAAATTCTATATGATAACCAAAAGAATCTATCTCGGAAGCATGTTCCATTTTAAAAGGTTTCAACTGTAGAATATCCAAGCTTTCCAATCCTTCTGTTTCTTCAGCCTTCCTAATATTATATAGAAAATTAGCTGCTCCTTGTAGTTGAAGCATTTTTACAAGTTCATATTCTTTCTCATATATAAGGTTAACTTTAATTTTCTTTATATAGTAACAATAAAATATCAACGTTCCTAAACTTCCTACATGATCTGGATGCAAATGAGTTATAAGAACATACATATTTTTAATATTTTCCATTAAGCCCTTTTCCATTATTCTAGTAAATATATTTTCACCACAGTCTAATAACAGCATATTTTTTTCTTGTTTTATGTATGAACTTGTATTACCTTCCTGAGTATTAAAGGCACTTCCCCTACCTATAAAGTTTAATATCTGCATATCTTACTCCTTTATTTACATATTTGATAATATTATATCCAACTTTCATTTAAAATTCATCGCTTTTTTATAAGAATAGTTCTTTTACATTTCATTAAACATCCATATATAAAAATTTAAAACACCAGCAAAAGACACCCAAAGAACATATGGTACTAATAGATAGGCAGAAATCTTATCGATCTTATGGAATTGAAATATAGTTAATAAAATGAATATAACCATAAGTAATATATCTACGAAAGCAAGTCCATAAAGCTTAAATCTAAAGAAAATAATTGACCAAATAAGATTTAATGCTAATTGAATAAAGTAATATTTTTTAGCTTTTCCTATATTACTGCCTGACTTTCCTTTAAGAATTACACGATAAAATGCGATAGCCATTAGCAAATATAATATGCCCCATACTATAGGAAAAACCCATCCAGGTGGAGAAAAGGTGGGCTTTATAAGATTTTTATATGTACTCATATTAGTCATACTTAAAAATCCAGAAATAAAACCTAGCCCTTCAATTATAATTATTATCAGCAAAAGAAGTCCTAGTGATTTTTTGCCTTCAACTTTAAAAACATTAAACATATATATACGCCCTTTCATAATAATATTATTAATATTATATTTATGTTAAGCATGGATTTATGTATTTTTTAATAGTTTACTTTTTGTTTGGTTTCCATAATATTTAATATGGTTACTAAGAAAGGCTTATTCTATTGCTTTAAACAATTATGATAAATATTTTTCCCATCCCTTGGTTTTTTACTTTTTTGTAAGTTATTTCTTCCATGGTTGGCTCCTACAATTTGCTGTCACTCATTATTTTAATGATAAAAAACAAAGCCACAGTGTATATAATATACTTTGTAGCTTTGTTTTTTTATTAATTGTATAAATTTTTATCTGCTAAATTCTGTACCTATTCACCGAGCTAACCTACCTTTATTTTATCCGATGACTACCCGCTCTAGTACTCCCTCGCAGGGTGTGAAAGTGACTCACACAAAATCAAAGATTTTGGTTCGCTACTTTTCTCCAAGAGTACGTTGCGAGCGGCTATGTCCCTGGATTCGTACGACTAAGAATCAGATGGGGTTGAAACCCCATCTGATTCAAGTCTTAACTTCATATATCTAATTTGCTAATTAATTTTTCTAGATATACTGACTTCATTTGTTTGCTTGCCATTGCCTGTTTCATTGGAGGAAGTTTCAGTATAACAGACAATATTGCTGCCATGGCTCTATGGCTGCCAAAGGCTTGATTATCAAATATAAGATTCTGCAATTGGCCTTTTTCTATGGCCATTAAAACTGACCTGTGGACTGAATTTACTGGTGTTATTACTCTTTTATCTCTGCTTTTTAACTGAATACTTTTTTTAGCACAGGACCTTACGCAAACACCACAGCCTAAACATATATCTTCCTTTATTTTAGCCTTTTTCCCTATGTTATTGCCCTTCTCTAAGTTAACCATCTCAATAGCTTCTATGGGGCATACCTTTGCACATTTACCACAACCTACACAGGTGTTCACATCAACTTGAGGAATAAAGTTAGTAGTATGTACTGGCTGCAGCATACCAAACCTACGAGCTGCAACCATAGCTTCACAGCAGCAACCGCAGCAATTACATATAAAAGTTACATTTTGCCTTACATTTTCTCCACATTGAACTAAATTGTTCTCATAGGCTTGATGTAATAGTTCTAAACCTTCTGAAACATCTACTTTTCTAGCATACTGGTGTTTTATTAGCGAGGCTGCAACATTGTTGAAGGTCATGCATATATCTAGTGGAGCACTGCATCCTCTATCTAAGTGATGCATTTTATGTCGACAGTAACACATGCTAATTCCTATATTAGAAGAGGTTTTAATTACCTCACTAGCTCTCTCATAATCAAGTACATGTACTGCATTTTCATTTGAAAGTACACTTTCCTGCACAAATATCCTGCCAAGTCTTGTTTCTGTACTTAGAAATAGCTCTTTCACAAAGTCTTCTTCAACATTTAAGTATTGATAAAATAACTTACTAAGAAGTTTTTGATCAATATCTCCCCTAGTTCTCATTAAGGAAAATTCAAAAAAACCTGCCATAGGTGGAGGCAACATATATTCCTGCACTCCGTTATGGTCTGTATCTAGTAATATAGCTCTGCTTGCTAGTTGATCTAATACTATACGGGCTTTTGCTTCTTCCATATTCCATATTCTACTTGCTGCTTTTGCTGTAAAGGGCTTTATTGGAAGCTGGGCAACAAGCTCAGCTTCTTTGTCGCTAAACAAAATACTGAGAATTTTATATAGCGTTTTCGAGGGAGGAGCTCCTTGTGGAAATCGGTTTAGTCTTTCCTCTAATTTTTTATAACTAGACTTAATATTGTGGTGTGACATATTTTCACCTACTCTAAATAAGATTATTTGTTATATTCATATACTAAATTACTATGCTGCTGTTTAATAATTATTGCCAATTTATAAGCAATAATTCATTAAGTAGTTCTAAACCTTTCTTTTTAACTAAAACTAACCCCTATTGTTTACTCAATAGGGGTTAGTTTTAGTTACCTTAAAGACCATACTAAGAATACAGATATTAAATTTTAAATTTTTTTGTCACTAAAAATCTTTTCTAAGGAGTTTCCGCAGCATAAACTAAAGTTTTCGTTATTTCTGCTCTATCCTCTTCATTTATCAAAACAACTAAATAGTCTCCAGCATAAATAATCGTGTCTCCCTTTGGAATAATCTCTTTTTCTCCCCTTTTAATAGCTACTAATAAGCATTGCTTTGGCCAATTAAACTGCTTAATTTCTTTCCCTTCTAAGGAACAGCCGTGATGTACTGGGATCTCAATTATATTTTTAGCCTTAGAATCTTTTACTATATTATGATGATTGTTATTATTTAAAATTCTCTCCAATAATGACTCATAAACTGGCTTAGATTTTAATAAATCGGCAACAATATAAGCGATAATAGCAACAGTGCTTAAAGAAAGTAAATGAGTGAAGGACCCTGTCATTTCAGTAATTAAGATACTCCCTGTAATTGGGGCTCTAACAATAGCAGTAAAATAACCTGCCATTCCTAATATGATAAAATTATTTATATAATTAGAATCAAAACCGAAGGCATAAATAAGAATTTTTACATATACAATACCTATTAATGCTCCAATTACTAGCAAAGGAAAAAATATTCCTCCTGGAGCACCAGAGCCAAAGCTAATCATAGAAAAAGCAAACTTTATTATCAATAAGACAATTAGAAATTTTAACATAAAGCTCTTCTCAATTAAAGATATAACTAATTCATGCCCTCCTCCTAATATCTCTGGTAAAGTTAAACCTAAAACTCCTGCTAGCATAAAGGGAATAATTGTTCTAAACTGAATAGGTAACCACTTTTGCTTGGAATATAGCTTTTGAGTCTTTAATAAAATACTATTATAAAATGCCCCTAAAAAGCCAAGAATTATTCCTAATATAATTATATATCCGTAATAATTTAAAGGAAGTGCTGATAAATTATTAAATTGAAAGACTGGTTTTAGTCCAAAAAACTCTTTAGAAATAAAATCTGCTGTTATTGAAGCAGAGGCTGCAGAAATTAATACTAATGGAGAAAAGTTTTTATGAATCTCTTCTAATGCAAAAATTACTCCTGCCAGGGGAGCATTGAAAGCTGCGGCCAATCCTGCACTTGCACCACTTGTCATCAAATACTTTTCTTCAATTTTTATCCTTTTAAAAATTTTACTAAATCCTTGTCCAACAGAAGCTCCTAACTGTATAGAGGGACCCTCTCTTCCTAAGGATAGACCAGCTCCAATAGAAATAACTCCTCCTATGAACTTTCTTATAATTACCTTCCACCAATTTGCAGTAAGTAGTCCTAATAGTATTCCTTCTACTTGAGGAATTCCACTGCCACTAATCATAGGATCTTTTTTCACCATAGCCCCCACAATGCAGGCTCCAATTATCAAACAAACAAACCATATTGGTATAAGCCATGTTTTTTCCAGCTGCATTAAATATATACTTTTGGTTATCATTTCTATCTTTTGCAATGATAATCTATAAGCAACTACCAATAATCCTGATAATGCGCCAACTATAATTCCCTCTCCTACTAGTTTAAGCCTAAAATTATGCCAGAGGTGCAGTGTATTATAGGTATTATGTCTATTTTCCATATGCATGATTTTCCACCTCAGTTATATATTGAATTTTTGACACAATAATTATTATAGCTAGATAAAATATGAATTTCAATGCCTCCACTAGCCACTCTTTTGGGATTAGAGTTGTAAATACCTCTTATAGTTTTCCATAATGCTTTTACTTAGCTTTATGCTCTTTATTCATTATAAAATTATAAACATTTGTAAACAAAATAATATAATAAAATAACATAGTAAGTGTAAGTAATAATTTTTAGGTGAGTTTATGTTGTGCAAAATAATTTTAATTCTTTTAGCTGTCTTCTCCTTTTTTGCTAAGAATAAAAATATGTCTATAGCAGCTATCATTATTTTAATTTTAACCTTTAGTAATAATGAAAAGCCTTTGCTGTTTATAGAAAAATATTTTTTAGATGTAGGTATGATATTTTTAATGATGTGGATGCTTGTTCCAATAGTAAAGTCAGGAGACTCCATTGTTACCAACATAAAAAATCTTTTAAACATTAACGGTATGGTATCTCTTTTATCTGGAATATTTGTAGCAGTATTAGCTGCTAAAGGTATTGGATTTTTGAAAGGCAGCATTGACGTTATGTCTGGTGTTATAATAGGGTCTATTGTAGGAATAGCTCTTTTAGGTGGTGCACCAGTAGGACCGTTGATAGCCTCAGGTATTGCTTATGAGGTTGTAAAGATTATAAATTTGATATTTAAAAATTCATAATTTAAATAAAAAAACTGATGACTAAAAGTCATCAGTTTTTTTTGGAGCGGGTGAAGGGAATCGAACCCTCGTAACTAGCTTGGAAGGCTAGCACTCTACCATTGAGTTACACCCGCATGCTTATATTAGTTGCTATTAATTATACATTTATAATACACTATTCAAATTAGCTTGTCAACATTTTTGTTGTCTATAATAATTTTTTGCCCTGGAAATCTTGACGTTATAATTTATTAATAATCAACAGATAGAAATTTCCTATTATAAATTTAGAGATAGTAATACATAATAAAAATAACAATCTTTGTAACTAAATTATAAGTAGAAGGTGAATATACTATGATTGCATATAAGATAAATGTAGCGGATAAAAATGCAGAGGATAATATTGCTAAGATGCTTATAAAAGATGAATTGATACAGGAGAATACATTAATTCTATGCTTAGGCACAGGCTTCTCTGTTGCAGATTTATTAGGACCTCTTACAGGAACTCTAATTAATAAAAATAAAAAATCTCTTAATATTAACCTATGTGGAACCTTAAACTCTCCTATTCATACTTTAAATATTGAAAGCAACTTAGAAAATTTCAAAAAAGATAAGCTGCATATTCTAACAATTGACTCGGTACTATCCTTTAAGCAAGACGTAGGATACTTATATTTAAGAGATCATCCTATTACATATGGTAAGTCTTCTAAAACTAATTTACCTTTAAAAATCGGAAACACAAGCATTAATTGTATAGTAGCAGACAAACTGGAGTATACACTTCTAGAAAAACCTGTTATTAAGCTAAAGGAAGTATATACCTTTGCAAAGGTTATATCTAATTCCATAATTAAAGCTAAAAGAGAACTACATAATAAAAAACGTCTTCGCCTTTATCTTTACCGATAAACCTGATTTTACAATGTTAACTTATAAGCCATGTAACTAAATACATGGCTTATAAGTTAACATATTAAATGCTTTTTATAATGGTTTCCAGTTTTCATCCTTTACAGAATTTTTATTAGGTTTTCTTACATACTTTAATACCTTTTTATCACTTGCACCAAATTCTATAAAGTTTTTCTGCGCCTGTCTTAATGAAACTCCATTTGCACCTTTATCATAGTCGGGATTTTCAAATTGAAGTTTATCATCCTCCCAGAAACAAATAGTACATATGTCATAGGTACCTGGCGGTTCTTCGCTTAAAGTTTTATATCCACAGCAAGGACAAGTATATCTAATCATCTTTTACCCTCCAATTTTCTTTTTTCAGTCTAATTACAATGAAGTGTTTTTAATAATAATCACACTATATTTATTCGGTAATGACTATAAAAACTCAACTGAAAAGTTTTGAGAGAGGTTGTATAATGAACCAATTCTGTGAAAATTATCACCAAATACTGCAATCTGAATATTATATACTTATAAAGTTCATAAGTATATGATTGTTTATAATCTATTCCTAGGTTCTAAATAGTTTATTATAGAGAAAGGAGGTAGTAAAACAGTGAGTTCATTGGAAATGTTGCTTTTTGAAGAAATTTTCTTAATGAACAGTGATGAGATTGATAAAAATTTTCAATACTTAGGAGAAGGCGCTGGAAGAATTATATATGCATTGGATGATGATTACGTTATTAAGATGTCAAAGTTTGCTGGCGGTGATAAACAGTGTAAAACTGAACATTATATTTATAATCATGTGCAGGATCACTTAAAAAAATATTTATGTCCAGTAGTATGGTACAAGGATGATATATTAATTATGCGAAGGGCAGTTCCTCTTGCAAAAAAAAGAGAGGAGAGAAAGCAAAATGTCTTCAATGTACTTGGAATAAGAGAAGATAATATTTTTTATAAAAATATTCAGCAATTAGTACAGTCCTTTGACCTTCTATATGGGGATGTAAAAAATTTAAGCTCTTGGGGACTAATAGATAATCAAGTAGTTCTAATTGATTATGGTTGTACTAATAAAATCTATCGTAAATATTTTACTAAAAAGTAAGATTATTAAAACTTTACAAATAAGCCTGTTATAAAACTTTAAAAACAGGCTTATTTGTACACTAAATACTATTAAATTACTTTAAGCAATTTTTCCTGGACTATGTTCTTTATCCTTTATAAGTATATGTTCGTCAATCCACTTATAAATAAACTCCAACATTTCCATTATGTATTCATTTTGACCGTAATCTATACGATTGAAATCAATATCGTCAAATTTCTTAATAAAATCATCATGCTCTACCTTGTGAGATAAGATTTTTTTATAACCGATACTAACCATATACTCTTCCTCTGTGGTAAAATGAAAAACCGTATATTCCTTCAGCTCCTCTATAATTTGAATAATTCTGTCATACTTATCAATATAAAGGTCATTATTTAAAAGCTCATAGGCATTATTAGCAATTTCAAATAGTTTCCTATGCTGTTCATCAATTTTTTCCACACCTGTTTCATACTCATTCTTCCATTTAAACATAACTTGCCTCCAAACAGAATAATATTTTTCTTATTAGCTAAAATAGCTAACTACCTAATTTACAATTATACCAGAAATTTGTGTGGAATCCAGTAGTATATTATATTTTGCCAAATCAAAAATGCTTGATTGGACTATTATGTATTACTGTTTATATTTAACATAGTGTTTTTTTCTAAGCAGCAGGAACCTTATAAAAAAACCAATGATTAACCCTAAAAAAATAAAAATCATAGGTAAAAATATAGGTCCTAACAAAACTCCAAAAGCTTTTAGAGTCTTAGAATATATCACACCTATTGTCTCTACATATGCTGCAACTGCAAAAGGCAAGTATAGCAAAGGCTCATCATACCCTCCACCATCCCTATAAGCATCCCAAATAGCAAACATATATACGCAGGGGTAGAACATAAGCCATTGATAATTTGCTTCTTTTACTGCTAATTCTGTCTTGCCGTAAAAACTTAATACAATTATTGTGTTAATATTAGCCTTTACATTTATTAGAAATTCCAAAAAAATGAGTATTGTTCCTTTAAGATATTTTTTATTAAGCAATTGCCCAAATCCTGGAATAGCAACACTCCATAAGGCTTTTTCAATACCACCTTTAATATGCATCATATACGACTCCATCCTCTTACATAATTTTTATAAAGTTTTAGTACTAATAGTATTCTCAACTCCAGCATAAGTATTAATTTAATAGTAGATAATTCAATATAAATAACCTAATAATTAATTTCAATATAAGTAAGTTATTGTATTATTTTTTTAAATTAACTACAGAAGTTCTCTTATAGTTTTCTTTAGCACTAATGTTTTATATAAAAGAAAAAGCATGGATATTTAAACCCATGCTTTTCGCCATTAAAACTATTTTTCAATTCTAAAAGAACTCTTTAAAGGTACTATTCTGTTAAATACTATTTTATCCTCTGTTGTATTTTTAGGATCTACATTGAAGTATCCTTGTCTTATAAATTGGAATTTATCCTGTGGTTTTGCACTTTTCAACGCTGGCTCTACAAAGCCATTTAACACTTGTAGTGAATCAGGATTAACCTGTTCAAGGAAAGACTTTTCATTGTCATCTTCTTCATCTAATATTAAAGGTTCGTATAATCTTATTTCAGCAGGAATGGCATGTTTAGCACTTACCCAATGAATTGTACCCTTAACCTTTCTTCCTGTAAAACCTGATCCACTCTTTGTTTCAGGGTCATAAGTACATTGTAATTCCACTATGTTTCCCTTTTCATCCTTAACAATTTCATTACATTTAACAAAATAAGCTTCTTTTAATCTTACTTCATTGCCAGGGAACATTCTAAAGTATTTCTTAGGTGGATTTTCCATAAAATCTTCTGAATCAATATATATTTCCCTAGAAAATGGTATTTGGCGGCTACCAAGCTCCGGTATATCTACATTGTATGGCACATCAAGCATTTCAACTTGATCCTCAGGGTAGTTTGTAATTACAACCTTTATTGGGTTTATAACTCCCATTACTTTTGGAGTCTTTTTCTCTAAGTCTTCACGAACAAAATGGTCAAGCATTTGAGAGTCTACTATACTCTGAGACTTTGCTACTCCAACTTCTCCACAGAAGTTTCTTAAAGCTTCTGGGGTATAGCCTCTTCTTCTTAAACCAGCTATAGTCGGCATACGAGGATCATCCCAGCCATCAACTAAATTTTCCTCCACTAATTGCTTTAACTTTCTTTTACTCATAACTGTATTAGTTAAGTTTAATCTTGCAAACTCAATCTGTTTAGGCTTATTTTCCATTTCACATTCTTTAATTGTCCAATCATATAGTGGACGAAGGTCTTCAAACTCTAATGTACAAATTGAGTGAGTAATACCTTCAATTGCATCTTCTAATGGATGTGCAAAAGCGTACATTGGATAAATACACCATTTATCTCCTGTGTTATGATGTGTAGCGTGAGCTATACGGTATATAATAGGGTCTCTCATACTTATATTAGGTGATGCCATGTCTATTTTAGCTCTTAGGACTTTTTCTCCATCTTTAAATTCACCTTTTCTCATACGTTCAAATAAGTCTAAACTTTCTTCAGCAGATCTGTTTCTAAATGGGCTTTCTTTTCCTGGCTCAGTTAATGTTCCTCTGTGCTCTCTAATTTGCTCTGCAGATAAATCATCTACATAAGCTTTTCCTTTCTTAATTAGAAGTACTGCTCTGTTATACATTTCCTCAAAATAATTTGAAGCAAAGTGAAGTTCTTCCCAATCAAAGCCAAGCCATTTAACATCTTCTTTTATTGACTCCACATATTCTATATCCTCTTTAGTTGGATTTGTATCGTCAAAACGTAGGTTTGTTTTGCCTTTAAACTCATCCGCTAATTCAAAATTCAATATTATGGACTTAGCGTGACCAATATGTAAATAACCATTTGGCTCTGGTGGGAACCTAGTAATTATTTCTTTATAATTTCCTGATTTTAGGTCTTCAATAACGATATTTTTTATAAAATTTGATGAGGTAGTTTTGTTTTCCATGTTATCTCCCTTCTTTTCTGATGTCATATTTGTATTTCATTTTAATGAATTTAATATATCATAAAAATACATTATTTTCTATGTTAATATATAAATATATTAATTTTGTCACTTTTTAATGAAGTAAAACTCGAATCAGATGGGGTTTCAACCCCACCTGATTCCTTAGTTAAACGAATCCAGGGACGTAGCCGCTCTTTACTCCCTCTTGGAGAAGAGGGAGTATTAGAGCGGGTAGTCATCGGATAAAAAGAACTCCAACTTATAAGTAATGCTAGAGTTCTTTTTTACTCCTCTAATGCCTTTTTTATGTTTTTGTATAATTCCTCTGGACTTTCCCCTATAATCATTTCCGCATCAATAACAGCATATAAGTTATCTATACACTGGCCGCAGCGTCCTAAGCATGGTTCTATATACACAATAACATCTGGATATTCTTCTTCTAACCTTTCTACTATTTCTTCTAGTCCCTTACTTACATTGTTTTCGCAAAAAAATATTTCTGTAAACACTACTTATCCTCCTACTTTACTCATCAGTATATCTATCAATATGCACAAATTTAAGTTATTTATTCTTTAAGCATAATATTAAAAGGTTATTAAGCGGCTTAATAAACAGATAAAAATCATTTGCATATTTGGATAGGTAAACTCTTATCAGTTTCATTATGAAAACTAATGTATTGGCTTTTTCTTGTACCTTTTCCCTGTAACTTCTACATTTCCAATGGTAACTAAAGCATCTTTATCAAAACCATGTACTATAGATTTTAACTTAGCGATTTCCAGTCTAGTTACAACAACATATATAACATTAGTTCTTGTATTTCTATAGGCCCCTTTTCCATCAAGTAAAGTTACTCCCCTACCTAACCTTGCCATTAGAGCTTCTGTTATATCCTTATATCTCTCCGATACAATAAATACTGCCTTAGATTCATCTAAACCTTCAACGGTTATATCAATTACTTTGAAAGCAATAAAATAAGTAATTAAGGAATACATTGCTCTATCCCATCCGAAAACCAATCCTGCGCTGCTTAATATAAAAAGATTAAAAAACATAATTATTTCTCCAATTGAAAATGCTATATTTTCATCTAATACTATAGCAACTATTTCTGTTCCATCTAGAGAACCTCCATGTCTAATTATTAACCCAACTCCTACCCCTAATATTATTCCTCCAAAGACGGAAGCTAGTAAAACATCATGAGTTATCCTTGGAATTTGATTAAGAAGAGTAACTCCGATAGATAACATTATTACTGAAAATAAAGTTGTAAAGGCAAAGGTTTTTCCTATTTGCTTATATCCAAAAATAAGAAATGGTATATTTAGTGAAAATATAAATATTCCTAGAGGCACTCTTGTTAAATAACTTAAAATAATGGATATCCCAGTTATTCCGCCGTCAATTATATTATTTGGTATTAAAAATATTTCTAGTCCTACTGACACAAGCACAGAACCTAATATTAAGAAAAATACTTTACTAGCTAATGCTATGCCTGTATAGTGTTTTTTTAACATACACTACTCCTTGCTAATTGCTCTAGTATTAGTATATGTTTTTTATTTCCCCTTTTTACCAAAATTTTATCTAATAGGATAAAACCTCTCTCTCAACTAGACAAAGGAACTCTCAGGTATAACATTTATTGAGAAAATAAAGTAATAAATCCATTAAGTATGGTATAATAAGATGAATTGTTACATTTTTTACAGGAGGGTTCAAATTGAATACAAGAGAGAAGATAAAAAATATTTTTTTATACTTACTTAGTATAAAAAACATGGACAAAAAAATAATACGCGATGTAACCAAATATAATAAGATTATTTGGGAAGCGGATTTATATAATAAAAAAGGCTGTATGCTAAATAAAAATGAAGATGAAAATTGGTTGCAGGTAGGAAAAGAACATAAAGAACTTTACAATTCACTTTTTAAAATATATTGCGAATTGGAAAAAAATAGTGAGGACTTAGAAATTGTTTGGGGCCACAGCCTTTTAACTTGGAAAGTAAATGATGAGAAAATTGTACATCCAATTTTCACCACAAAAATGTCATTAAACTTCAATGCTGAAAAAGGACTATTTATTCTTACGCCCTATAATAATATAACGAATCTAGAGCTTGGAGTGCTAGAGGGTCTAGATTTGCCTAATCTCCATGAATTAATAAATATCAATCTTGAAATAAAGAATATGGGAATTGATGCAAGAAAAATAGAAGATATTGAAAATATTTTACAAAGAATTTTAAACAGTCTAGGTAATACATCCTCATCAATTGATTTTAAAAAAGATATTGCAGCAACAGCAGATATCAAAACGGAAATGCTTCCAACCTTCTATAATGCTCCTTGTATTATTCTAAGGAATATAGACACAAGGCTTTGGGATATGGAATTACGAGATATCTTAAATTATATAGATGAAAATAAGCCTATTCCAAAAACAGTAGAGGCTTTAGTTAAAGAAATAAACGCTGTAGGAATTAACGATGATTACAATGAATGGGAATCCATCGGCAAAGATTTACTATTTCCCCTTCCTGCAAATGAAGAACAGGAAGAAATAACTAAAAGATTAGCTAAAAATTTTGGTGTTGTAGTACAAGGACCTCCTGGTACGGGAAAGAGTCACACAATTGTAAACTTAATATGTCACTTGATGGCCCATGGCAAAAGAGTTTTAGTTACAAGTCAAACTGACAGGGCACTTAAAGTGCTTTCAAATAAAATTCCTGATGAAATTAAAGCTTTATGCATGAGCCTTCTTGGTAATGATGCCAAGGCCTTAAAGGAACTAGATGAAGCAGTAAGAAAAATAACTGAAAACTTATCTATTGATCCAGCTTCATTGATAAAGGAAATTGCCCCATTGGAAAATGAGCTAAAGGAATGTAGAAAAACTTTAGAACACCTTAAGCAGGATTTAAAAGAAGCAGAATCCTTTGAAAATAAAACTGTAAGCTATAAAACTGAGACTCTATCAGTAACAGAATTGGCAAAATGGGTAAGAAGTAATGAAAAATATAATTGGATAGAAGACGAAATCCATCTTAAAACCAGATGTCCCATTACTGAGGAGGAATTTAACCTTTTAATAAAACTTCTAAGAGAAAGTAAAAAAGATGAAATTGATAAGTTAAATAAAACAAGAGATTTGCTTTATAAAATTCCATCTTATGAAGAACTAGTTTATAAGCTGGACAGGCTTCAGGAATTAGAACTAAACATTCATAAGTACAGAGAAGATGTAAATCACTGGATTATAGATACTAGTGAAAGCAATCTTGATCAACTGTTAAAATTATCTATAAAGGCTAAAGAGAAAATAAGCCAAATAGAGAACTGCTGGCTTAAATCTGTTATGAAATCCTGTTATAGTAACGATGCCTCTAAGGAGTATTGGAAAGATATAATTCTAAACTTAAATAATTACGTAAGACAGATAAGTGTACTTAAACAGATTGTAAATTCCCATAATATAAAATTTCCAAACAATATGGATATAAATAAACTTCAAAGTGATTTTGAGGTGATTTATAAACATATAGAGTCTAAAGGAAAACTTAGCTCTATATTTAAGGTATTTCATAGTAATGTTAACTACATAATAGAAGAGTGTGAAGTAGACTATAGAACAATAAATTCAAAAGAACAATGTGATATATTTGCTAAAGCTATCGAAAAGGAAAACTTAGAAAGACAATTAAGGACTTTGTGGAATAACACAGTAAAAGAATATGGGGGAAAATTAGTAACTACAGCAGATAATAATTTGTTAAGCACTATTTCTGACAACGTTATAGAACTTCAATCAATACTAGATTGGGAAGAAGAATATGCTAATACCGTTATAGAACTGCTTGGAAACTCTAAAACACCTGTAGATTTGAACTTATTCAATAAACAGGCTTATGAGTATCTGCTAAATGGCCTTCAATCTATAAAATATATAAAAGAGTATGAGGAGTTAAATAAATATATTGAAAACGCAAGAAAGTTGTTTTTAAGCAATGATTACTTAATGGAAGCATCAGACTGGATAGCAGATTTTGATAAAATTAAAATCAGAAAACTATATGATACTCTATGGAGGCTTAAAGAATTAAAAGACGCTGGAGAACAAATAAGTAGAATCCTTAGCAAATTAAAGGAGACCTGCCCTGTTCTAACTAAAAAACTGCTAACAAAATGGGAAAGCAATGATTTAAATACTGAGTATATAAATTGGGACAAAGCTTGGAAATGGAGAGCATCTGTATCTTTATTAAATGAAATTTGTAAATTAAGACCAGAGCAAATTGAAAAAGATATGGAAGCTGAAAAAATAAGAGAAAAAACTCTTATAAAAGAAATAGTTGCTAAGAAGACCTGGTATAATCAAATAATTCGAACAACAGAATCTCAAAAGAGAAGTCTATTTACCTGGTTAGAATCTATCAAAAGGATTGGTAAAGGTACTGGTAAACAGGCTGCTAAATATAGAAAATTAGCCCAAAAGGAAATGGAAAAATGTAAAGGGGTGATCCCTGTTTGGATTATGCCTTTGAACAAAGTAATTGAAAATATAAAGTTAGAAAATGATTTATTTGATGTGGTAATTATGGATGAGAGCAGCCAAAGTGATATTTCGGCAATAACTGCTCTTCTTAGAGGAAAGAGAGCTGTCATTGTAGGCGATGAATGTCAGATAAGTCCTGAGGCTATTGGTAAAGATAATGAAATGGTTGAAAACTTGATAAACAGATACCTTAAAGATATACCTCATGGAGAATGGTTCGACTTAAAGACAAGCCTTTATCATACTGCCTTAAGAGTATTTCCAAGCAGATTAGTGCTTAAGGAACACTTTAGATGTGCTCCTGAGATAATAGGTTTCAGTAATGACTTATGCTATTCAAATGAAATTATACCTTTAAGATGCCCTGAAAAAAGAGATACCTTTAATCCTGCTGTATTCTCTGTCAAAGTTGAAGAGGGCTTTAAAGATAGTGGCAAAAATATTAATCAGAAGGAAGCTGAAGCATTAGTAAATAAGGTAATAGACTGCTGTAAAGATGATAAATACAAGGATATGACTATGGGAGTTATCTCTCTTTTAGGTGAAGCACAAAGTGAACTTATAGAAAACATGTTAAAAGAAAAGCTTGGTGTTGAGGAAATGATAAATAGGAAAATTCTCTGTGGCGATGCATACTCTTTTCAAGGAGATGAAAGAGACATTATGTTTCTATCACTTGTAATAGCAAAAAATGCAAAGTTTACTGCCTTAACTAAAGAGTCAGACATTAGAAGATTTAACGTTGCCTCTAGTAGAGCTAAAAATCAAATGTTCCTATTCCACTCTGTAGATTTTGAAGACTTAAATTCAAAATGTGTAAGAGCGTCACTGTTAGGTTATTTTATGAATAATGAAAATAAACCTGTGATCTATGTAGAAGGT
Organism: Clostridium tanneri; assembly: GCF_033659955.1. Lineage (NCBI taxonomy): Bacteria > Bacillati > Bacillota > Clostridia > Eubacteriales > Clostridiaceae > Clostridium > Clostridium tanneri. Next base: position 42,610 of record NZ_JARUJP010000009.1, read on the forward strand.
AATAGTATTTTATCTTCTGGTTTTAAAAAGGATATATATACTGAATTGAAATCTAGAGGTTATAAAGTTAAAACCGATGTAAGAGTTGGAAGGTATAAGATCGATTTTGTAATTGAAGGAACTAACAGCAGACTAGCAGTAGACTGTTGTTGTGAAAATACTGCTTTCTCCTTAAATTGGGAGGAAAACCATAATAGACGTATGACTCTTCAAAGAGTTGGATGGAATTTCTTTATAATAAGGGAGAGCCAGTTCTACTATCAACCAAAGAAGTGTATGGAAAAACTTTATACAGAGCTTGAAGCTAATGGGATTAGACCTTCCTTTTCTAAGGAACAAAGTCTATCTCTAGCAGAAGCATCTTTTACAAATGAATAGTTTAAGGAAAAATTCTAGTAATTTAAGATCTTTGAAAGGCAGTAGACTAACACTATTGCCTTTTCAATTTTCAAAATTTAATGTCTTGGTAAATCTATCTTCTCCTATAATAGTATTATAAAAAATACTCTGAGCATTTTTTATATACTCCTGAGGATTTGGCATAGAGGGACTGAAGTGGGTAAGCCATAACTCTTTTACATTCCCCTCTTTGGCTAAAGCAGCAGCTTCTGAAAAAAGCATATGTCTATTATCTAAAGCCTTTGAAATGTCATCATCATTTCCATACATTCCTTCACATATAAAGATATCTGATTCATTTATAAATTTTTTCAACCCTTCTACAGGCCTTGTATCGGTGCTATAACTCACCTTAAGTCCTTTTCTCTCTTCTCCACGGACCATCTGTGGAGTGAGCAGTCTGCCTTCATGATATATTTCTTCTCCCTTCTGAAGTCTATTCCAATATATCATAGGTATATCATTTTTAATTGCACTATTTTTATCAAACTTTCTTCCTCGAGGTACTTCTAAAGAATAGGCAAAACAAGGAACGGTATGCTCAACAGACATTATATTGATATTAAAATCTCCAATCTTCTGGGTAGTTCTGCCCTGCCCTTTAAACTCTAGTATGTTAATTTTATAGGGAAGTACCGGTGCTATAACTCTAAGTCCATTTACCACTTCCCAAAGGCCTTCTGGTCCTACTATGTTTAACGGCTCTGTCCTATCTGAGTTTGCTATTGTTAAAAGCAGACCTGGTAACCCTGCAACATGGTCTGCATGAAAATGAGTAAATAAAATAGTATCTATGGTTTTCATCCCCCATCCTAGCATCTTCAAGCTTACTTGTGTCCCCTCTCCGCAATCTATAAGCAATTTTCTTCCTTTATAAGACACTATCATGGAAGTAAGATATCTATAAGGCACAGGCATACTTCCTCCACAGCCTAACAGACAAATATCAAGCATATTAACACCTCCTTTAGAACTTAATTTTTCATATAAAGAAAAAGAGCCTTGCGGCTCAGCCTTATCATAAATTCACTATTTTTAAGAACATTGTTTACAATATTATAATTTATAGTCCTCTTTTAACATACTGCATGCATTAGCCTCTATCTTCTCACCTAACACAGTACAATTACCATCCTTATCTTCTATAATATCTGAAGATTTTATAAAGCTTTTCTCCACTTCCTCTCCAGATTCAACTAAATAACTCTTTGAAATATCATTAAAGCTTATCTGCTTCTTTTTTTCATTCATAAAATCACCTCTTTCTTTATTAGATTTTCCACAAAAAGAGGTTTTATACTTATTTTACTTCTACTATTAGGCACTTAATATAAGTTCGTCCACTTTGCACCCTAATACCTTGGCCAAAACAACTACCTTTACCAAACTTGGATTTTTCTTATCTCCTCTTTCCAACTCTTCTAAATAAGATTTTGAAATTGAAGTTTCAAATTTTTGGTTTTTCGTGAGATTTTGAATATCTAAGGTTGTATAACCTAAACTTAATCTCATTTCACGAATCTTTTTTCCGTCTAACATAAGAAAACCCCCTATTTAATTATTAAGTTCCTTAACTAGATTATAACGCCTTTATAATAAAAATTATAGATAATTTTTTAAATTTTAGAACATATGAATTATAAAATAAATTTTAAACTAAATCATCATCTCCTTGCTGTGAAAAATTTGTATTATAAAAGCATTATATACATTAGTAAAAAACTTTGCTTAGTATATAATTATGTCAACAGTGCAAATTATTAATGTGAATTTGATTTTATTTGGAGGTGCTTGTTTATGGATAACAATAAAAATCATTTAAGAAGTGACCATAAGTCAAATGCTGAACTAAGAAAGATGTATCCTCAACATGGTGGAGATATAGGAATTATAAATGGTGAAAAAATTGGTGCACATGGAAATGGCAAAAAATTTACTAAACGCTCAAAACTTTCTCATAATGCATAAAATATAATTAATTGAGAAGTGTATTTAGCAGAATTTCATCTTTGAGAAGGCACTAAGGAAATTTAGTGTCTTTTTTTCTGTAAATAACTTAACAAATATATTTATATAAATACACAGATTAAAATTTTGTAGTATAATTAATAAGACAATATGAAGAGGTGATAAAATGAAAGAGAAAATCCTTCATTTGCTGAAGGAATATGAAAAAAGCTTTATATCCGGACAAAGAATAAGCAAAGAATTAGGGGTTACTCGTACCGCTGTATGGAAATATATAAATATACTTAAAGAAGATGGCTATAAAATAGAATCTGTATCAAAGCGTGGATATAGACTGATATCTTCCCCAGATCTGCTTTCATTTGAAGAGTTAAACGAAAAATTAATTACAAAATATATAGGCAGAAACATTATGTATTTTCAAACCCTTGGTTCAACAAATAATAAAGCTAAAGAATTAGCCCTTAGTAATGCCCCTCATGGAACAGTAATTATAAGTGAGGAACAGACAGAAGGGAGAGGTCGACTTGGTCGTAATTGGTCCTCTCCTAAATTTAAAGGAATATGGCTGTCTATTATCTTAAGACCGGACACTGATCCGCTTAACGTTCCGAAGGTAACTCAAGTTGGGGCCGCTGCTGTTATAAAAGCTCTTAATGAACTAGATATAAATGCCTATGTAAAATGGCCTAACGATATAATATTAAATGAAAAAAAAGTATGCGGTATTCTTACAGAAATGAGTGGCGAATTAAATAAGGTCAACTATGTAGTCATGGGAATAGGCATAAATGTAAATACAGATAGTTCGGACTTTCCAGAGGAGCTAAAAAATACTGCCACTTCAATAAGCTTAGAAACGGGAAAATACATAAAAAGAAAAGAACTTGTCAGTAAACTACTAAATAGTTTTGAACTACTCTATGATGAGTTTGAAAAGGAAGAAACTATAAAAACTTCCGTTAGCATTTGTAAAAAAAATTCTATTCTATTAGGTAAAGAAATTAAAATAATCAATAGAGGTAAGGAAACCTATGCAAGAGCTGTAGATTTAAGTGATGAAGGTGAATTAATGGTGCAGTACACCGATGGAATAGTTGAAAAAATTGTTTCAGGTGAAGTTTCTATCAGAGGGTTAACGGGAAGCTATACGCCAAGATAGTTACCTATATGATAAAATAGCATATAATGTATAATAGTCAAAAATTCTGAAAACCTTATAAATAGATTGTGAAAAATGACCTTTAGGAGGTTAGATTATGAATTTAATAGATTTTCACTGTGATACTATATATGAGCTTTTAAGACGTGGAGATGAATCAGGTCTCTTAAGAAACAACTTAAGCGTAGACATTGATAAAATGAAAAAAGGAAACTCTCTAGCTCAATTTTTCGCTTTATATATTGATCAAAAGCAAACTGAGAATCCCCTGGACAGCTGTCTAAAAATGCTTGATAAGTTTTACTTAGAACTAGATAAAAATAAAAGCAGTATAGCAATTGCAAAAAACTATAGAGACTTAAATAGAAATAAAAATAATGGAAAAATATCTGCTTTTTTAACTATTGAAGGTGGCGACGCTCTTAATGGAAGCTTATACAATCTGAGAAACTTCTATAGATTAGGTGTGAGGTTGATAACTCTTACTTGGAACTTTCCTAATGAAATAGGCTATCCTAACTGTAAGCCAGAATTTGTGTATAGAGGCTTAACATCCTTTGGACAAGAAGTAGTTCGTGAAATGAATAATCTGTCCATGATTATAGATGTATCTCATTTGTCTGATAAGGGTTTTTATGATGTTGCTAGACTGTCTAAAAAACCCTTTGTAGCCTCCCACTCTAATGCCCGTTCCATAACTAATCACCCTAGAAATCTTACAGATGAAATGATTAAAATTCTAGCAGAAAAAGGTGGAGTTATGGGCATAAATTTTGAAAAATCTTTTTTAGGAGATAACATTCCTGCAACAGTTTCTGATATAATAACCCATATTAAACATATTAAAAAAATTGGTGGCATCGATATCATAGCAATCGGTTCTGATTTTGACGGAGTAGATCTACCTAGTGAAATTACTAATATATCAGAAATGGATAAGCTATTCCATGGATTGAGTAGAAATGGTTTTTCAGAAGATGAAATAGAAAAAATATTTTATAAAAATATTTTGAGAGTTATTAGAGAGGTTTTATAAACTTTTTTAGTTATCTCCTTTCCATAAATAAAAATCCAAATGAAGGCTAGCCTCATTTGGATTTTATATTTTAAATATAAATTTTACCCTCAATTCTTCTATCATATTCTGACCAAGTATTAGGAGCTGCTCCTTTTTTAATCTGTGAAATCTTATTTAAAAAAGCATCTGCTTGATCTGCTAAGTTTACAATATGCGCTTCTTCCGTATTAGGTTTTTTTGGTGAGCCGTATTCCAGTTTACCATGATGCTGAACTATACATCCCTTTACTCTTTCTTTAAAATCTTCACTATAAAAATTAGCATCGGCTTTAAAAGCTTCTTCTACCATCCTCACTCCGATTACTATATGTCCTTCCATTTCTCCAGCTAAAGTGAAGGAAAAAGGTCCTTCCACAAAATATTCCTCTGTTTTACCTATATCATGAAGCTTTGCTGATAGTATTGCAATTTCTTTGTTTCTGACATCATATCTATAGGCTAGCATTTTAGTAATATACATTACGTTTAAGGTATGTTCTGCTAATCCACCAATATAATTATGATGCTGACTTACTCCACCTATACCTTTCTTGAATTTTTCTAGAAAAACAGGATTATTAAAAAAATATTCATTTAGCGCTATAGCTTCCTTGCTTTTAAATTCTTCCTTAGATATCTCGTCTATTTCTCTCATAATATCCTCTATTGGTCTTTCAACATAAGGGAGATAATCTTCCAGTGAAAATTCAGATATTCTTTCAAAGCTTTTAATTTCTAATATATTAGATAATGTTCCTTTTACCCTTATTACATTGCCTACTTTTAATATATCTTCCTTATCTTCAATAGAAGCCTTTGTATCTCCACTTCTATCTCCTAAAATCACTATGCTTTTATTACCGTCACGATAGAGCTTTTTCAGTATCATAAAAGTAGAATCTACGCTCTCTCCAGCTTTTACCTCTTTCATATATATTTTTTTCAATATCAATTACCCTCCTTAAAGTTCGTCTTTTATCAGTAATATTATGTAGCTTTTTTAATAAAGTTATTAAAAAACCAGTATTTTAGATGTTAATTAAAAATAGTATATAAAAAAACACTACGTACCGCCGCAGTGTTAGTATACTTTATTGATTCTTATTATTTTCAACTTCATTAAATTTTGTATTCACTATTACAATGTCTACTCTTCTATTTCTGCTTCTTCCAACCTCATTGTCATTAGATGCCTTTGGCCTATTTTCTCCATAACCAGTAGCCCCAATTTTATCAGCTTTTATTCCACAGTTATTTATTAAAAACTCAGTGACATTGCTAGCTCTTATAACGGAAAGCTGCCAATTTGAAGCAAACTGATAATTGTTTATTGGAACATTATCAGTATGTCCTTCAACTCTTATAAAGTTGTTTCCTAAGGTAGTAAGCATCCTTCCTACCTCAATAACCTTTTTCTCAAACTCAGGTCTAATAACGGCGGTGCCGCTATCAAATAGCACTGAATCCTTGAAACTTATTACTAATCCTCTATCTTCAATGGTGGTTTCTATATCCCCACTTAGATTATTTTCTTTAATATACTTATCTATTTTATCCTTTAACTCCTGAAGCTTTACTTTTTCCCCTGGCTCAATATTTTCTACAATGTTAGGTGGATTTTCGCTAGCTGTAGCTGGAATGCTTCCCATATCAATAATACTGCTATTTGGCGAGCCCATAGACTGGTTCAGACTAATTGCAAGCTGCTTGTACTTCTCTTTGTCCACATTGCTTATGGAAAACATCAGTATGAAAAAAGCCGCTAAAAGAGTAATTAAATCCAGATAGGTAAGCATCCATCGTTCCAGATTAGGTCCTCTCTCTTCCTTTTTCCTTTTCATAATCTTCCCCCCTATTTATATTGTTAGTATAATTTTCGCATTAATTCAAAGAAACTTAAAGAGTTTATTGAAATTTTTTCCATAAAAGTATCAATATTAAAGAAGCTGTTGAATATTAATAGTTAGTATTTTTAAGGTTACTATTAAGTTATTTTCATACCATATTTTTATTGACAGTGGATAAATTAAATAATATAATAAAATAAAGATACAGATACCCCGTATGGGTAAGGAGGTTGGATTATGAATATTTTATTTGATGATAATACAAAAAACGCCTTATTAGAAAATTTAGAAAAACAAAATAAAAGTGCTGTTAGACTTATGGTAAAAGGCTTTGGATGAGGTGGCCCAGTTCTAGGTGCTGCTCTGGATGAGCCACAAGCTGATGATGAAGTTCATACTATAGATGATATTAAATTTATAATTGAACCTGATAGTTCTTATCTCTTTGATGGTGCTAAAATAGTCTATACAAAAGGACTTTTTGGAAAGAGTTTTAATGTTATACCTTTTGGTGGAAATAACGGATGTTAAGGGAAGCGGCCTATAGGCCTCTTCTTAAATTGTTTAAAAATCTACATAGAATGCTTATAGGACTATCCCATTAACTTAATTGTCTTTTTCCACAATGTGGGCAGTATTCAAAATTTGCCTCTATTTCTTCTCCACAACTTTTACATCTATGCTTATTATTATAAGTACCATAGCATGGTATGTTAACATTATTTAAATCCCAATAGGTAATTGCAGTATCATCCCCTTCTTCAGCCCTTATTCCCTTTTCCTTTGGAATTTCATAAATTGTATTGCAGCCATTACATATTAAGTAATATCTTATATTCCACTTAAACATAGGTATAAAAAAGAAATGAAAAAAACTATACTGTTTGAATAGAACTAATTCCGAACTATTTGAGCAATTTTTACAGGATAAGTTTTTTATAGTTTTTATCTCTTTTTGCTTATCCTCTATCCCAAAAACTCCAACAAAAAACATACTGTATCACCCTTTCTGTAACTTATTCAAAAAACCACTGTAATATCCACAAACTTAATTCCGATTAATATTTTAGCATATCTTTTCTATTTTACACATAATTTTAATATATTAAATGTATAACTTTATCTTTACATAATCTTATCTCTACTCTTTAGGAATAATAGTTCTCGCATATAAAAAGTAAAACTTGGTGAAAATACCTATGAATTATAACTCATTTACAAATATCAAAGGAGATGAAACAATGCTTCTAATAAAAAATGTAGAGGTCTTTTCACCTAAGTCTTTAGGCAAAAATAATATATTAATTAGCTTTGATAAAATAGTCTATTTATCTTCAGAAATAAACCTTCCAACTAAAAACTTTCCCGAAATTCAAATAGTAGATGGCAGTGGTTTAATAGCTGTGCCAGGATTAATCGATTTGCATGTGCATATCACAGGCGGTGGTGGTGAAGGTGGTTTCGCAACAAGAACTCCAGAATTGAATTTAACAGACTTTACCTTAAGCGGAGTTACTACTTGTATAGGCTTACTTGGCACTGATGGTAGTACAAGAAGTATGGGAAATCTATTAGCTAAAGCTAGAGGTCTTGAAGAAGAAGGGTTAAGTACCCTTTGCTGGACCGGTTGCTACCAAATGCCTACTAGAACAATAACAGACAGTGCAAGAACGGATATTATCTTCGTAGATAAAATAATTGGTGTTGGCGAAATTGCTATTTCTGATCATAGAGACAGTCACCCTTCAGACTATGATTTAATCCACTTAGCTAGTGAAGCTAGAGTTGGTGGAATGATTGCTGGCAAATGTGGTATCTTACATATTCACGTTGGCGATGGAAAAAATGGACTCACTCCAGTCTTTGATATTGCTAGCGAATCAGAAATTCCCTTTGAAAACTTACTGCCTACTCATGTAAATAGAAATAGTCTTGTCTACAAACAATCAGTAGAATACGCTAAGAGTGGAGGGTTTGTAGACATAACAACGGGAATAAAACCAGGCGGTGATGATGCCGTTAGTGCGTCAGAAGTGTATAAAACCATGCTTAATGAAGGTATATCTCCTTACAATATTACTATGAGTTCCGATGCCGGAGGAAGTATGCCAATATTTGATGAAAATGGCAAACTTCTAAAAATTACAACTGAACTACCCTCTGCTAACTTAGATATTATCAAGGAATGTGTATCAGATAGGGATTTATCTATTGAAGAGGCACTTATTCCTTTAACCTCTTCTCCAGCAAAGCTTTTAAAGCTAAACAATAAAGGTATAATTGGAGAAGGCTATGATGCTGACTTAATTTTAATGGATAATAAATTTAAAATACATACAGTTCTATGTAAAGGACGAATAATGGTGAATAACTATAAACCTGTTGTCTATGGCAATTTTGAAAATCGGACTTCTCAAAACATCAATGGTTAACTCTGATTTAATATAAAACAAAGATAGAAGGTTATTTTTAACATATATCTAATAACCTTCTATCTTTTTATATTTTAACTATTATTGCGTTTTTGACCCTGTTGATTTTGTTGTCCTTGTTGTCCCTGCTGTCCTTGCTGTCCCATTTGGTTTAATTGTCCTTGAACTTGGTCTATAAGCTGGTTAGCTTGTGTAAGTGCAGTGTTTGCTTGTATTTGATCATTAGCTTCATTTAAAGCTTGCATAGCCTGTTGAATTGTTGATTGTAATTGTTGTTGAACTTGCTGCTGCTGCTGTTGTGCACGGTTTCTAAGTCCTTCTATCTCCTGTGTAAGCTGACTTGATATTTGTTGATTATTCTGTGGTTGAGACTGACCCTGGTTATCAGATGAATTCTTTTTATCCTTTATAACATTTCCTAAAGTAGATTTAATTTCACTTAGAGTATGTTCCAAAGAATCCTGTTGATTTTTAACAGTGCTTAGTTCCCTTGCAACTTCTGCATCTGCCTTTTTTTCGTAAAAGTTTTTTAAAATTTCCCTGTTTTTTTCGTCCATTATTCTTTTCCTCCTTGTTTACTAAATAATTAAGTACAAAAGTATTTTTTCCTCCTTAAATATATATATACCGTATTTACTAAATAAGATATTGCCAATATATAAAAAAAGTTGTAAACATAAACGAAAAGGAAAATATTCAAATTATGTGCATAAAAAGCACTCTCAAATTCTATTTAAGAATTGATAGTGCTTTCTTTAATTATATAAATTAAATATAAAAATTTTTCATAGTTATTCTATATACAAAAGATTTTCATGCCTATACTATAACTTATAGTATATTTCCATCAGTGGATATAGTTACTTCTCTATAAGGAACAATAGTTTGAGCATCAAGCATAGCTTTCTTTACCGCATTTACAATACCTGCACAGCAAGGAACTTCCATTCTTACTACTGTTATACTTTTTAAATCATTTACTTTAATAATCTCTGCTAGCTTTTCTTCATAGTATTTAATATCATCTAACTTAGGACATCCTATAACTGTAATATGGTTTTTTATAAATTCTTTATGAAAATCTGCAAAGGCATAAGCAGTACAATCTGCAGCAACCAATAAATTAGCTCCTTTAAGATATGATGCCTGTGTATTTATAAGCCTTAATTGAACTGGCCACTGATTTAATTCAGATGTTGAAGTCCCCTTAGCTGATACCTTCTTCATTGGTTTTATATCTGATAATACATTTAAAGCCTTTCTTTCAATCTTTTTTGTAGAAGTTCCAGGGCAACCGCAATCTAATTTTGTCTCTTCTACAGGATTTTTTCTCTCTATTTTTTTAGCCATTGTTCCAGGGCAACCACAAGGTAAACTATTTTCTTTTACAGCCTGTTTTTTCTCAGCTATTTTTTTCATAACCAATTCCTCATTGTATTCTAAACTTTCTCTTTCGATAATCTTTATTGCATCTGTAGGACATTCTGGCAGACAATCTCCTAACCCGTCACAGTATTCATCACTGATAAGCACAGCTTTACCATCTCTAAGCTCTATAGCTCCTTCATGACAGGCATGGATACATAGTCCACAACCATTACATTTTTTTTCATCTATATCTACAATTCTTCTTATCATAATTGTTCCCTCCACTTGTATTAATAACTTTATTATAATAAAATACAAATATAAATTCAGTAACAGATGTTACACTATTATATTTTAAAACCTATAATTCTTTTGTCAAGTAAACTTAATATCAGGAGGTACTTTCTATGAAGGAAATAATAAATATACTTAAAAATTGTATTTTGATGAAGGGGTTTTCCGAAAAATCTATAGAGGAAACGCTAGTAAATATTAATTATAGTTTAAACAATTTTAATAAAGGAGAAGTTATAGCTCTTGAAGGCTCTCACTGCTCAAGTATCGGCATAGTGATAAAAGGTACTGTGGAAGTTCAGAGAATTTATGGATCAGGCAAAACAATTACAATGTCTAAATTAGAAGTTGGAAACATATTTGGTGAGGTTATAATATTTTCAAATAAAAATACTTACCCAGCAACCATATTAGCCTCAGAACAATGCCAAATTATGTTTATATCAAAGGATAACATATTGAAATTATGCAGTATAAATTCTGATTTCTTAAGTAATTTTATGACACTTTTATCTAACAAAATTCTTATGCTAAACAAGAAACTAAGAAATATATCTTATCAGACTATAAGACAGAAAGTTGCATCATATATTTTAGACCAATATAAAAGTGAAAATAAGCTAACCTTTTCTCTAAAGTGCACAAAAAAAGAAATGGCGGAACAGCTTGGTATTCCAAGACCCTCTCTCTCTAGAGAATTGATTAGTATGAAGGAGGAAGGAATAATAGATTTTGAAAGGAATTTAATCACAATAGTAGATTTAGACTTTCTTGAAGACATTTTAATTAACTAACAGCATTAAGTCTTAATTAGATATATATCCTCAGGTTATTTTCTTAAGAGTTCCAGAGGTTCAATGAAAATGGAAAACACCAAAACTTTTTAAGAACTGATTTATTTTTTTAATAATAGCACTATGAATACACTTAAAATTCATAGTGCTATCATAGTTTCACAGTGTATAATAATTGCAAAGACTATGCTTCCTACTCCTTATAAATATCAGAAAACTCTATAGTCACTCTTTCATCAAAATTTTTACTACTATTCTCTTCAAAAGCTACTGCACACTCTTCTTCCGCCAGCTCTGTAACTGGAAGCTCTATAATAAACTCACTTCCGCTGCCATAACTGCTCTTAACAGAAACTCTTCCACCATGCATCTCTACAAAAGCCTTTACTAAGGATAACCCTATTCCACTTCCCTCTCTGTTTCTTGAAAGAGACTTGTCTACCTGTTTAAACCTCTCAAAAATTATTTGAAGCTTATCCTCAGGAATGCCTATTCCTGTATCCTTAACAGAAATGGCAATATAATTAATTTTGTCATAAATATTTACATAAATAAAATCCCCTGGATTTGTAAACTTTACAGCATTTGAGAGTAGATTTAGTACTATTCTTTCTATTTTATCTGAATCACAAAATAGAAATTTTTCTTCAACCTCTGTGTCAAAAATAAGTTTTATATTTTTATCTTCTATATAGTCAGCTACAGACAAAGTTATATCTTCCACTAGACTTACTATGTTACGCCTTTCAAAGTTAGGCTGTATGTAGTTAGAATCCACTTTGGTTATATCGATTAAATTGCTAATTAACCTTAATAATCTAAAACAATTTTGTTTCATTATATCTATATATTTATACCCTTTTTTATCAAATTCTTCTCCCTTCCTATGGTATAATTCCCATAGTTGAATTGCACTTAATAAAACATTTAATGGGGTTCTAAGTTCATGAGAAATATTAGAAAAAAATTCAGTTTTTATTTTATCATATTCAAGAGTCTCTAGTAGTCTCTTACTATCTGTTATGTCTCTTTCTACTGTAAGTACCATATTCTCTCCCTTATAAGGAAAAGAAGTAGTTGATATTTCCACATCTATAATAGTTCCATTTTTTCTCATTATTTTTCCTTCTCTTAGTACTGTACTATTATAGTTATTATCTATTTTCCTTAGCTGATAAGGATTTCCAATGCTGGAGGGTATAAAATCATCTAAGGATTTTTCTAACAACTGATCATAGCTTTCCACTCCGAAAAGTCTTAATGACGCTTTATTAGCTAGCTTTATAATACCATCTTTATTCACCAAAATTGCGTCTGGAGATAACTCAAAAAGCTTTCTATACTGTTCTTCTCTCTCTCTAAGAAGATATTCCGATTTCTTGCGCTCAGCTATGTTAAATACTAATACATAGTTACCTATAATAGATATTATGATTAAAACAAGCAGCCCATATAAAACATATGTTTTAGGTATATTGTATCTAGTACTTGGTTTACCTACAATAATACTACTAGTAGGTAAATCTTGCGCCTTAATATTAAACTTTCTCATAGCATTATAGTCAAACATGTATCTACTCTCAGATTCTCGTATTATAGGCAAATTTTTTATACTTTGTCCTTTTAAAATCTCCCCTGCTAACCCTCCAGCCTTCTCTCCTTGATATTTGCCGCTTGTAATTGCACCTCCTAATACACCTGTATTTAAGTTAAATTCCCATAGAGTATATACCGGTACCGGTGAGTATTTTGCAACAATTTCTGCAAATTCCTTAGAAGGTATATATTTGCCATGACTTTCTTCTATTATACCCATTAGCAGTACTACAGTATCTTTTTCTGCACTAGACAATGTTTTTTTTATATCAGACATATTAGAGCAGTAGTAAAACATAAAATCTAAATTTTTATAATTCGGAATAACTTTATGTAATTGTAAAACTTCCTGCATTCCGGTAGTGGTGGTATCTGCTAAAACAATTACTTTTTCTACCCTAGGATTAAGCCTTAAAGCAGCGTCTATTGTGTTTTTAAAATCTAAATTTTCTACTATACCTGTATATAAAGTTTTTTCTTTTATACTATCTTCACTAAAATTGTTAATGCCACAAAATACTACTGGTGTTTTAGGAAAAAGACTTTCTCCATATTTAAGAAGAAAATTTAGGGCATCATTGTCACTACAAATTATCACATCATATTTTCTGTCGTTATATTTATACTTATAAAATTCATACAATTTTTCATAGTATTCTTCATTCCACTTTCTTTTAGCATCCATATATTCTATATCTATAAAGAGTTTTTCTTTGTTATATCTTATAGATTCTTTTATTGATTGTACGATTTCACCTGTCCACTGGAAACTTTCATTATAGGAATTCAATATAAGCACATATTTTTTCTCACCTTCAGCTGCAAGGGATTTTTGCTGAGCCAAAAAAAATGTACTTATCATGAAAAACATTACTGTAAATAAATATCTCTTCTTTTTTGTCATTTATATAATTCCCCCAAAGCATATTTTGTAAAAATTAACTTTATTTCTATATATTATACCATTTTTCATATAATTGCACCTAATTAAACTTATAAAAACCTTTTTAATAGTAAAAATTATTGTGGTATTATATATATAACTATATGGAATACAGACATTAATATTTAATTCATACTAAGGGGGGAATAATTGTGGAAGAACTAAGAATAGAAAGTAAACTCCAGCAGGCTTTTAATGAAATGATGCCCTACATGCAGGATTTTTTTGAAGATGAAATCGCCTTTACCATGTCTTCAACTGAACATTTTATAAAGGTAGTAAATAGTAAAAATATTAATATGAATGCTAAACCTGGAGACCCTTTAAGACCAGGTGGAGCAGCTTATGAATGCATTAAAGCCAAAAAGACACTATCTCTTATAGTGCCAAAGGAAGTATTTGGAGTAGAAATCAAGGCCACCGGAATTCCGGTAAAAGATGAAAAGGGAGTTATAATTGGAAGTATAGTTCTAGTTAAAAGTTTAAAAAGACATTATGAGATTCTAAAGCTGTCTAAAATCTTGTCAGAAGCTATTGAAGATATTTCAAAAGTTTCTAGTTTGATATCTTCTGGAATAGAGGCTGCTGTCCAAGCAAATGATACGGTGCTATATGAAGTTGAAGAAGCTGCTCATAATGCAAAAAACACAGATGAAGTTCTTAGCTTTGTAAAAAATATTGCCTCGCAAACAAATCTCCTAGGCCTCAATGCTGCCATAGAAGCCTCTAGAGCTGGAGAACAGGGAAAAGGTTTTTCTGTGGTAGCCAAGGAAATACGAAAGCTATCCAGTTCAAGCAACAAATCCATTAATGAAATTAATAGTACACTAACAAAAATCGAAAAATCCGTAAATAATATTTCTCATAGCATAACTTCAACTACAGATACCTTTAAAGAACAGCTTTCTCAAATTCAGCAAATGGATGCTGCAATACATAATTTAAATTCTATGGCTGCTAAGCTAATGGATCTAACTGAATAAGATCTACAATATTATGCTAAGTCCCATATTAATTTCTTTAAAAGTATTGTTAATTACCTTTCAATGCTGCACTAAGTACTTTAGTGCAGCACAAGCTGTGTTCTTTTCTTATCTCTTATTCTAAAAATAGTAAGTGTCATTCCTAAAATACATAAGGCAGCTGCTGAAAGATATACAAATTTCATAGCATGAATAAACACATCCGGTCTTCCTGGCACAAAGTTTATAATCTTATACCCCACTTCCCAACTCATTCTGTTATAAAGTAATGCTACAGAAAAAGCTATTCCAAACACCATGCCCATATTTCTTACCAGTGCATTAATACTTCCTACAATGCCAAGTTTACTGCGGTGGACCAAAGACATTACTATAGAATTATTTGGTGACTGAAATATACCATTTCCCAGGCCTAAAATTGCTATTCTGCTTGCTATCTGCAGATAAGTTGCTTCGGTGTTTAAAAATCCTATTAAAATAAGACCTATAGTGGTAATGGTAAGACCTATGAAAGTTAAAACTTCGCTTCCTATACGGTCAGACAAATACCCACTTATTGGAGCTGCTATACCTGCGCATATAGGAAAAACCATCATAAGTACACCAGCTCTTCCCGGAGATATCTTCATAACGTATTGTAAATAGAAAGGATGTATTATGTTATTGCAAAATATAACCATAAAAGATATAAAGGCACAAATTATACTTACATTAAAAAGTTTATTGTTAAATATAGAAAAATCCAGCATAGGATTATCTTGTTTTTTCTCTACAGTGTAAAAAGCTATAAAACAAATTGCTGCCAGTGTAAAACTGGTTATGATATATCTATTTGTCCAACCTATCTTTTCACCACTAAGCATTGCCCAAAATAAAGCTACTATAGCTACTATAAACAGTACAGCACCTTTAAAATCAAATTGATTTGTATTTTCTTTTAAGTTTTCCTTAGGAAGTATTTTTTTCCCTAGTACAAAGGCTATTATGCCGATTGGCACATTTATCAGAAAAATAGATTCCCAATTTATAGCCTGAACCATAATTCCTCCTAAAGGTGGTCCCATCATCGTTCCTATTGCTACAGTAGTACCAGATAACCCTAGAGCCCTGCCTCTTTCCTTTGCCGGAAAGGTTGCTGCAATAATCCCTTGGTTAGAAGACATAGTCATAGCAGCTCCAATTGCTTGAATAATTCTGGAAAATATTAAAAATTCAATAGTTGTTGAAATTCCGCATAAAAGTGAGCCTATAGAAAATACAACAAATCCATACTGAAAAACTCTTGTTTTTCCAATTATATCCGCTATCCTTCCAAAAATTAAAACCAACGCAGAAATTACTATTAGGTAGCTGGTTACTACCCATTGTATTGTGTTAATCCCAACACTTAACTTTTCAGCCATATCTGGAAGAGCTACATTTACAATACTGCTATCTAAAGTTGCCATAAAGGGTCCTAGTAAAACCACTGATAATATTCTCCATCTATTTTGATAAATCTCATGACTCATATGTATTCTTCCTCCCGTCTATAAAAAACTTTATAACTTATTATAACAAATATAAAAAGAGGATAACAAATTACTTCAAAGCTAGTTGTAATTTTGCCTTTTGTTCAATTAGTTTTAACATTAATTATTGAAGGTATCCTTTTCATTAAATAAAATATAAAACCTTTCATCTAATGGTACTAGAAATTGGTCTTGTATTGTAGCAATAAGCGTAAGGTTAACGTATAATAATAGATATAAAGGAAAATACTTGATTATTCTTTATATCTATCTTAGATAAATTTGAAGTCATTATATTATTTAAAACTTATAAATAAGGAGAAAAGTATGACTGTTTGTGCTTTAATTGGTAATCCTAATGTAGGTCAGGAGACTTTTTTCAACAAAATAGCAGAGTTGCAGCAAAAGTCTGAAGAAGATGGAAATTCCAAGATCCAAAAACAAGAAGGGTATATAGACAAAAATACTAAAATAGTAGCTTTCCCTGGAATTTATTCTTTAAACACAAATTCAAAAACAGAAGAGATATTTAACAATTATATAGCGAAAAATAAGGTTGATTTAATAATAAATGTTGTTAATGCTGCTAGTATAGAGAGAAACCTTTACCTAACACTACAGCTTACAGAACTTAACATACCAATGGTGCTAATTTTAACTATGTTAGATAAAGCATCTAAAAATGGCATTCATATAGACAGCGGCATGTTGTCTAATGCACTTGGTATACCAGTTATTATTGCAGATAAATCAGACAAAGATACGATAGCTCATATACATAAATATATTAAGAGCAATGAATTTATTTTCCCTAAAACCTTAACTAAAGACTTACACACTGAAAAAGATACCTATAAATATATTGAGCAACTGCTAAGTTCCTGTGTAAAACTTGATAAACATAAAATTGAAAAGCCCACGGAAATTATAGATAGAATTGTTTTAAATAAGTACCTTGCTTATCCCCTTTTTATAGGTATTATTTATTTAATTTTTAAGATAGTATTTTCATGGGTTGGTACTCCACTTTCAGATATTCTAAGGAGTTTACTTTTCGATTATACTATACCTTTGCTCAATAAGCTTTTGTATTATCAAAGTCCATGGTTTAAGTCTCTTTTAATAGATGGAATACTATCTGGTATTAGTTCTGTGTTAGTGTTTCTTCCTGTTATACTGACTCTTTTTTCTCTGCTTTCCTTTCTAGAGGACAGTGGATATATGAGCAGAGCTGCTTTTTTAATGGATAGGATAATGTACATGGGAGGAGTATCTGGAAAGTCGTTCATACCAATGATATTAGGCTTTGGTTGTTCCGTACCTGCTTTAATGGCAGCTAAAAATATAGAAGATAAAAGAGAGCGCAATATTACCGCCCTACTTATACCTTTAATGTCCTGTAATGCGAAACTTCCTGTGTACATGCTTTTTGCTACTATATTTTTTCAGGGCAAAGAAATTATACTTCTTGCATTTATGTATTCTACTGGCGTAATTTTAGCTTTTCTTTTGAGTTTAATATTGAAACTTCTAGTTAAGGAAAAAGATTATGAACCCTATATTGATGAATTGCCGGAATATACAATGCCTGATTCAAAATTACTTTTTATACATACCTGGGAAAAAGGAAAGGGATTCCTAAAAAAGATTGGTACTATTATCTTTTCTATGTCCATTATAACCTGGGTATTG
This sequence comes from Clostridium tanneri, assembly GCF_033659955.1. NCBI lineage: Bacteria > Bacillati > Bacillota > Clostridia > Eubacteriales > Clostridiaceae > Clostridium > Clostridium tanneri. The sequence goes on from NZ_JARUJP010000009.1 coordinate 60,656, forward strand.
TCTAATTTTAATTTACATGGTATGGTAAATATCAACGAAAGTTTCCTGGCTTTTATTGGGAAACTAATATCTCCTGTTTTTATTCCCCTAGGTTTTGGAAATTGGCAAAACTCTGTATCATTGTTAACTGGTCTAATGGGAAAGGAAGTTATTGCAGGTACCTTAGGTGTTTTATACGGTGGTAATCTTTCCATAACTATTACTGAATATTTTAGTCCGATGTCCGCTTTAAGCTTTGTAATCTTTATCCTTTTATATACTCCCTGTGCCTCAACAATAATTACTATGAAGAAGGAATTTGGCACTAAAATGACTTTAATCTCAATACTTTATCAGTTTGCCGCCGCTTGGGTAGTTTCATTTTTATTTTATAATATAGGAATGAGGTATTTTTATGGGTCTTAAAGAACTTGGGGAAGTTGCTGTTGCCGGTGCTGTAGTTTTTTATGCCTTCTACACAATATATAAAATTATAAAAAATCGTAATGACAACTGCAGTGGATGTGGCAGCTGCTCCAGGATGTGTCCTCAATATCATCGCAGAAAAGAAACTAACGATAAAACTGATACAAAAAAAACTGACTAAGGCGGTAGTTTTTCTACCGCCTTAGTAACTTCTTCTACTTACTCTAGCCATACTTCAAATAAATACTCTTTCTTTCCTAAATAAAAACTATCTCCAGACTTTAATTCTTTTTCTGATTGGGAATCTATTCTCTCTCCTGAACCTAAGAATGTGCCGCTAGTTGAAGAGCAGTCTCCTAGAACGAAAACCTGCTTTTCAGAATTGTAAGCTATAATGCAGTGCTTTCTACCGATTTCGATACAGTCCGGTGGAAATACTAAGTTACAAAGCCTAGGATCTCTTCCTATAACAATAGAACCCTCTCCAAATTCTTTAACAGCACCTTCAATTGGACCAGATATAACATATAATTTTGCTTTAATGTTTTCATCTGTGCTCTGTTTCTGCAATTGAGGCTTATTTATTAAATCTTCATTTGCCCCAGTAGAACTGCTAGCAATATTTTCTGATTCTTGATTTGTTTCAAATTCCTTGTTAGCTATATTCTCTTCCTTCACAGCTTCTTTCTTTCTGAAAAAACCAAAGTAAACTAATGCTGCTATACATAATACTGCCAATCCATCTGTAGCAAAAGCGATACTTTTATACTTTGACCATAATATCTTGCTCTGTGAACTCTTTTGTTGACATTCCGATATAAACTTTTTAATTTCTGAGTGATTTGAATTAAGTCTCTGTACTGCCTCAAATTTTGTTAAAGCGTCCTTATAATACCCTGCCCAGTACAGCTGAAGGCCTTCCTTATAAAGTTTATTTATGTCTCCTTCCTCATTCTTAGCTCCGGCCTGATTTACGAATTCCTTTACAGTATTTACTGGCACTACAAAATTGAATCCTTGAGTCTCCTTTGAGTTATTTTCACTCCTAAAGGTTAGAAGTCCTACCACATTTCCATCATCATTTATCACTGGACCACCACTGTTTCCATGGGTAGCTGCTGCATTTATTTGAAGTACTGGTGCTCCCTGAGCAGACTTCTTATCCGTAGCTGAAACTTTTCCATCTGTTATAGAAACTACAAGTATAGATTCTTTTGATAAGAGCTGAGAATCTGCTGCTGCAGGATAACCAAATACCCATACATTGCTTTGAAGCTGAACCTTTTCCGAATCTCCAAGCAATATGGATGGAAGATTTGTTTTTTCGATTTTTATAACAGCAACATCTTTTCCCTCGCCAACTGGTGCTCCATAACTTTTTATTTCTCCATCTAAAAAGTCTCCTCCACCTGGAAGAATAACCTTTATTACCTTCTCCAAAGCTTCTGCTTTTAAGTGACTTTCTAGATAAGTAGCTAAGGCCTCTGGTTTAAAGTTGACTCCATACTTAGAGCTAAAAAGTTGTGAAATCTCTACACTCATCTGAGCTATTTCTCTTTTTATTATCTGAGTATTATCCAGTTTAGCTACTTCTACTACATGTGCATTTGTAATTATATACCCATTTGGATTTATAATTGTACCAGAACCTGCGCCAAGGTCTAAGGTTTTGTAATCATAGGCCTTTAAGTATTCCATAATTGCAGAATCTAAATAGTAAAAGTAGTAATCATAATCAGGAGTATACTTCCATTGAATAAGTGCACCACTAACAATACGAACAACTGCCGGTTTGCTATACTCTGCTATCTGCTGAGCCTTAGATATTCTTGAAATATCCGGTTTTTTACTAACAAGCATTAGGGAAGCTCCTATATACACAACAAAAACAATAATAATGGAAATAGATAAAATTTTTTTCCTTTTCATAGATTCACTCCTCTAATTAATAATATGTAAGCTATTTAGAAGTTCCTCTACAAATCAAGGTTAACTTTTATCAAATAAAAATTGCTACTCAATTTATTATACTTACTTTTATTAGTTTTGTTACAATTATTTAACATAAAATTAATACTTTTCTTATAACAGATTCTTAAATTTATAATTCTTTATTGCAATGCCATATATTTTGATTGTATTATATATCTGTATGTAAAATAATTTCTTATTTTCGGAGGACGTATATGTTTAAAAATCATAATTGGCTGCCCTATATATCAGCTACAACTACATCTTTAATATTCGGTTTAAGCTTTCTTTTTTCTAAAAAGGCATTAAATGTGGCATCTCCTTTTAGCCTGCTATCTTTTAGGTTTCTAGCGGCTTTTTCAGTAATGACTATTCTTGTGCTGCTTAAGGTTGTGAAAGTTGATTACAGAAATAAACCTGTGAAAAACTTGTTTTTTCTCGCACTAATGCAGCCAGTAATTTATTTTATATTTGAGACCTATGGTATTAAATTCTCATCCTCCTCTTTAGCTGGAGTTATGATAGCCCTTATACCTGTAATTGTTACAATAATGGCATCTTACTTTCTTAAAGAGAGAGCTTCCAAAGCTCAGTTTGCATTTATATCTATATCCGTTGCAGGTGTTGGTTTCATTGCCTTTATGAACAGTACTGATTCTGGCAGTACAAGTATTTTGGGAATAGTTCTACTTATAATTACTGTAATATCAGCTGCTGCCTTTAATATAATGTCAAGAAAACTTTCTTCAAGCTTTACACCTATGGAAATAACCTATTTTATGATGGGTTTAGGTGCTATAGTCTTTAATGGAGTATTGATTATTAATCATGCTATTTATGGTACTCTTCTAGATTACTTTAAGCCTCTGCATAATAAGGATTTCATTATTTCTATTACTTATTTAGGGATTCTGTCCTCTGTTATAGCTTTCTTACTAGTTAACTTTACACTGTCAAAGATAGAGGCATCAAAATCTGCTGTTTTCTCAAATCTTTCTACAATAGTATCTATAGTAGCGGGAGTTGTAATATTACATGAGCAATTTAAATATTATCATCTTCTAGGGTCCATTATGATATTAGTTGGAGTTTGGGGAACTACTTACTTTGGAATAAAAGCTAAAGCCATAAATGACCTTATAAAAGTTAAGGAAATTGAAGAAATTAAAATAACCTAAAAGAAGCTTGACTAGTCAAGCTTCTTTAAATTAAATACAGATTTAACTTCTCCTACCTGAACCTTTATATTGTTTAAATTCTTTCCCTTTCTAAACCTATCTAAGGCATTAAGTTCACTGTCTTCTAATATTTTCAGCTCCTCTAAGCACTTCATTACTGCAGGCCAAACTGCCCTATAGCTTCCATCTTCAATTTTTAAAGCTATACCTAAATCCATTCCTTTTACTCCGATGCAGTAAACCCCTTCAGCTCCAAGCTTTCCTATAAGCTTACCATGGGAATTTTTTATAAGCTCTGTGCAAAATCCATCAGTACCTGCTATCATCTCAGGCCAGTCATTCATAGCCTTAAATATTCTCCTACAAGCAATCTTGTATTTATCTGATAAACCATCAGGGTTGGCTATCTTAGCAAAGCCTAATGCCATATTATACAATGGAATTCCATAGACAGGAACTGTACAACCATCTGTGCCAATTGAAATCTTTTCTTCTTCAATTTCGCAAATTTCTGAGGTTATCTTCTTAAGTTCTTTCTGCACTGGATGTGTTTCTAGGTTGTAATCATTTACACTATAACCTTTAAGTAGTGACACTGCAAGCATTCCTGCGTGCTTTCCTGAACAATCTGTATTAGTTGGATTAAGTTTAGCATGATTCCACAATAATTCCTTTGTATATTCGGTACTTAATGATAAAGTAGCTCCACAGAGTAAATTACATATAGGTAATCCAATTTTCTTCATTATTCCTTCTATAACTTTTCTGTGAAAATCTTCCCCATAATGGGATGCACACATTATGGCTAATTCTTTATCATTTAAATTGAACTTATCTGCTGCACCACTTATGATTACATTTAGAGTTTGAATTGGTTTTGCTGCTGATCGCATATAAGTAACCTTATACGGGTCACCAGTTGAATACAATAGCTTTCCTTTGCTATCAACTACAGCTATGTCTCCTCTATGAATACTTTCTACTAAAGGTCCTCTAGTTACATTCACAAGAATTTCTGACATATTATCACTCCTCTAATTATAGTTTTAGAAGCAAAATTTTATTTGGAAGTAGCTTACTGAAATTACTCTAGCTTGAAATTCTCTTCTTACTATCATACTATTAAATACTATCTATTTTTGATTATTATTCTTTCAAGTTTCTGCTATTCCTTCAATCTCCAAAATATTTTTCATATTAACAGTTTTTATTCCTTTTTCATATAATAGAATATAAAACTTAATAGGTTTTGTTAACAAATTATTAAAGGGAATTGGGGGGTGTTTATCATACATTCTATATCTGTGAAGGGAAAGGAAATTAAATTTTTAAGCACCTACAACGTATTTCTTAACTACTGTGAAGAGAGGCATTTTTCAGCAGAGAAAATAGCAGACCTAAATAAACTTATTGTGAAAATCTATAATATGCCCAGTAAAACTATAATATTTGAAACGGATTATGGGTTTACTGAAGAACTAGTACTTTATGATAATCACATTTTTGCCTTTATATCCAGCAATAGCTGTAAAGTTCTTTTTAATTACTTACCATCAAAGAATTTATTTTTGTATAATAGTTTTCCTAATTTAACTCAATATCAAATAGAAAAAATTCATAGTATTAAAGCAGAATCTCTGGCAGGAAACATTAAAATAACCCTTTACAATGGTTATAGTTTAAATTACAAAGTAATTTATGATTATGAAACTTTTCTATACTACTGTACAGTTAATGAACTAGATGCAGAACATAGCTATTCAAAAAGACTTATTTTTAATGACTTTCTTCAGAGTTTAACTGTATCTAGTATTAACTACTTTTCTGTAGATCCAAACTTTGGTCTTACTGCAAAATCGCAAAACTCTCCTCATATCTTTAACTATGTATACTTTGACAATCTGATGATAATAACAAATTATAAGAAAGCCTAAGAATAAAAAATCACTGCATAATAATTGCAGTGATTTAAGTTTTTTAGTAATTAAAAATAATTCATGCTGCTTTTCTTAAGTTCTTTAATACTATGCAAAACCTTATAGTCATATATACCAATAGCCTTGGAAATCTTATTTATCTCTACTTCACACTGCTGTAAATTGCAACTATGAACCATTGTAAAAAAATTATATCTCCATCTTTCCCCTGTAGTTCTTTCATAACAGTGGGTGATTTCATTAAAGGTGCTTGCTATCTTTCCAACTTCATCCACTCTCTCTTCTGGTACTTTCCATACAACCATGGCGTTGCCTTTATATCCAGCCTCTCTATGGTATAAAACTGCTCCAACCCTGCGTAGAATTCCCTTTTGATGTAGTTGTTGTAAGTTATCCAGCAGCTCTTCTTCAGTAATTTTCAGTTCCATAGCAATAGCTTTATATGGCTCTGGCGAAAGTGGCATATCCTTAGATAAACTATTAATAATTTTTTTTTGCACTTCATTTACCATAGCTATACCTCCGAAAGCTTAAAAGAAGCTTTTACCTTAAAACGCCTCACTGCTGGAAGATCAATCATATCTAAAACCTCACCTTCTTTTTTAATAGCAGTCATGATTTCCTCTATCCTTTCTCTTGATGGCGCTATAATGGTAAACCACATATTATAAGTATGGTCTCTTATATAATTGTGTGTGATTTCATCGTAACTATTTACAACCTTTGATACATACTCTACCTTATTCTTCGGTACACTAATGGCACAAAGTGTGCTACAATACCCTAATTTCTTAGAGTCAAAGACCCCACCCATTCTTCTTATATATCCTTTATTTTTTAGACTTTCCAGCCTATATATAACTTCTCTTTCCTCAATTTTTAATTTCTCCGCTAGGGCCAAAAAGGGTCTACTTACCATTGGTAATCCATTTTGTGTAATATCTAATAATTTTTTATCAATTTCATCCATTTTTGCACCTCCTTAGAACACCTAATACTGGATGAACTATTTTACATATTAAAGATTTTTGAAATAGCTATAGTTTTCATGAATATATACACAGAGTATCTTCTGACATATAGTCTCCATCGTTGTTATATGCAGCTCTTGCCCTGCATCCCCCACAGATATTCTTATATTTACATCTACCGCAGCTTCCTTTATAATCTAAAGTCCTCAAATCCTTAAAAATTTTGCTTTCCTTCCATATTGTACTAAAGTCAGTTTCTTTTACATTGCCTGCTACTTCCTTTAAATAAGCGCAAGGCTGAACATCTCCCCTTGGACCTACGATGCAATAGCTTAAGCCTGCAAGACAGCCTCTACTAAATCTAAGTTTTATCCCCATGTTTTCTGCAATCCTAATAAATTGAGGCGCACAGGTTGGCTTCAACTCAATATCTATCTCTTTTTGTTTTTTCATGATATCTGAAAGCAGTCTTTCGTAATCATCTAGATTTACAGCTTCCTTTTCAATATTTTCTCCTCTACCTGTTGGTACTAAAAAAAAGGTATGGTGGGCTATTGCCCCCATTGCACTAGCAAAATCAGTAATGTGCAGTACCTCATCTTTATTCCAATCCATCACTGTAGTATGAATTTGAAAGGGTAGTCCTATATCCCTACAATTTTTCATTCCGTATAATGTATCTCTCCAAGCACCGCTGTAGTTTCTGAATCTATCATGTTTATTTGCATTCAAGCTATCCAAACTTATCCCTACAGCCTTAATTCCTGATTCTTTTAATTTTAATGCTGTACTAGGGGAAATAAGTGTGCCATTGCTTCCTAATACTGGACGAAGTTCTAAGTTGGAGGCATAACTTATTAGCTGGAAGATATCCTCCCTCATCAAAGGCTCCCCTCCTGAAAAAATCATTATTTTAAAGCCCGCCTTAACAATTTCCTCTATTAGTGCTTTTCCCTCTTCAGTAGTAAGCTCTAAGCTGTCTTCCTTACCAGCATCCCTATAACAGTGCTCACAATACATATTGCACTTATTAGTGGTATTCCATGATATAATCATATATTACTCCTTTCAACTCTCTATTTCTTTATCTGTTAAATAACAAGCGGGATCAGATTCCCAGAAGTCTCCAGTAACAGCTTCTGCTCTTGATCTAAAGTTACCATTGCATAAGCTAAGCCATCTGCAGTGGCTACAACGTCCTTTCAACAATGGTTTTCTATCCCTAAGTCCCTGAAGAATTGGATGAGAGCTTTTTTTCCATATTTCACTAAAGCTTTTTCCTCTTATGTTGCCAAAGTTATAATGAGAGGTAAATTGATCTGGGTGAACATTTCCTCTAAAATCTACATTTCCAAAAGCCATGCCAGAGCGATTTCCTCCATTTATCTTTATAAGATTTAACACCCTATTAGCTAGGCTTGGATATCTTTTTTGTGCCTGCAAATAGATGTAAACTGCATCTGCATGATTATCTACTGTTAGTATTTCAGTCTTTTCTCCAAACTCTAAAGTCTTTCTTATTATTAAATCCATAACTTCTCTAGATTCCTCGTGGCTAATATCTTCTTTTATCATTTCGTTTCCTCTTCCAGAATAAACTAAGTGATAAAAACATACTCTTGGTATATTTTCCTCTTTTATTAGTCTAAAAATGTCCTCTAGTTGATTAAAGTTATGCCGGTTTATAGTAAATCTCAGTCCAGCCTTTTGTCCACTTTCTAGGCAATTCCTTATTCCTAGCAAAGCTTTATCAAAGGCTCCCTTAGTTCTTCTAAATTTATCATGACTACTTCCTACTCCATCTAAACTTACTCCAATATAACCAACATTAAATCTTTTTAAAGAAAGACAGACTTCTTTGCTTAAAAGAGTTCCATTAGTGGAAATAGTACTTCGGATATTATATTTACTGCTATGCTCTAATAAATTAAAGATATCATTTCTCATAAGAGGTTCTCCTCCAGAGAAAAGTATAACTGGCACTTTAAATTTTGCTAGATCCTCTATAAAATCTTTTCCTTCCTGTAAGGTCAATTCTCCTTCATATTTCATATTTTTTGAATCTGCATAGCAGTGTATACAATTTAAGTTGCAAGTTCTTGTGCAATTCCAAACTACTACCGGACCTTTACCTTCACTTACACCATACTTTTGCTCTGCAGCTCCCTTAATATACCGTAAACTATCTCCATAATTTTCAGTTCCACACAATAATTTGCTAACACTAATCATTTTTTATCTCCTTGAACTTATATTTACATTAGTATTATCTTATTATAGATAAGCTTTTTAAATTCCTAAGAAAGATAACTTTCATTAAATGATTATGTGAAAATACATTTTAATCCATATTGCCTAACACTTGACAAAGGGCTGTTTTATAAAATAAACTAATAAATAATAATTGTTTGTGAAAAGAGGTAATATAATGAGCATAGAAAGTGTAAGAAACTACTTTATTGAAAGAACTCATCAGGACCCTGTTTTTGAACTAGATGATGTCAGTGCAACTGTGGATCAGGCAGCAAGTGCAATAGGAGTAGAGCCTAAATTAATTGCTAAAACGTTGGCTTTCCGATTAAAGGAAAAGGATATACTTATTGTAGTTCGTGGAGATGCTAAAATTAATAATAAGAAATATAAAGAAACATTTAATACTAAGGCCAAAATGTTAGACCTTAGTGAGGTAGAGGAAATCACCGGTCACCCCGTAGGCGGAGTATGTCCCTTTGGTTTGAAAAATCCCTTGGACATTTATTTAGATATATCCCTCCAGAACTTCGAATATGTTTACCCTGCTGCTGGTGCCATAAATGCAGCACTTAAAATTACTCCCTTAGATATGCAAAATATTACTGGTGCTCAATGGGTAGATGTATGTCAGTAATAAATGCATAAAATCTATATAAGACAATTTTTCTCAACTATCAGTTAAAAAACTATAATGTTGTATACACATATTATGATAAGTTATAATAAACCTTGACTTAAATAAAGTCTACTTAAATAACGGAAAGGTGATAAAATGCTAATAAATAATTTACTAAAAGGCAGTAATGTACGACTAACTTCTTTAAAGGAAAGTGACTTAACTATTTTTGAGTCATGGTATAACGATATTAACTTTTTAAGACTTTATGATATGATTCCAGCAATTCCTAAGTGTGAAAGTGAACTTAATGAAATGTTAAAGGAAATAAAAAATTCAAATGATAGATATATCTTTGCAATAAGGACTATTGAGGAGGATAAATTTGTAGGCGTAACTGGTTTTGAAAATATACTATGGAACAACAGTACTGCAGTAATATATATAGGTATAGGCGATAATACCTATAGAGGTAAGGGAATAGGAAAGGAAGCCCTGGCACTTACAATGGAATTTGGTTTTCAAGAATTAAATTTACACAGAATTGGCCTTAATGTATTATCCTATAATAAACCAGCATTGAAATTATATGAAAATCTAGGATTTAAGAAAGAAGGGACTTACAGAGAATTTATACATAGAGACGGAAAAAGACATGATATGTATTTATACAGCATTTTAAGACCAGAATGGGAAGAAATTAATATATAAAACCTTTTCATGTCCTTATTTCTTAGTTTTACTTACTATACTTATGTATATTGATGTTTGCAAAATATACTCTAAGTATTAATATATATAGTAGTATCTTTTTTATACCATAAAACATAAAAGTGCATACTTCACTAATATATACACATAGTTATATAATTAAAGAGTAATATAAGCAAATTTTGTAAATAAAAAGACAGGGAGTGTATTTATGCTAACATTGAATACTATTGGTGTCTGTGACAGAATAGAATATAATGAACTACAAGAAGAAGAGAATCATGAAGAACTCTGCTTTAGTCCCCTTACTATTGATGATAAATGGATTTTTGATAGATATTTAAACGAATATAATTTTAATACCTGCGAATATTCCTTTGCTAATCTTCTTATTTGGAGAAAAGGCTGTGATATAACATATACAATTTATAACGGAGTATTAATTATTAAAAAGAAAGATTTCAAAGGAAACTATCATTTTATGCAGCCTATGGGATACAATAATGAAAATCTTAAAAAAGTAATTGAACTGTTGAAAGAGTACAGATTAAAAAACAAGATGAAATATCTCTTTAAAGATGTCGAGAAATCATTTTTAAAGGAATTAAAAGATATTTATGGTGATGAAATAGAAGTGGAAGATGATATAGATAATTTTGACTATATATATGATAGTTCAAAATTAGCAACTTTATCCGGTAAAAAACTACACAGTAAGAAAAATCACTATAATTATTTTACTAAAACCTATGATTATTCTGTTAAAGACCTTTCTGAAGAATCTGTAAGAGAAGATTGCATAAAGGCTGCAGAAATCTGGCATGAGGAAAAATATAATGGTGATGAGTATTTATCCTATGAACTAAAAGGTATAAAAGAACTGATAAAAAATATGGATGTCCTTAATCTAAAGGGAATTGCTATTTATGTAGATGATGTCATATCTGCCTTTACAATAGGAGAATCTGTAAACAAAGACATGGCTATAATTCATATAGAGAAAGGACGATCTGATATAAGGGGAATTTATTCTTTTATAAATAAGACCTTTGTAGAAAAGTATTTTACTGATGTGAAATTTATTAATAGAGAGCAGGACTTAGGTATAGAGGGATTAAGAAAGGCAAAAAAATCCTATTATCCTATTAGATTAGAAGAAAAATATTGTGTGAATTTATCCGATGACTACCTGCTCTAAACTTCCAACTTATTCTTAGTTTAACTTTATAGATAACGTTAGAGCTTATAAAAATAACTTGCTTAAACTTTATTTTTATAAGCTCCATTTTTTAACATGAAAAATATTAAATAAAGTATACTGATTTTATATCTTTACATATCTAATGTCATATAGACTTGATCATATAAATCAATACGCAGTACTTTGTTTCTAAGCAGTTCTCCTCTTCCAAGCAATATTTTTAATACTTCGCTTACTTCTATGGATGCAACTAATGCTGGAGTAAAAGATGGATTTCCAAGTTCTTTCTCGATGCCCTTCTCCACCTTTCTAGGATAAATTTTCTCTAAGGTTTTTTCTCCAGGAAATATAGTTGAGACTTGTCCATACCAACCAGCAATTGCACCATGTACCATTGGCTTATTTAGCTTTCCTGCAGCATCTTTTATCAAAAATCTAGTCTTAATATTATCCACTGCATCTATTATTACATCCTGATCTGAAAATACACTTAATATATTTTCTTCTGTTATTCTATCGGTTATGGTCTGTACCTCTATCTCAGGATTTACTAGTTTCATTCTTTCTTTTGCTTCCATTGCTTTCCTTTTCCCCAAATTGTTACAATTTGATAAAAGTTGTCTGTTTAGATTACTTTCATCAAATACATCTCCATCTACTGCAGTTATGCGGCCAATTCCTAATCTGCCTAACATTTCAATTATGTATCCTCCTAGTCCTCCACAACCTATAACGCAGACCTTAAAACTTTTTAGTTTAGAGTTTTCCTCCTTAGAAAGCATTTTCATATTTCTTTCATATCTACTCATATTGTCAACCCCCTTAAACAAACATTGTTAGGTAAATTATACCATAAAGTACTTTTAAACATATATTTATTTTGCAATGTTCTTTATAAATATATTCATATGTTTATATTAACTACCTATATATCCAAAATATTAAATAGGCTATACTATTTTTTGTATTTTTGTGGTAAAATCTTAATATTATACAGTAAAGGAGTTGTGTATACTTTGAAAAAGATATTAAGTTTAATTGCAGCATCTATTCTAGTAATTAGCATTTCAAATACAGTAAGTGCAAAAAACCTCTACAATATTAAAAGAATTTTTGGACAGGATAGATACAAAACCTCAGTTAATATATCAACTAATTTTGGTAATAGCTTACATAATGCCGTTATTCTAGCCAGTGGAAAAGACTTTCCTGACGCACTTTCTGGTAGTTTACTTTCAAAAAAATTCAATGGCCCTATATTACTTTTAGGAAACACAGTAGCAGAAAGCTATGATTCCACAGAATACATAAAAAGTCATTTAAATAAAAATGGAACTATTTATTTATTAGGCGAACAAGCATCCATAAGTGATGAATTTATCGGTCATTTTAAAAATCTTGGATATAGTAATGTAGTGCGGTTAGGTGGAGTAAATAGATTTGAAACAAATAAAATTATAGTTAATTTTATAGATGTTAAAAAGGGAACCCCTGTTGTCATTGCAAATGGATATGGCTTTGCCGATGCTATTAGTATATCCAGTGTTGCAGCCTCAAAGCAGTACCCAATATTGATGACAGATTCCGACCACCTGCCAGATGGAGCAAAGGATATTATCTCCAATTTACAACCTGAGCAGATTTACTTGATAGGTGGACAAGGTTCTATTAAAGACTCAGTAGTAGATGAACTAAAAAAACTTGTGCCGACCTTAAATGATAGTGAATTAGTAAGAATCTCTGGTAATGATAGATATGACACTTCACTAAGTATATCTAATTACTTTAATTTAGAAACTGATACTGCAATAATTGCAAATGGCTCAAATTTTCCTGATGCATTATCTGGTAGTGCTTTAGCTGCAAAATTAAATGCACCGATTATTCTCACAGATGGTCAGAATATATCCAATCAAAAAAGCTTTATAGAAAGTAAAAATTATAAAAACTTAATCCTATTAGGAGGGTTAGCTTCTATTGACTTATCCGTTGAATATGTCTTAAAAGGAGCGGATAACATTAAAGAAGCTGAGAAAAAATACTTAAATAGTTTGTCCCAGTATTGTGAAAGTTTTATAAAGAAATGTACAACTACCTCTAATTATATAGATGAAACTTTTGCAAAGGTCAACTCTGTAAAAAGTATTTCAGAACTAACTACTGCTTCAGAAATATCTGACTCCCTTAGCAGCCTTACACAAATATATGGAGATGGCAAGACTATACTTGAAAAGTATAAGGAAGATCTAATTGTTCTTAAAACTGAGGTTTCTAACCTAAAGCCTCCTAGTACTTTAGAAATCCTTAAAACTAGCTATATAAATGGCATAGAAGAAGAACTAAAAGCTGTAGAGAAGCTAATAAGTTATTTTAATTCATACATAGACTTATTCTCTTCACTTAAGGATGGTTTCAGCAACTCAGATTCAGCTAAAATAAACCAGAAAATTAATGAGTTAGATATGATAAACAAGACTATCTCAGGTGATCTTAAGAACTCACAAAAGGGTGAACTTGCTATTAAAGGCTTAAATCAAAGCCTATTGAAAATCAAAGAACTGATAAAGTAATTTCTCTAGCTGGGAAAATTTTATCCCCCTAATAGATATATAAGTTATTGTAAATATCTATTAAGGGGATTTTCCTAATTAAAAAAATTTCACCTTTTATTTATCTAGTATTAGATCTTCTAAAGCTCTCTTCGGAACATGATGAACTCCATCTTCATCCCTATAGTATTTTATGTCTCCCGATTGACTAAGAGGCTCTAATTTAACAACTTCCTTTGGCTTTCCTAAAGCTATAACCATAATTATTGAGTATTCCTCTCCTAATTGCAGCTCTTCAGCTAAGGTTTTTCTATCTACATTTCCAAACATACAACCACCAAAGCCTTTTTCTACAGCACCAAGAAGAATACTTTGTGCAGCTAATCCAGAATCCCAAAGACTATTTTTGCTTAAGGTTAAATCTTGAAGCATCACTATGTATGCTGATGGTTTCTCTCCTTCTGTTGGACCATCCCAATCTTTTAAATAGCCTGCCCATTTAAGAGTATTAAATATCTTCTCATTTTTATCTTCACTGTTAGATAATACATATTTTAAGGATTGCATATTCATCCCAGAAGAAGTTACTCTAGCTAAGTCTATAAGCTCTTTTAAAGTATTCATAGTTATTTTTTCATTCTGGTAAAAGGTTCTGTAGGTTCTGTTCTTTAAAACTAGATCTCTAATCATTTTTCACACCCCATACTTCTAATATTTTCTTAATTATATCATAGACTGCTTATTATAAGTTATCAATATACACTTTTAAGTATTCTAGTATACTTTTGGTTACCTTTTATTTTTTATTATGTTTATATAATAAAAAAAGGTAGGTACCTTTAATAGAATACCTACCTTACCTATTCACATATAACTAAATAAAAAAACATCTAGCAAATCGCTAGATGTTTTGGCGGAAAGAGTGGGATTCGAACCCACGGTACGGTCACCCGTACGCCGGTTTTCAAGACCGGTGCCTTAAACCAACTCGACCATCTTTCCATGTCCCTTCGACATTAGTTATTATATCAGCATTTTTAAAATAGGTCAATACTTTTTAAGAATAAAATAGTAAATTTTTAAGTATTTTTTCATTTAACCCTTCTTAAAAACATATCTTACCAGTAATACTACTATAGCTACAATTAATAAATAACGATTTTAGAATTGGTTCTTCATAATTTCTTTATATCTGAAAACTATAATTAAATCATAAAAACAATAAGGATATTGTTGAGAGGAGAATTATGATGAAGATATTTAAATGCCTTTTTAGTAAAAAGTTTAAAAAAGAATATTCAAAACAACTGGTATATAAACTTAATGATATAGATGAGCAAATTGAAAAAATATATACAAAACTCAAATTAGATAAACCAAAAAAAGCTTCCTAAAGATTATATTACTAATCCCCTCTTAATTAATATAATTAATACAATCAATTAAAAATAAAGAAGACTTATTAAAATAATAAAATAAGACAAGGTCCAGAACTATGCTTAACCTTGCCTTATTTTTGCTACTTTAACTTTAATTTAGCTAAAGCTTCTGCTAGTGCAGAATTCATTGGAGCTTCACTTTCCTGCTTCATCTTCTTCATATACTTTGCTACGTCTTTTTTATCTACTTTACCACTATTTTTTTCAAATCTCTTCTTAAAGGATGAGAGTTTTTCTCTAAAGCTACAGTTAGTACAAACATAAATCTGTCCTTCTCCCTGCCCTCTTAATTCAAGTTTCTTATGACACTCTGGACATCTTACATTAGTAAGTCTAGCAAGGTTTTCTCTGTGTCCACATTCTCTGTCCTGGCATACAAGCATTCTTCCATTTTTACCATTAACCTCAAGCATGTATTTTCCACAATTAGGACATTTTTGTCCACTTAGATTATCGTGTTTAAATTTATCAGTACTTTCTTTTACATCCTCTACAAGCTTTGTAGCATAACCTCTCATATTGTTTACGAAGGTATTTCCCTTTAATCTCCCTTTACTAATTAAGTCTAACTCTCTTTCCCACTTAGCAGTTAATAGAGGCGATTTTAAATCTGATGGAACTAGCTCTATAAGCTGTTTTCCCTTTGAAGTAGGAACTATTTCTTTGCCCCTTTTTTCTATATAAAAAGAATTAAATAGCTTTTCTATTATATCTGCTCTTGTTGCAACAGTACCAAGTCCCCCTGTTTCTCCTAGGGTTTTGGAAGCTTCTTTGTCTAGTTGAACGTATTTTTGAGGATTTTCCATTGCAGATAGCAGCGTTGCTTCATTAAATCTTGCCGGTGGCTTTGTTTGAGATTTATTTATGCTTACCTTTGTAAAGGATATACTATCTCCCTTTTTAACCATAGGCAGAAGTTGCTCTTTTACCTCATTGTCATTTACATCATCACTGCTATCAAGGTCATTTTCCCTATCATAGACAGCTTTCCATCCCTTTGATTTAACTATCTTTCCTTTAGCTATAAAAGTCTCTCCGTTTACTTCTGCTTTAACAGTAGTTTGTAAATATTCAAAAGGAGGAAGCATAACGCTTAAAAATCTCTTAACTACCAAATCATAAATATTTTTTTCCTCACTGCTTAAATAAGCTAGTATAACCTTCTGTTCTGTTGGAATAATTGCATGGTGATCTGAAATCTTACTATCATCTACAAATCCCTTATGAGCTTTAATCTTACTTTTTAATATTTCATTAGTAAATTTAGCATAGTTTCCTACGGATACAGCCTTTAATCTATCCGGTAATGTAGCTACAATATCACTGGAAATATATCTTGAATCTGTTCTTGGGTAGGTTAAAATCTTATAATTCTCATACAATCTCTGCATTATAGAAAGAGTTTGTTTTGCAGAATAGCCAAATATTCTATTGGCATCCCTTTGAAGTTCTGTTAAATCATATAGATTAGGAGCATGTTTTTTCTTATCACTTTCAGTTATCTCTACAATCTCACCACTCTTACCAGTAACCTTTACAGAAATCTCCTTTGCCTTACTCTCATCAAAGGTTCTTATATTCCCACTTTTATCCTGCCATTGAAGAGAGAATCCTTTAGCAGTTCCTATAACATTAAAGTAATCCTTTGGCTTAAACTTCTTTATTTCCTCTTCTCTCTCAACTATCATAGCAACAGTTGGAGTCTGTACTCTTCCAGCAGAAAGTTGAGCATTATATTTACAGGTTAACGCTCTTGTAACATTTAATCCTACAATCCAATCAGCCTCTGATCTACACACAGCAGATTGATATAGATTCTCGTATTCCCTTCCAGGTTTTAAGTTTCTAAAACCATCTAGAATTGCCTTGTCTGTTTGAGAAGAAATCCATAAACGTTTTATAGGTTTTTTGAAACCTACCTTCTCTATAATCCAACGAGCTACAAGCTCCCCTTCTCTTCCAGCATCTGTTGCTATAACTAATTCATCTATATCGTTTCTGTTCATAACCTTCTTAACATCATTAAAATGCTTTGCGGTTTTACCTATCACAGTAAGTTTCATTCTATTTGGAAGCATAGGAAGTGTGTCCATGCTCCATTTTTTATACTTTTCATCGTATGCTTCTGGGTCTGCCAGTGTAATTAAATGGCCTAAAGCCCACGTTACGACATATTTACTTCCCTCTATATATCCATTTCCTTTTGTATTACATTTTAAAACCTTTGCTAAGTCTCTACCTACAGAAGGTTTTTCTGCTAAAACTAATGTTTTTCCCATATTTAATATATCCTTTCACTTTTTAATTAGCCTTTAATAATTCTAACAGTTAATAGAAAAAAAGACCATACTAAATTTTAATAGTATGGTTTGTTGCAATCCAATATGCCATTATTACCCAGGACATACTAAATTTAGTTTCACTTTTTTCCTATAATACTAAGGCAGAAAGCAGCTTTCCTACAGCATTATCTACAGCTTTTTGCACCTCTATCACGAAACCTATCTATGCTAAACCAGAGAACAATGCACCGATTAGATACGCAGCGCCGGCAGCAAGACCTCCTACAATAAGCATTTCTAGGCCTGACCTAATCCAATTCTTGCCTGTAATCTTTACTTTTAATGCTCCTAAAATAAATAAAGTAAGGGCTGTTAAAATGCAAGAAAGAAAAAACATATTTCCTTCGCTGTTAATAGAAGGAATAAATTTAGAAAAAACATAAGCAATTAGTGGTATTAATCCAAATATTCCGAAGGAAAAAAAGGTAACTAAAGCATTTTTAACTGGAGACTCATTTTCTTCAATTATTCCAAGTTCCTCAACCATCATAATATCTATCCAAGCTTCTTTATTTTTCGAAAATATCTCTGTTACAATTTTGGCATCTTCCTCAGCTATTCCCTTCTCTATATACAACTCCATTAATTCTTGCTTTTCTCCCTCAGGATAGTGCTCAACTTCCCAGGCCTCTCTCTTTCTTTCTGCCTCTTTGTATTCAGTTTCCGCCTTAGTACTTAGATAGTCTCCTATAGCCATAGATAAGCCATCTCCTACAAGATTTGCAAACCCTAAGATTAATACTACACTAGGTGAAAGAGCTGCCCCAGCTACCCCTGCCACTACAGCAAAGGTAGTGATAATTCCATCTAAACCTCCATATATTAAGCTTTTTATATACTGACCTTGTTCCTGATTATGATTCTCCTGTGCCTTTAAAGATGTTTTCTTGTGTGCCTCTATTGTGGCTTCAATATTTTTTTCTTTATAAGCTTCCCTTGCCTCCTCTAAATTTCTTGATACCATAACTTAGTCCTCCTTTTAGAGTGATTATTAAAAACAACTTAGATTTTATATAATCTAACAGAATAAATATATGCTCTAAATATTGAAATATAAGCATTATTGCTTTAAAATAAATTGGAAGTTAAATGAATATATAACTTTAATGACATTGGATTACAAGAAGCAACATTGTTAGGAGGATTTTTATGTATCAAATTACAGTTAAATACCCAGTTAGCAAGGTAGACATTGCTATTGAAAAGCTTTATCTCTTTGACATATATAATGTTTTTTATGAAGCCCCTATTGAGGTAACTACTACGGAATATGGATATGGTTACTATGAGAAAAATAATGAAATTATAGATCTTAAAATAGTAGTAGAAACGGATAATGAAGAAGAAGTGAATAGACAGTTGAATATCATAAAGGAAAGCTTAGAAGTATCTGAAGTAACAGTTACAAAAATTGATATACCTAGCTTTGAAACTTCCTTTGAGCCTATAGATTTGAATAATGATTGGATCATTGCTGCTCCAGATTATGATGCAAAAGACAAAAGCAAAATTAATTTCATACCTCAGGGAGCCTTTGGCACCGGCCTTCACGAAACTACTCAGGATTGTCTGAGATTTATACTTGAAGAAGACTTTAATGATAAAACTGTCCTTGATATAGGTGCTGGCTCTGGAATTCTTTCCTTAGCTGCTTCTATTAAAGGTGCCAAAAATGTTACAGCCCTAGATATCAGAGATGTTAAAGATGAAGTGGAGTATAATGCTTCTCTTAATGGTTTAAATAATATCCAAGTGGTTGTAGGTGATGCACTTAATGGCGAAATAACTTTAGATAAAGACTTTGATTGTATTTTCATTAATATCGGAGGAGAAGAACTTCAAGGTTTTATGGATTTTATAAACTCTCACCTTAAGGAAAAAGGCAAGTTACTAATATCTGGTCTTGTAGAATGGAGCTTTTATAAGGTCATTGATGAAGTTATCTCCTATGGATACAAGGTTAAGGATAAGAAACAAAGTAATGAATGGTGCACTGCACTTTTAGATAAAGAATAGTTAAGGATATGTATAAATCATTTATTTAGCAGTATGTTCTTTAAATTTTTGAAAAATTAAATAATTATAGACAAACTTTCTCTAAATCAATAATATAAATATATGAGGAAAATTAATATATAAATGCTTCTCAGAAAGGGAGATATAAATGATTACAAATTATATGGAGATTGTTGTTGACAATCTATTGCCATCAATTCTAGAGGGTTTTGAAGATGTTTGCAGGTGTGAGAGATGCTTAGATGATATAAGGGCAATTGCTTTGAATAACTTAAAGCCTCTGTATGTTGTCTCAGACAAGGGAATTCTTTATACAAAAGTTAATGAATTAAAAATGCAATTTAATACAGACGTTATACAGGAACTTGTTAAATCAATACAAATTGTTTCAAAAAATCCTAGACATACTGATTAAGTATTTACAAAGCACTTAGCTACTATAAACTGTAGCTAAGTGCTTTGTTACTATTATAGTTACAGAATACTTTAAGTTCTAATAAATTCTATCAGCCCTTTAACAGTATGATTAATAGTCTCTAATCACTATAGGCTAGTCATAATATTTTCATGTATCACGGTTTATAATATCTTAAATATAAAAAATAAGAAGCCCAAGAAAATTTCTTTAGAAAAAATCTTCTTAAGCTCTGATAACAATTTTTTATTTTTTAGAATATAATACTTGTAGAATTGTTCTCTATTACCTTTTCAAAATACTACCTAGTCCCCTATACTTAAACCAAAGCTTGGCAACTATTATTAGTAAAATCAGGTGTGATCCTGGAGCTAAATTGAACATATGACAATACTCACAGCAGCCAAAATACTTATATCTGCAATACTTACATCCCTTTCTGTGTCCCATAGAATCCCTCCTTATCATCTTAAGCTGAAAAGTTTCTTTAATATTATAATACTTTGCTTAGGTAGGAAATGTGATTAAATTTAGAACCCTTGGAAAAAAAACCTTGCACCTTACCTAGCGTCATGTGTTAAAATGTTTTATGTAGAGGTGATCTAATGTCTGAAAATAAAGAAGTACTGTATACTATAGGAGATTTTGCTGATAAGGCTGGAGTTACCCTTCGAACACTAAGGTACTATAACAAAATAGGTTTACTAAACCCCAGTTCCTATAATGAGTTAGGACACAGGTTATATAGCAAAAAAGATTTTGGTAGACTTCAAAAGATTTTGACGCTAAAGTTTATAGGTCTTTCATTAGATGATATAGCTAATATTATGAAATATGACTTAAGTGATAATGACTTTAAAAAGTCTCTTGAAATTCAAAAATCAATAATGGAGGAAAAAATCCATCATATTCAAATGGTAATAAAGGCCATTGATGAAGCTGTACATATGTTAGATAATGACCATCTGTTAAACTGGGATAAGTTTATAAATATAATAAATGTAATAAATATAGGTAAAAAATGGTCTGAACAATATGAAAATGCTTCAAACTTAAAAGCTAGAATAAGGATTCATGAACTTTTTAGTACAAATACACAGGGATGGATGAATTGGTTTTTTGAACAAATAGATATTCCTGATAATGCCTCTATACTTGAACTAGGTTGTGGCGACGGAACCTTATGGAAGAAGAATTTTAGAAGAATTCCTGCGGATTCTAAGATTACTCTAACTGATTTTTCCCAAGGGATGATTAGAGATGCTCAAAAAAACTTAGGCACTAAATCAAAAAGATTCAACTTTGAACAGGTAGACGTTCAAAGTATTCCCTTTGAAAGTTGCAGCTTTGATATAGTAATTGCTAATCATATGTTGTATCATGTTTTAGATAAGGAAAAGGCCTTTTCAGAAATTAGAAGGGTCCTAAAACCTAATGGATGTTTTTATGCCTCTACTATTGGTAAGAACCATATGAAAGAAATGCGAGATATAATTACAAAACTTAACTGTGAAAATATAACCTCAGAGAGTTGGAGTGAAACAGAAAGTTTCCAACTAGAAAATGGTTTTACACAGGTTTCAAAATGGTTTAAAGAGGTCAAACTAAAGAGATATAATGATAGTTTAAAGGTTAAAACCCCAATGCCTCTTATAGATTATATATTTTCTATGCCTGGTAATACGGGAGAGGTTTATGACGAAAAAAAACTACAACAACTTGTTATTTTTTTAGAAAAGGAAATAAATAGATCTGGAGAAATTTATATAACTAAAGACACAGGTTTTTTCCAAGGAAAAAAATAATCTTGGTATCTTCCAAGAAAAGATTAAAACTCACAGGTAATTTAACATACTGTAGATAGATAATTAAAAATATGCTTTCTAAGATGTTGTTTTAATAAAAATTGATTATTTATCTATAAATATATATTTACAATTTGAAGTAATTTATAAACTAGAAAGGATTGATTTTAGTGAATAAAAAGATTCCATTTTCACCACCAGATATTACTCAAAAGGAAATTGATGCCGTAGTTGAAGTTTTAAAATCCGGCTGGATTACTTCTGGCCCTAAAACTGCTGAGTTCGAGATTAAGCTTGCAGAATACTTGGAGACTAATAAAGCGGTAGCGTTAAATAGTGCCACTGCTGGATTAGAACTTATCTTGAAGGTTTTTGATATAAAGGAAGGGGATGAAGTTATAACTACTCCCTACACTTACACCGCTACCTCCAGCGTATGCTTGCATAGAGGTATCAAGCCAACTTTTGTAGATGTGGAAAAGGATAGTTTTATTATAGATACAAATAAAATAGCAGAGGCTATAACTCCTAAAACAAAGGCTATTTATACTGTAGATTTTGCAGGAATACCTGTAGACTATGACGGAGTTCGTCAGATGTTAAAATCTAAAAATCGTGAGGATATAATTTTTGTATCTGATTCCTCTCATTCCTTTGGAGCTAAATACAAAGGCAAAAGGGTTGGAGGTCAGGCAGATTTCCACATATTCTCTTTCCATGCAGTAAAAAACTTCACAACTGCTGAAGGCGGCTGTATAAGCTTCGGAAACAATAACTTTAAGGGTAGAGAAGATTTATATAAAGATTTTAAATTAGCATCTTTACATGGTCAATCAAAGGATGCCCTTTCAAAAATGAAGGCTGGAGCTTGGCAATACGATATAATAACAGATGGTTATAAATGTAATCTTACTGATATGGCCTCAGCTATCGGCTTGGTACAACTTACAAGATATGAAGATATGCTAAAAAAACGTAAAGCTATATTTGATATTTATTCTAAATTCTTTGGAGAACAGGATTGGGCTATACTTCCTTTTGAAAAAGAAGGTGACACTGTAACTTCATATCATTTATATCCATTACGTGTTAAAGGCTTTACTGAAGATCAAAGAGCTGAAGTTATACAAATATTAGCGGATAAGGATATAGCGACAAACGTTCACTTTACTCCTCTTCCTATGTTTACTTTATATAAAAGCTTAGGATACAAAATAGAAAATTATCCAAATGCTTATGCACAATATGCAAATGAGATTTCAGTACCATTATATTCTCTTCTTTCATTAGAAGACGCAGAATATGTAGCTAAAGAACTTATTGCAGCTGTGGATAAGGTTATGAAAAAATAAAATTATAAATATAAGCGAGGAAAGACAGATGAAAGTTAATTTTTATACTTCTACTAGAGAATATAATGAGAAAAAGGCTGAATTTGATAAAGCTGTTTTAGATGTTATGGCAAAGGGCAGCTTTATTTTAGGACCTCAGGTAGGTGAGCTTGAAGAAGCTATAAAGGAATACACCGGCGCTAAGCACGCAATCGCTGTAGCTTCAGGTACCGACGCTTTAGTTATGACTTCAGATATCTTAGGATTTAAAAATGGTAAAGAAGTAATAACTTCTCCTTTTACCTTCTTAGCATCAACTTCCTGTATAGCAAAGCATAATGCAAAGCCAGTGTTTGTAGACATTGATGAAGAAACATTTAATATAGATGTAAATAAAATAGAAGAAAAAATAACTTCTAATACTGCTGGTATCATACCTATCCACCTATTCTCACAAATGGCAGACATGGATAAAATTATGGATCTAGCTGCTAAACATGATTTAAGAGTTTTAGAGGATGCAGCAGAAGCCTTCGGAATGAAGTGGAAGGGAAATGGTTCTTCCTACAAACACTCCGGTTCTATTGGCGATATGGGTATATTCTCATTCTTTCCAACTAAAACTTTAGGTGCTTACGGTGATGCAGGAATGATAATAACCAACGACGATGAGTTGGCTAAAAAAACAAAGATGCTAAGAGTTCACGGAGCTGCAAAAAAATACCACTATGAATATATAGGATACAACTCTAGATTAGATACAATGCAAGCTGCTGTTTTATTAGTTAAATTAAAGTATATGAATGAGTCAATAAAAAAGAGAGAAATAGTAGCCAATTGGTATAAGGAAAGACTATCCCACTGCGAATATATAAAAATTCCAGGAATAAAAGGAGATCAAAATCCTGTATACTATGTATTTAATATATTAGCTCAAAAAAGAGATGAGCTTGCTGCCTTCTTAAAAGAAAATGAAATTGGTTATAGCATTTACTATCCAATTCCTCTTCACTTGCAAAATTGCTTCAGCTATTTAGGCCATAAGAAGGGAGACTTCCCTGTATCAGAAAGAGTTTCAGGCGAAATCCTTGCCCTTCCTATATACCCTGAAATAACAGAGGAAGAAGTAGATTTTGTATGTGAAACTATAAAGAAATTCTACAGTAAGTAATTTAACAATAAAGGATAATAGAAGACTGAGTCTTTTATTATCCTTTTGCTATAGGTTATAAATTACTTTATATATTTACCGTACTTGATAGATTCATTCTTTTCCCAAGGTCTATACTTATCGGCAAAGTTTACCCTTTCTTCAAAGGTTGGGTGATCATAATTCCACAACTCGTATACTAATCCGGGCCTTGGAAGAATTAAACTCTTTTCATGGAGTTTTATCATAGATGACATGGATGCTTCATTGTCTCTAGTAAGCTCAAGCTCAAATCTATCTGCCTCCCTTTCAGTATATCTTGCATAATAATTTATAAAAGGTGATGCTGCAAATGTATATACCGTTAAGAGAAGGATAATAAGGGGAACTGCTGCGATATCCTGAAGCTTATTAAAGCCGAAAATTCCTCCTGATTTATCTAATATCCAAAGAGCACTTTTATTTACTAAATAAAAAATAAATATACTTACTATTCCACCAAAAATAATAGCTTTCCACACATGTCCCATTAAATAATGTCCCATCTCATGGGCTACAACAGAAAGGGTCTCTCCTTCTGTAAGATTTTTTACAGTAGTATCCCATAACACAATTCTTTTTGTGTTTAAAACACCGGTCATATAGGCATTCATTTCCTTAGTGTCTTCACTTTTGTTAACCTGAAAGAGCTTAACATCTTTCATATAGGTTTTATCTACTAATTGATAAATTTTTTCTTCAAGTTTCTTATCCTGTAAATTTTGATATTTATTAAAAATAGGGTCAATATATACTGGAGTTATAAGAGTTACAAAGAATATTACTGGAATTAATAGGATTCCCATATGAAGCCACCAGTACTTTGGAGACCTTTTTATTAATATATAAGGTATACATATAAAAACTGATCCTGCTGCAATAGTTAAAATAAGTCCTTTCAACAGGTCCTGAACCCACTTTACAATACTTTGATTAGATAGGCCATAGGCATGTTTAAGGACAAAACCACTGTAGTAATCAAGAGGCAGGCTTATTATGGCATTAATTAAGTAATAAACAGAAAAGTATAGTATTAAAACTATGATAGCAAATCTGCTTTTACTCTGTGCCCAGTTTCTTAATACTACTGACAGCCTGGTAAATAAAAACAATGCTGGTACCAACATACTCAAAACTATTCCTGAAAGCCATATATTCACTTTCTTTTGCTGATATTCTAAGGCCTTTTCTGACGGAGCATCAATAGCTAATTTATTGTTTTCTCTCATCTCCGCTGCTTGAATATAGTTTTGTCTTATGTATATATTGTTCTGAGTTTCGGTAATTTTTACACTAAATATAAAAGCAACCATAAAACATATAAATACCATAATGGAAATTACAAATTCTTTTTTCATTTTTATCCCCCATATACTTGATGAATTATATACCTTATAATATATGTTATATTTTATTCATTTATCCACCTAGGAAAATTATGATTGTATACTTAACCTCAAAAAGAATATAATAGATTTAATCATTAAAGATAATTTTTTAGCATAAGCAACATATAGAAAATACTTATCTTGTTACTATCCTATTTATGAAATAATTAATTTGAAATATAAAGAGGAGTTGAAGCCTATGAGTAATATAGAAATAGCTACACTAGCATTAGGATGATTCTGGGGACCTGATGCCAAGTTTGGTAATCTAGATGCTGTAACTTCTACTATCGTTGGATACTGCGGTGGTAAAAAACTTAATCCTACTTATAATGATATAGGAGATCATTCGGAAACAATTCAAGTTCACTATAATAGTGATAAAATTTCATATAAACAACTGTTGGATATATTCTGGGGGAGTCATGAACCTACTTACCACCCTCATTCAAGACAATACATGTCTATAATTTTTTACAATGGAGAAGAACAAAAACAAATGGCTATAGAAAGCAAGATTGCCATAGAAAATAACTTAAAGAGTAAAGTCTACACTGAAATTGTTCCAGTATCTACCTTCTATTATGCGGAAATGTATCATCAAAAATACTATCTCCAACATGATCCTAAAGTGATGATGGAAATTAGAGATAAGTATGATTCTGCAAAGGAATTTGTAACCTCTACCCTTGCTGCCCGTGCTAATAGCTACATGGCTGGATACGGCAATATAGATGAAATAAAGATGACTATTAAAGACTATAACTTATCTGAATATGCTGCAAAACGACTTTTATACAGATAGGAAAAGGAGTGGGGCCTATCCCCACTCCTTTAAATTTTAAATTTATCTGTGTTTTCTTTTAATTTTAGTGCTAAGTTATTCAAACTGGTTGCAATACCAGCTAAATCCTCTGTAGATCTACTTTGCCCTTCTGCCGCTGTTGCAATTTCATTAAAAGAAGAACTTATATCCTTAGTAATATCTAGAGTTTTATCTACTGAGTTTAAAATTTTATTCTTATTTCCATTTATAAATTGTATAAATTCTGCGGTCTTCTCTATTTGAGGAATCATCGCCTGAACATTTTGTATTATATCATTAAAACAATCCTCGGTATTTTTTGCAGTAGAAATACCATCAGCTATTATTTTCTCTGACTGTTCAGCCACTTTAACGGTTTCATCTGATTCATTTAAAATATCCTTAATTAATTCACCTATTTGCATTGCTGCAGCCTGTGACTGTTCTGCAAGCTTTCTTATTTCATCTGCTACTACTGCAAAGCCTTTACCAGCATCACCAACTCTAGCTGCTTCGATTGCTGCATTTAATGCTAAAAGGTTTGTCTGTTCTGCTATAGAATTAATAACTTGAAGTATTGTAGATATTTCAGAAGACTTTCCATTCAGCGTTTGTATTTTGCTACTTATATTTTTAGATGAGTTTCCAATGTTGTTAATACTATTATTTAAAGAAAATAGGTATTCTTTTCCTGAAGAGCTTAAGTTATTTGTTACATTAGAAGTTTTTTGTAAGTTAGTTATCATATCACTCATAGTCTGAAGTTTATCAGATAATAAGTCTATATTTTTGCTTACGTCTTCTACTTCTCCCATTTGAACTACAGAAGCCTCTCTAACGTTATGTATTGTATTACTTATTTCATCTGAAGTAGAACTAACTTCTTCCGAAAAAGCTGCTAATTCATGGGATGAATTTATAATGTTATCTGAGAATTGCTGTATTTCCGTAATTACAGACTTTAAACTATTAAACATCTGCTCAAAGCTTTTGGAAAGTTTACTTATTTCGTCATTTCCTTTTGATACCTCAAATTCTTTTGTTAAATCTCCATTTGAGATACCTTCTGAAGTTTCCGCAAGCATTTCTAATGGAGCCACAGTCTTATTTACTACCTTATATGTAATGATTGCTGTTATTATAATTAAAATAAATGCAATTAATATTGAGTAAATCACTGCATTTTGCTGTCTTTGAACTATATCTTTAGTAGATATAGCAACTTCAATTACACCAGCAACAGTATTACCTTCTCTGTAAGGCATGGCAACTAAATGCGAATCATCATTTTCACTGACTTTTACCTGTCCATCATTTAAAGCCGCCTTTGCAAGTACATCTTCTAATTTTTTACCAACCTTACTTTTATCTGTATGTGCAACTACGTTTAAATCCTTGTCAAAAAAGATAGCGTGTTTAAGTCTTGACTTGTCAATTTTATCCAAAATCGACTGCGCTGAATTTTGATTTATAAGCTCCATTACCTTGCTAGCTTCAATACCTATCTGTACAAAGCCATTGTGGTCTAAGGTTGCAGAACCATACTTATAGTATTTACCATCAGTCTGACTCTGCTTTATAGGTTCATTGACTCTCAAAGTGTCTGTAGTTAAGAGTTTTCTAGAATCAGAAGTATCCTTATATCTAAAACCTAAGTCCTCTTTTAAGTTGGAATACTGAACTACTCCCTCACTATTTGAAAGAGCTACTTCCGTTATCCCTACCCTTTTAGCAAGTTCCGTTAAGCTTTCATTATTTACCTCCTTCATATTAAGCACTGCTTGACAGGCGGTAAATATTTGTTCCTCCAACTGTTTTTCGATAGCCTTAGAAAACTTATTTCCGCTTTCTACAGATAAAGCTATACTTTTAGCTACATCTAAACTATTAGTTTCTAATTGCTTCTTCATAGTGTTTTTAAAGTTAACTATAATAAATGTTTCTGATAGGATTATTGTGATACAAAGCAAAACTGAAAAAATTATAGAAAGTTTCACTTTTATTGAGCTTTTTTTAATGTCCATTTTTCCCCTCCATCCTTAGTAAAAATAATTTGCACTATCTATTAATTTACTATAAAATTATTTTACCATAGATACTTGATTTTTAAAATAATAGTAGTTTTTGTCATAAAATTTAAAAAATACTATCTTTTTGTAGGTTTATTTTATCTGTGAATCTTAGAATAAAAGAAAGAAATGGGCCTTTGCCCATTCCTTAAGAAACCTGTCCAAACTGCATGTTATATAAGGCTGCATAAAGACCCTTTTTATTGATCAATTCTTCATGGCTTCCTGCTTCTTTTATTCCATCTGCTGTCAATACAAGAATCTCATCTGCGTTCTTTATAGTACTTAATCTATGTGCAATAACAATAGTTGTCCTATTTTTAGCAAGATCCTCTAAGGACTTTTGAATATACTTTTCACTTTCATTATCTAATGCAGATGTAGCCTCATCAAGTATTAAAATAGGTGGATTTTTAAGAAATGCTCTAGCAATAGATATTCTTTGTTTTTGACCACCAGAGAGCTTAACTCCTCTTTCACCTACATAGGTTTCGTATCCATCCTCTAGATTCATTATAAATTCGTGAGCATTAGCTTTTTTAGCTGCATCTATTATTTCCTCATCAGTAGCTCCTGGTCTGCCGTAGGAGATATTTTCTTTTATGCTGCCAGAAAACATGTATACATCTTGCTGCACAATTCCTATAATATTTCTTAAAGACTTTAATTTTATATCCCTAATATCAATTCCATCAATTTTTATAGAACCTTTATCAATCTCATAAAATCTCGGAATAAGACTGCAGAAAGTCGTCTTTCCACTACCTGACGGCCCTACTAAGGCTATATTCTTTCCAGCCTTTATCTTCATATTTATACTATCTAGGATAGTATCCTTATTATCATAACTAAAAGAAACATCTTCAAATTGGATTTCTCCCCTAGGATTTTTAATTTCTATAGCATTAGGATTATCCTGAATATCTGGCTTAGTGTTTACTACTTCAAGGAATCTCTCAAAACCTGTAATCCCCTTTTGAAACTGTTCCGTAAAGTTCACTAGCTTGTCTATAGGGTTTAAAAAGGTATTTATATAAAGTATGTAAACTACTAAATCAGAAACAGTAGTTTCTCCTACACTTATAAAAATGCCTCCAGTAAGTATTACCGATAAATATAATATTCCTTGGAAGAAACCATTTCCACTAAAGAACTTACCCATAATAAAATAGCTTGTTTCTTTAGTCTCTAAAAATTCCATATTTCCTCTTTCAAACTTCCTATTCTCTATTTCTTCATTTGAAAAAGATTTAACCACTCTTATTCCTGAAAGACTATCTTGGATTTGTGCATTTACGTTAGCTATTTTTTCTCTATTTTTCTTATATATAAATTTCATCTTTTTATTATAGAAATAGGAAAAATAAATCATTACCAAGGTTAAAAAGAATAATATACTAGTAATTTTAACATTTATGTTCATCAATATGATAAAGGATCCAAGTATCTTTATTGTAGATATAAATAAATCCTCTGGACCATGGTGGGCAAGCTCTGATATATCAAAAAGGTCTGTTACTATTCTAGACATAAGCTTACCTGTGTTAGTATTGTCGTAATATGAGAAAGATTGCTTCTGAAGATGGTTAAATATATCACTTCTCATATCCGCTTCCATTTTAGCCCCCATAACATGACCCCAGGAAGTGATATAAAACTGACAAAAATATCTTACTATATACATTAGGAGCATTGCTATACCTATATATATAACATAATGCAGTATTTTATTGCCATCTCCCATTGTATACACATTGTCTAAAAGATACCTAACTATTAAAGGAAAAATCAAATCTATTCCTGAAAGAGTTAAGGCACAAAACATGTCCATAAAAAACATTCCTTTATAGGGTTTGTAATAACTTATAAATTTTTTTATTGTGTCCATAATTACCTCCTTTAAAAACTGTAACAGAATAAAGATAACATTTTATCTAAAATTCTTCAATAGTAATAGATAAAAAGAAAATAGTATAAGACTCCAAGGCTTTGCCTGAGACCTATACTATTATTACTAAATTTTAAGCTTCTTTATATACTGAATGTAAAATCAGTTGCTTTTGCACTTTTAGGCTTTCATAAAAAAATAAATATAGATCACCTACTTAGCTGACACCCTCAATTTATTAATAATTATAAAGGCAAATACATCTCGTATTGTGCGATATTATCTCTCTTAAAGCCTGTTTTAGTAATAAACTGCTGTACAGATGCGTTATTAGGGAACCCTATTGATATTTTAGAAAGCTGTAATTCTTTTGAAGCACTCATTAATAAGCTTGTTCCTATTCCATTCTGCCTTAAGAGACTTTCTACCCATATAAAACTTATTTTAGTATTTTTGTTCATACTAATTATTCCAGCTATTTTATCATTTATATACGCTCCTAAGGTTAGCTGCCCTTCAGATTTTTCTATGTATTCAACATCATTTTGCCAGTTTATATGGATATCCCTTAATCTCTCTCTTAATAACTTTAACTCCTCTATATTGCTTGGTCTTATATCTAATTTGAGTTTTTCCTTTTCTTTTAAAGAATTTGCTTCCTCTAATGAAAAATAGCTAAGGTCATAGATTTTATCATACCCTAACTTCTTATAGAAACTTATAGCTCTTTCATTTCCTGCAATTACTTCTAAAAATAATTGCTTACATCCTTCCTCTACTGCCTTTTCTTTGTGTAACTGCATCAGTCTTTGACTTATCCCCTTACCCCTATAAGAAGGATCTACTGCTAAGGTTCCGCACCTCATAGTCTTTACCCCTTCGTAATTTTTAACTCCCCCAAAAACAATTCCTATAGATTTATCATCATCCAATGCTATAAAGGAGTGATCCAGACTATTCCCTTCTGTTCCAAAGAATCTACTGATAAAAGCATCTTTGGGCATATTAATCTTTATCATATAGTCAGAAAACCCTATGTTAAAACCTTCATAAATTAAATCCATACTAACCTCTGAACACCTTTTGTAAGTTATCATCTATATCTCTCCTTAAAATTTTAAATTATTAATTTTGCTATCTAACTAAAACCCACCTGGAGTGGAAATTTTACTTGATTTAAACTTGCATAAAGTAGTGTAAAGTCTATAGAACTTTCTCACCAATTCTAAAAAGATAGTTGGAATAGGCATAGTTACTTTATATACTGATTTATAATACATCTTATAGTATGCTTTTTTTAGATGCTTCCACATTGAGCAATATTCCCTTTTGTTGAAGTCAGACACATCAGCTACAACTCCTCTACCATCTAGCATCATTACATTTTTGGCATGTACGTCATGAGGGTATAACCCCTGTTTTTGGGCATAATTTAATGCGTTATCAATATCAATAATAACTTGTTCGTCAATTCTTATTCCCTTTCTTAAACATTCATAAAGATTTATTCCCTTTAAACGTTTCAGTATTAGGTAACTCTTTCCATAGTGATAACACTCAGAGTATGCTGGATGACTGCCTAGCTTCTCATATACTTCTATTTCATCCTCAATGCCTGGTCGTCCTTCTGCATATATTTTTACAGCAAAGTCTTGAAAATCTTTATGACACAATACAGCAGCATAATTCCCTGTACCTAATAACATCCAACCCTTAGGAACAAACTGTACCTTAACAGAATCAAAAGGATTAATACTTTTAACCTCTATTTTCTTTAGTAATTCTTTCTCAACTTCACCTATTAACTTTTTTAACTTATTATTACTCTTATCTAGCATAGCTTCAACCTTCTTTTAAATTGATAAAATAGTAAATATTCTATTCCTAATACTTATATTTTATACTAAATAATTTCTAAAGTGAACTTAATTATTCTGCTTACATAATACTATATAAGCTAAAGACCTTTAATATAGTAATTTTAGCATTACTATATTAAAGGTCTAATTTAATTGAGATATTTAGAAAGTTTCAATATTATCTAAATTATCACTTTCGTTATCATTTGGATTACTTCTTAAGTACTGTCTTCCATTCCTTGCTGTTCCTACATTTACTCCCTCTATAAGATGATCCTTTGCCATCATAATGGCTTCATCTATAGAATAAACATTTCCATTTTCTAGCATGACATCTGTAATATCTCCCTGAGGATTCTTTTTTACTTTCAAGATTTTTGATTTATTATTATCCATGGCTATCTCCCCTATTCTTTAGTAATTAAAGTACTAGAGTTAGTATATGCTCACATAAAAGTTTAAATTCAAGATATTATTATCTATAATATCTATTTAGCTCAAAGATATAAGAAGTTTATACTCTATCATAGTAAACAAAAACTGCTTTTATACTAGCATTTACCTGGATTTGTCCCTCTCTTATCGGTGTGGTAGTATCTGCTGATGTGGCATATAAAACTCTTTCCGACACCGGTGCATACCCTTGGCTTTCCTCAGTTATGCTGACAGGCGTCTTATTAACTATTACCCCTAATGAACTCTCAATGCTTTGAGCCTTGACTACAGCATCCTTTAACGCTAACTTTAGTGCTTCATTATAATATACCCTAGGATTTGATATAGTGAAATTGATGTTGCTTACCGTATTAGCTCCAGCAGCCACTGCAGCATCTACTATTTCGCCAGTTTGTTTTATATTTTTTACTGTTATCCTAAAAGTGTGTATCACTCTATAGCCTCTAAAAATTTGCTTTCCTTCAACATAATCATATTGAGGACTAATGTTATACATATCCGTTTTTATATCCTCTTCCTCAATTCCCATTCCTACAAGAGTACTAATTACTCTACTTGAAACTATGGCATTTTCATTCTGAGCAACTCTTAATTCTTTATTTTGTGTTTCTACCCCTAAAGTTATTACAGCAATATCTGGTTGTACTGCAACCATTCCCTTTCCATTTATGTTCATTTTGTGGTATTTAGACCTTTGCTTAACATTGTCCCCTAGATTACCATAAGGTACATCATTTTCCTGAATTGCCTGTGGCCATCCATAACAATACACTTACTTTCACCCTTCCCTTTGATAGATTCTTTATTGCTAAAAATTTTTACGTGATAGCAAATAAATTAAAATATTTTAACCATAATATCATAGTATGAGCTAAGCTGTTTATTTGTTACAAAGTTGAAGTTCTTCATAAAATAATACAATAAAAAAACTCCCACGGAATTTTGGGAGCTTTCTTACTTTATAATATCTTACTTAGGAAATCCTTTGTCCTATCATTCTTCGGATTCCCGAAAATTTCTGTTGGAGTACCCTCTTCAACAATATATCCATCAGCCATGAATAATACTCTATTAGCAACTTCCTTAGCAAAGCCCATTTCATGAGTAACTACTATCATGGTCATTCCTTCCTTTGCTAAATCCTTCATTACTTGAAGCACTTCTCCTACCATTTCAGGATCTAGAGCTGAAGTAGGTTCATCAAATAACATTATTTCAGGTTCCATAGCTAAAGCCCTTGCTATAGCTACTCTCTGCTTTTGTCCTCCAGATAGATTGTCTGGATAAACCTCTGCTTTTTCTCTTAATCCTACCTTTTCAAGTAACATATATGCCTTTTCCCCAGCTTCTTTTTTAGACATTTTCCTAAGTTCTACTGGTGCCAAGGTTATGTTTTGAAGTACAGTTAAATGAGGAAAGAGATTAAAAGACTGAAATACCATTCCTAACTTTTCTCTTAGTTTGTTTATATCTATACCTTTTTCATTTATATCCTGCCCATCTATAAGTACAGTGCCTTCATTTATATCCTCCAGTTTGTTTAGACATCTAAGTACTGTGCTCTTCCCTGAACCAGATGGACCTATTAAGCAAACTACTTCACCTTGACTTACAGTAAAATCTATTCCCTTCAAAACTGTAAGCTCATTAAATTTCTTCTTAAGTCCCTTTACTTCTATCATATCTTTAGTCTCCTTTCTAAACCTCTAGAGGCATAAGTTAACAACATAATTATAACAAAATAAAATATTGCAACAAAGGCCCATGTTTCAAAAGCACGATAATTTGAAGCAATTATTATCTCTCCGCTTTGAGTAAGCTCTCTAATTCCTATTACAGACAGAAGGGATGTATCCTTTAGAGATATAATAAATTGATTTATAAAGGCTGGCACCATTTTTCTTACTGCCTGTGGTAGTATAATTAATCTCATAGTCTTTCTATGAGGGAGACCTAAACTTCTAGCAGCTTCCATCTGGCCTTTGTCCACTGCCATTATACCTGCTCTAAAGATTTCTACCATGTAAGCACCGGCATTTAAACTAATGGCTACTACTCCTGCAGTAAAAGCTGGTATTTTAATGCCTAAAGCACCAGGTATGCCAAAGTATATAAAAAATGCTTGTACTATTAGTGGTGTTCCTCTTATTATATCCACATAAGCTCTAGCCATACCTTTTAAAGCTTTATTACTACTAATGGACATCATTCCAAATAATAGCCCCAATAAACTTGCAAGTATCAAGGAAACTATCGTTATTTCTATAGTTACTCCAAGACCTGATAAAAGGTCTGGTAAACTCTCTTTAAATAGGGCAATTATATCCAAATCCCTTCAACTCCTTCTCTTATTAATAATGTGTTTATTGCTTAATTTCTCTGTATATAATCCTATCTTTAAACAAAATTTTAACTCTTATATATAATTAAACTTCACACACTATCCAACTAGTTTCTTAAAATAAATACTACTTCTTAATATACTTTGATATAATCTTGTCATATTCCCCATTTGCTTTTATTTTGTTAAGTCCATCATTAAATGCACTCATCAATTCTTTGTTATCGCCTTTTTTTACTGCAAAGCCAAAATCTTGTTTTGTTAACTTATCTCCTGCTATCTTTAAACCAGAATCAGGATTTACAGAAATCATATATGCAACAACAGGGTAGTCTTCAAAGGTTACATCAGCATTTCTATTTTTTACTTCCTGCATCATTGATGGCGTATCATTAAAATATTTAACAGTTACTCCTAGTCTGTCTTTATTTGTTTCAGCATATTTTGCTCCAGAAGTTCCTTTCTTAACTGCAAAAACTTTACCTTTAAAATCTTCTTCCGACTTTATCTTGTCATTATCTTCTTTAACAACTGCAGCAATTCCCGCTTCATAGTAACCTACTGACATATCTAGAACCTTTTTTCTTTCATCTGTAATTCCCATACCTGCTATTGCACCATCTATTTGATTTGATTGTATAGCAGGAATTATTCCCTTAAAATCCATAGGTTTCAACTCATATTGAAAACCCTCAACCTTTGCTACTGCATCTAAAATATCAACATCTATACCAGTATACTTGCCGTCTTTTTCAAAAGAAAATGGAGCATAAGTAGCATCGGTAGCTATTATATATTTTTTATCAAATTTTTTATTCGAATCAGTATTTGTACTTACACTTTTGTTTCCACATCCTATTAATCCTACAGCGATTGCTGCAACTATTGATATTTTTGCTATCATTTTTTTCATTTGTAATTCCCCCTTTTAAATATGTAAATATAAATTATATATTTATAGTACCAGTTTCTTAAATAATCGTCAATATTCGACGTAGTTTTTTAACATTATGACATATGTAAACCTTATTTTTTTGCATTTTATTAAGATACCCTTTTCTTTTTCTATATAATTTGACAGATTAATAAAAGTTTCTATATAATTTCTTGCAAATAAAAAATCCACTGCTAGTATTAAGCCGGTGGATTAAAAACAATTACCTTATCCCTATTGTAGATCTGCTGATTTTACTATGTAAAATAGCATATATTAAAGAAACAGTTTAACTTTCTATAGCACTTTGCCTAAAAAATCCTTTGTTCTATCATTCTTTGGATTTCCAAAAATCTCTTCTGGAGTACCTTCTTCAACAATGTATCCATCAGCCATAAATAGTACCCTGTTGGCAACTTCTTTAGCAAAACCCATTTCGTGGGTAACTACCATCATAGTCATTCCTTCCTTTGCTAAATCTTTCATTACCTGAAGTACCTCTCCTACCATTTCAGGGTCTAAAGCTGATGTAGGTTCATCAAATAACATTATTTCAGGCTCCATAGCTAATGCTCTTGCTATAGCTACCCTCTGCTTTTGTCCTCCAGATAGATTATCAGGATAAACATGAGCCTTATCACTTAGCCCTACTTTCTCTAATAACTTATAGGCCTTCTCTTCTGCCTCCTTCTTTGACACTTTATTTAATTCTATAGGCGCTAAAGTTATATTTTGAAATGCTGTTAAATGAGGAAATAGATTAAAGGATTGAAAAACCATACCTAGCTTTTCCCTTAACCTGTTTATATTAACTCCCTTTTCATTTATGTCTTGTCCATCAATTAGAACAGTTCCTCCATTTATTTCCTCAAGCTTGTTTAGGCATCTTAGTACTGTACTTTTACCTGACCCAGAAGGGCCTATGAGACACACTACTTCTCCTTCATTTACAGCAAAATCTATTCCCTTCAAAACAGTAAGTTCATCAAATTTCTTTTCAAGTCCTTTCACTTCTATCATATCTTTAATCTCCTTTCCACCCCTCTTGATGCATAAGTCAACAGCATAATTATCACAAAGTAAAATACTGCAACGAAAGCCCATGTTTCAAAGGCACGGTAATTAGAGGCAATTATAATCTCACCGCTTTGAGTAAGCTCTCTAATTCCTATTACAGATAGAAGAGATGTGTCTTTTAACGATATAATAAACTGATTTATAAAAGCTGGAACCATCTTCCTTACTGCTTGTGGTAATATAACAAACTTCATAGTTTTCCCATAGGGAAGACCTAGACTTCTTGCCGCTTCCATCTGACCTTTGTCCACAGCCATTATTCCTGCTCTAAAAATTTCTACCATATAAGCACCGGCATTCAAACTAATAGCTATTACCCCTGCTGTAAAAGCTGGTATCTTCACATTCAAAGCCCCTGGAATACCAAAGTATATAAAGAATGCTTGTACTATTAAAGGTGTACCTCTTATTATATCCACATATACTCTAGCTATGCCCTTTAAAACTTTATTTGTACTAATAGACATCATTCCAAATAACAATCCTAGTACGCTGGCAAGTATAAGGGATATTACCGTTACTTCTAAAGTAACTCCTAATCCAGACAAAAGATCTGGTAAACTCTCTTTAAATAAAGCCATTAAATCCAAGCTATTCACCCTCCTAAATCTCCAAGAATTAAATTATCTGCTAAAAAACTCCGTTTCAAGTTTTTTTGTAGCTTAAAACTGGATTTTTATATGCTACTATGTATTTGATGATATAAAGAAACAAACTTTTAATGGTGGTATATAAATTCTTCAATAAAGATTCATATACCACCACTATTTTATTCATATTAGATAAAGTTTTATTATAGTAATGCTATTTCTTTATGTATTTCTGTATAATCTTATCGTACTCTCCGCTTTCTTTAAGTTTCTTTAATCCATCATTGAAAGCATCCATCAGCTCTTTATTGCTTCCCTTTTTAACAGCAAATCCATAGTCTTGCTTTGTTAACTTATCTCCAACTATTTTTAGTCCTGAATTTTCGTCTACAGTTATCGCATATCCAACTACAGGGTAATCTTCAAAAGCTAAATCTGCATTTCCATTTTTAACCTCCTGCATCATAGAAGGTGAATCATTAAAGTACTTAACTGTAAAACCAAGCTTGTCTTTATTTTCTTCTGCATACTTGGAACCACTTGTTCCTTTTTTAACTGCAACAACTTTTCCTTTAAAATCTGATTCTGTCTTTATCTTATCGTTATCCTTTTTAACTACGGCAGAAACACCAGATTCAAAATATCCTTCAGACATATCTAAAACCTTTTTTCTTTCATCTGTAATGCTCATGCCGGCAATAGCACCATCAATTTGATTTGACTGAAGCGCAGGTATTATACCTTTGAAGTCCATTGGTTTTAACTCATACTCAAAACCTTCAGTTTTTGAAATAGCCTCTAATAGTTCAATGTCTATACCTGTATACTTTCCATCCTTTTGAAACTCAAAAGGTGCAAAAGTTACATCTGTTGCTATACTATATTTTTTACTGAACTTTTTGTTTGAATCAGCATTAGTGGCAGTACTACTATTTCCGCATCCCACTAGTCCAACTGCCACTGCTGATACTATTAATAGTTTTGTTAAAATTTTCTTCATCTATAGTTCCCCCTTAATTATAAAATGAATAATTATTAATCTCTATAGCTAATACTATCAAAGACCCTTGCAAGTGTCAACTACTTTTTATTCATATTCGACATTATTCTCTCATTTTTGACCCCGTTTTTGATATATATTTACGAAATATTATTCATATGATTAACAATTGTGTATTTTTTGTTAACTTAAAAATTTATTTTTACATATTTATAACCTTTATTAAAAACTTATAAATTTAGTTTTAAAATTTATAATGAAGCTTAAGTATAGTTTTAATTTTATTCCTCTAAATGTAACTACATGATAAATATTCCTGGTACTCCATTAATCTCATATGGAATTAATCTGGGAATCTTGTTACAATAACACTTGCAAAAGCAAGCCGAATCTCCTTATGGAGTACGGGGGATTTATTAATAGGGGTGAATCTTTATATATATAAAGTAGGGGACCTCAACCCGAACCCGTCAACTAACCTCGGAGGCAAAAGAGGAGGATAAACATATGATTAAATCAAAAAAGATCAAAGCTTTACTGATGACTATGTCATTATCACTATTGTCAATTCAATCTGTACATGCAGCTAGTTACACAGTTCAATCAGGAGACTCACTATACAAAATAGGAAGACTTTTTAGCACTGCTGCAAATACTATCATGCAGAACAATAATCTTTCAAGCACCTTAATATATCCAGGACAGGTATTAAAGGTTTCAAGTCAAACTTATACGGTTAAAAGCGGAGATAGTCTTTATCTAATAGCACAGAACTTTGGTGTTTCTGTTGATTCTCTAAGAAAGGCTAACAACAAATGGGACAATCTAGTATATTTAGGTCAGACTCTAAATATACCTAGTAATAACTATACTTCTGTATCTCCAAATAGCGGACAAGTTTCAGCCTCAGTTATTTCCCATACAGAGGCTGAAATAGACCTACTTGCAAGGTTAATAAAGGCTGAAGCTGAAGGACAACCTTATACTGCTAAAGTTGCAGTAGGAGCTGTAGTTGTGAATAGAGTTCAAGATTCACGTTTCCCTAGCACCGTGACATCTGTAGTATATCAAAAGGATGCAGGTTACTATCAGTTTACACCAGTTGTTAACGGAATGATTAACAAGCCTGCAACTGCAGAAGATAGAAAGGCTGCTTTAGAAGCACTTTCTGGAGCTGATCCAACAAAGGGTGCCTTATATTACTTTGATGATAGTACAACAAACAAATGGCTTTGGTCCAAGACTGTCGCTTTAAGAGTTGATAGAATGGTTTTCTCTTATTATTAAACAATAAAATAATATAAAAAGGGAGGTTGTTGGATTTTCAACAACCTCTTTGTTTTTACCAAAACTATCCAATAACTTTCCTTATCTTGAATATATTATCTAAAATCCTTTAGCTTTGAGAGAAAGATTGGTCTAATGTCCAGTAACCTAATCCTCTAAAATTATAACATCCTATTTGCAAGAATTCGTATACTGTTATTAATATTTTTAATTCTTTATATGTATTTGCATGATTTTTTCTAGTCAATATTCTGTGTCATGAATGTCCCATAGGACATTTACATTTCTTATTTTTAGGTATATTATATAAATATGATCACTTTATTTTCTGAATATACTCAATTTTGAAAAGAGGCATTGTTTATGAATTTAAATTCAATAGATCTTATGGATTTGCATAATCATACTATCTGGTCTGACGGAAGCCATACTGCAGATATAATTATAAAAAACGCTGTCAAAAATGGTATGACAGCAGTAGGCATTTCTGATCATTTTAACACTTCAAAATGCAACTCACTGCAAAATCACCAATTGAAGGAATATATAGAAAACATAAATCAATTGAAAGACAGCTACAGGCATGATATTCAGGTTTATGCAGGAATAGAGTTATCTATGGATACAGAACTCTGTGATATAAAGAATTTACCTTATGATGAACTGAATAAACTTGATTATGTATTATTTGAATATATAGATTGTTTTAAAAACAGCATAAAGTTTTCAGAATTAAAAGAGTATAGTTCTAAATTTTGCTGCAAAATAGGTCTTGCTCACACTGACTTGCTTTATTACAGTAGGATTTATGGTTTAAAGCCATTAATCAATATGTTAAAGGAAAACAATTTATTCTGGGAATTAAACGTCAACGACGGATACGAATACTTTAGTAAATTAGTCCGTTCTAGAGACAGCTGGAGAACAAATAGATTTTTTAAAAAACTAAAACAAAATAATATACAAATATCCGTAGGCTCAGATACTCATAACCTTCAATACTATGATTTTGAGCAGCTTCAAATAGGTAATTTATTAGCCAAGCATAAATCTATAAAAATGCTAAAATATGATTTTTCAATATCTAGAGCGATTCACCTTAATAAAGGTTTAACCAATTATCATATATAATAAAATTTATTTTGCAAAGATTAAGCCTGATATTTTTATCAGACTTTTATACTTTTTTGCATTTTTTATCTTAAATAATAATCTATAAGCAATTGTTAATTTTTCAGATTTTTCCCAATTGTCTATTATATGAATAAATCTTTACAATTTCTTTACACTTTTTCCTCATAAATCTATTGTCAAAATGCCTATCCTACCAGTAAAATAAATATAAGTTATTAGGATGGGAGGCGAAGCTTATGAATGACCATTTAAAAGAAATAGAAAGGTTTTTACTTGACCATGATATGAAATTAGGAAAAAATAAAACCACAAGCAATAAATTACTTAGCAAGCTAAATCGAAAGAGTTTAATTTCTAGATCTATGCGGTGCGTATATCGTGTTGATAACTTCATAGTTAAAACTTCTTCAGATGCTACTGGTTCCAGGTTGCCTGTTGGCGCTGATCAATGTCTAAATGAATTTAATATATATAATTCAACAGATAAAAGACTTGAACATTTTAGGGAAATATTCTGTCCAGTGTACGCAATCTATGAAAGCAGGTTTTTATATTTAACAATTCATAAACTTCTAACTCCTTTGTCAACAAAAGATGACTCTGATGAAACCATATACAGCTTTATTAATAGTGGCCGGAAATTCTCTAATGAATCAAAGTTCTTTCATATTCTAGAGAATTTCAAAAGTACCTGGGTTACTAAATCACCAGAATTACAACATGAATATAGCAAAATCAGTACTTTTGGACATGACGAAAATAACAATCTCTATGTATTAGACTATGGCATGTTATGAAGCTGTATTAAATAGCATATATTTATACTGAGCTTGTTTTTTAAAGTGCACATTAGCTTTAGAATGAGTGTGATATTTAAATCAATAAAAACAAAAAATATTCTGAATAGGAAGATGAATATGAAGAATACCCTAAAAAACCCAGAAACAATTTCTAATGATTCCTTTATCTATGATGAGTTAAAGATTAAACCTTTAGAGTTAAAGACTGAAGAAAAAAATAAAATAGTTAAGCCTTTACTTGCGGCTTCATTATCTACTGTTACAATAATAATATCTCTTCTTGGGTATCAGCATTTTTCCCAGATTAGTAACAGTAACTTGAAAAATAAAACAACCACCATTAGTGATGTAAACAGCCAACTAATATCAAAAGATGCATACAAAATAAATGATACTTCATCAAACCTAACAGTCAATCAAAATTTTAGCGACAGTTTAAAAAAGGACAACAATATTAATGCTACTAAATTTAATACAAACATCCCTAAAAGTTCTTCTGAGGAATACAAAAAACTAGATTACACAGTTAGTAAGGATACTAAAACCTCAGATAAATCTCCATCATCAACAACTGAAAATGCCAATTTGATATCTGATGATATAGTTCTTTCTAAGCAAGATACCTTAGAAGTTTCAATTTCTAAAGATAGAAGTGACACTAAAATTGAGGATGTTACAAAAGCAAGTCCTTCTAATGACCAAAAAAAAGAAGTTAACTCTATTTCCTCTTCTGAAAACAAATTAGCAAAGGAAAGGCCTGACATATTGACCTTAGCAGAAGCAGAAGAATACTGGGGAAGTAAAGTTTTGCTCCCTTCATACATACCAGAAGGCTTTGAGCTTACAGATATATCTATATCTAGAGACAACAAAGAAAAATATGTAAGATTGACGTTCAGCTCAAATAATGCCTATTTTAAAATAACCCAAAATCAGAACACTAAATATACTATAAGTGGCAAGGCAACTAGTATTGACGGCTTAAAGGTATGGGTTACGGAAACAACGGAAAACTCAAATTCTAATACTACAATTACTCGAGTTCTTTGGAATAAAGGTAATGTTCAGTATTCACTAGCTGGCAATATACCAAAAGATAACTTGATAAATATTTGCA
Organism: Clostridium tanneri; assembly: GCF_033659955.1. Lineage (NCBI taxonomy): Bacteria > Bacillati > Bacillota > Clostridia > Eubacteriales > Clostridiaceae > Clostridium > Clostridium tanneri. The sequence goes on from NZ_JARUJP010000009.1 coordinate 103,730, forward strand.
AATCCGTTAATTAAAACTAGAGCAGAGGACTGTTTTCCTCTGCTCCTTTATTCCAGTAAAAATCGTACTAGTACTTATTCACTTTTATCCTTTGTTTACTAACATAATATTCAAAAACAAATACTTTGTTACACATTACTTTTAATACTAATAAATTTGCAGTTACATAGTCATTACTTTTCTACATTCCTCTGCACAGTGACGACAAGCATCAGCACATAAATTATTGTGTTCACTTTTAAATCTATTGCATTCTGATGCACATTCTTCACAAATTGTAGAACATAAATTTAATATTTCTTTTAAATGTTTACTTCTTCTTGCCATAGCGCAAGCTGCTGTTGAACATACTTCAGCACAGTCCATCAAGTCAAGCATACAATGTTCTCTCATATTCATATCTGGTTCTTCTAAACAAAGCCTTAAGCATTCTTGGCAAAGTTGCGCACACTTATTAAGTGCGTCCATACAGGATTGGTATTGAGCATTTGGTGCCATTAAAGTTGCATTCATTTACTGTACCCCTCTTTCCTATTAATATATAGTATTACATAAATTATTTTGTGCTAGATATTTAAAATAATACCTCATCTCACTTAGGAAGTTTTTGCAAGATGTATCTCCTAAGGTCATAAATTTATAGTATTTGATCATCGTTCTTAAAAAACTCTTCTATGGATTTTGCTAAGGAATCTGCTATCTTGCCCTGATACTCTTCATTTATCAATTTCTTTTCTTCCTGTGGATTAGTTAAAAATCCACACTCTACAATCACTGAAGGTATGCTAAAATAACATCTTAGTATCTTATAGGAACTTCCAGCTGGTTTTTCAATACGGTTATTATTTCTATCCAAATCTCTTCTAAGATTTTCTTGAATTATATGTGCTAACTTCTCACTACTTTCACTTCTGGAATACCACACCTGTGCTCCGTAATAACTGCTCTCTGTAAAGAAATTCTGATGAATACTTACAAATATATCACAATTAGATTCTCTCTTCATTCGGCATCTGTTCTCTAAATCTTCACGTTTCTTTTTACTTATACTTCCACCTTCCGAATAAAGTCCAATATCCCTTTCTCTCGTCATAACAACAGTGTATCCCTTATCTTTTAACTTTTCCCTTAACTTTAAACTGATACTTAGATTAATATCTTTTTCAATAATACCTTTTTTAGATTCGGCACCTCCATCTATTCCTCCATGCCCAGGGTCAATTAATATAACCTTTTCATTATCCTCCTGTATAGGAGTCATAAAAGCTGCAGCAGCATAACTATGTATACCTACTATTATGCATACACTAAATATAACCATAATAAAAAACCTTAAACTCTTGCCTCTCAAAGCTAGATCAATCCTCCATATTAAGTAGAAAATAGTTTTTAAAAATGATAAAATTTCTACTCCAATTCTATATAATATTCTGTGTTAATACTACAATTTTTATTTTAAAATTTATTAAACAACAAATTTTAAACAAAAAACAAAAAAGCAGACCTCAGTCCACTTTTTTATCTTTATTTAATCCTTCTAGCTGTTAGATAATCGCCTCTACTACTTAGAGACGAAATTTTTACCACATCACCAGTTCTAGGAGCATGTATATACCTTCCATCGCCTATATACATACCTACATGGTGAGGATCCTCTTTAGTTCCAAAGAAAACTAAATCTCCAGGCTGGAGCTTATCCCTCTGCACCTCTACCCCATCCTTTATCTGTTCATAGGTAGTTCTTGTAATGGAAACACCAAAATGGCTGTAAATATACTGTACAAGTCCTGAGCAATCAAAACCTGATGGTGTAGTTCCTCCCCAAAGATATGGTATACCTAAAAAATTATAAGCATAATTTACGATTTCATTATTACTAGCCGGTGCAAATTCTTTAGATGTAATACCAGTAAAGCCCTGTCCATTTAAGTTATAAACACTTAATTGAAGTTGTAATTGCTCTATTAGTTTTTTTTGCTCTTCTTTGTCTTTATTGAGCTTGTCTAACTTTTTCTCATTATCAACTTTTAAACTAGTGAGCAATTTGTTTTTTTCCTGCAACTTTTCCTTCTCTTTTACTATGATTTCTTTCTTATTATTTAAATCTTCAATAATATTTTCATCAAAGTTTAAAATTCTGTTTACAGAATCAATTCTTGTGATAAAATCATTAAAGTTTTCTGAGTTCATAATTATATCTAAATAGCCATTTAGCCCATTAACATAAAAGGCTCTGGCTCTCTTCTTCAATAGGTCTCTGTGGTCATTTATACTATTTTCCGAATCCTTTATTCTATTTTCTAGTCTACTAATTTCAGATTCAACCTTAGCTATTTCAGTTTTATTCTCTTCTAACGCTCTTAATGTTTCCTCTATTTCGCTATCAAGCTTCTCTACAGTTACTTCTAGCTTCTGAATTTTACTTTCCAAAGTACTATCTACATTTTGTCCTTGAGCATTATTAGTTGGTGTATTTGAATTTTCACTCAAAGTACTAGGATTGGCTAGTACTGAACTATTATAGATAATTGCTACAGTTAAGGCTGACGTAAGATATTTTATATACTTATTCAATTTTATCCCCTTTCCCCTTCAGTAAAATTTATCTATTTGTTAAAGAGTGCAACTAAAGTTATTATATCACTTAAGCTTATATTATTTAATATTATTATATATCTTTTTTACTGGAAGGTCATAATTAAAATGTCTTCGGTACCATATCATAGCACTTAAAACTTTTAAGTGGCAATAGATTTAAATCTATTACCACTTAATTCTACCCTTCTAGCATATCAAGAAGTTCATTAAATCTGTTTATGGTATCTTCTAGAGGTTTAGGGGTAGTCATATCAACTCCCGCTCTTTTAAGTACATTTATAGGATAATCGCTAGAACCACTTTTTAAAAAGCCTTTATACAACTCTACAGCTTTTTCACCGTTTTTAAGTATTTCTTTAGCAAAGGAATTAGCTGCTGCGTATCCCGTTGCATATTGATAAACATAAAAGTCTCTATAAAAATGAGGTATTCTAGCCCATTCGATATCTATTTCATTATCTACCACCATCTCTGGTCCAAAATACTTTACATTTAAGTCGTGCCATATATTACTTAAATCCTTTGAAGTTAGCGGCACTCCCTTTTCTATGTTTTCATGAGTTATCTTTTCAAATTCAGCAAACATAACCTGTCTGAACACAGTAGTTCTTATTTGTTCTAACTGCTGATTTATAAGATATAACTTTTTATTTCTATCCTGCTCCTTCTCTATTAAATAATCTATTAATAAGTTTTCATTAGTAGTAGAAGCAACCTCTGCCACAAAAAGAGAATAATCTGCATATATATAAGGCTGAGTTTTTCTTGAGTAGTAAGAATGTATAGAGTGACCCATTTCGTGTGCCAGCGTAGAAGCATCTCTTAACTTGTAATCGTAGTTTAAAAGTACATAGGGCATGGTATCATAATCACCAGAAGAATAGGCTCCTCCCCTTTTTCCTTTATTAGGATAGATATCTATCCATCCTTCCCTTATACCTTCTTCAAAAATATTAATATATTCATCTCCTAAAGGTTTTAACCCTTCTTTAACAACCTTAACTGCTTCATCAAATTCTATATGCTCTACTGGACTTTCTATTATTGGGACATACAAATCATACATATGAATTTCTTCAAGTCCTAAGAGCTTTTTCTTAACTTTCACATATCTATGAAGAGAGCTTAAGTTGTTATTTACAGTGTTTATTGTGTTATCGTATACTTCCAGTGGAATATTATTTGGTTTTAAAGAAGCCTCTAATGCACTACTGTAATTTCTAGTCTTTGAAATAAACACGAAATTTTTTATAGAGGAAGTTAGTGAAGCCCCTAAAGTGTTATTAAACTTATTATAAGTCTTGAACAGTCCTTGAAAAGCATCCTTTCTTACCCTTCTGTCTCTGGATTGTATAAATCCTCCATAATTTGCTTCAGTAAGTTCAACATCATTGTTATTTTCATCCTTAATCACAGGAAAGGTCATCTCTGCATCAGAGAGCATACTGTAGATTTTATCTGGTGCTTGCAAACAATCTGACACTGCCGCAATCAATTCTTCCTTTTCCCTCGTTAGAACATGAGGTTTCATTTTTAATATATCCTCTATGAAAAAGCTGTATATCTTAAGTTCCGGCAACTTTTCAATTTCTTTTCTTATAGCTTCCTCCGGTATACTTAATAATTCTGGTATAAAAAATGATTGCATGCTTTTAAGCTCTGCAAAATAAGAATATATTTTATCTCTTAAAGCTTGATATGTTGGATTAGCTGTGTCTTCATCATTTTTCAAGTGAGCATAAACTGCCAGCTTACCTGCTAATCTTGATACCTCTTCATCCAATTTCATATAATTAAGAAGCTCTTTTCCCTCCATAAGTTTTCCTGAGTAGCTTGTAAGTTCCGGTGCCATATCCTTTAATCTTTTAAAATCTTCTTCCCAAGCATCTATATTTTCGTATATTTTTTCTACTTTCCACTTATACTTTTGATCTATTTGCTCTCTAGTTTTAAGTTTTTTTGTTTCTGCCATAAAAATCTCTCCTTTTAACTCTTATTTGTATTATTTAAGTTACTAAATACATCTCTCCAAGAAAGGATTATTAAATTTTAGTTTTTCATAGTATATAAACTCTACTTATGTAAAAAAGTTTTCCCATAATTTACTTTATTATTACAGTGGGTAAAAAATACATAAAGAATATAGTTATCAGCAACACTATTAAATAACAGAATTCCATTCATAAAAATAGAAATCAAAAATAGCTGCCAGCGAAGCTAGCAGCTATGAAAATTCTAATTAGTATCTTCTGTTGTTGTTTCTTTCTTGCTTTCTTGCTCTTCTGCAATCAGCACATCTTTGTGGTTCATTTTCGAAACCTTTTTCTTTGTAGAAAGCTTGCTCGCCTTCAGTAAATACGAATTCCTTTCCACAATCTTTACAAACTAATGTCTTATCTGCCATTTAAACATACCTCCGTTTTTATACTGGGCATTTAACAATTCACAAACAACCATTTTCCAAAACAAAAATCGGAGAATGTTTTTATGATATTGAATCCCTTATTTCTTAACAAAATTTAGTATATCACTTTTTCCTATAAAAGTCTACTATTTTTTAAAATATTTTCTATTTTTTTTTAGCGCTTATAATATGAAAAAACTTATACAATACACTGTTCCTCTATTTCGTCATCATCTATACATGGTAAAATTATTGTAAAGGAGGTACCTTCACCTAGCTTACTTTCCACCTCTATCCTACCTTTATGCTGGTTAATAATCTGGAAGCATACATTGAGACCTAAACCTGTGCCAGTCTTCTTTGTTGTAAAGAATAATGTACCAATCTTACTTAAGTCTTCTTCTGATATACCTTTCCCATTATCTGTTATTTTAATAAACATTTCATTATTTAATTCATCGTACCCTGTTTCTATAATCAGCTGGGGATTCAGTTTATCTCCCATTGCATCTACTGCATTCTTACAAATATTTAGTATAACTTGTTTTACCTGCACTTCATCACATAGCAAATACCTTTCCTCTTTAGATAAATTCATTTGCACATCTACACCTTTTACCAGAGAGGAACTCTGTACAATATTTTTAATAGACTGAAATATATCATACATAGAAACTTCTTGTAATTCTGTTTCTCTTGGCTTAGATAAAAACAAGAATTCACTTATTATTCTGTTAACTTCACTTACATCAATGTCAATTTTCTTTGCGTAGTCTTTAATTTCTTTTTCCTTTGCAACTAGCTCTATGAGCTGACATCTGCCTTTAATTGTTGTAAGATAATTTCTAGTTTCGTGAACTATCCCTGCACCTAACTGTCCCAGTAGTGCAAGCTTTTCCTGCTGCTGTATTTTTAATTGTTCTTTCTTTATGCTTGTAATATCTTTGCAGACACTGATTCCCCCAATTATTTCTCCTTCAACATTTCTAATAGAGGATACTTGGATTTCCAATTCTTTTTTATTTCCATTTTTAGTTACTATACATGTTTCGTAGACTTCCTTGAAAGAGCTATCCTCTAAAGACAAACCGGAACGCTGCTTTGCATCAAATTGTACAAGTTCGTTTAATTCATTAATGTCCATTCCAATAATATCTTCTTTATCCATTTCCAAAATATCTTCTATAGCTTTATTGGTAAGAATAATTTTTTTATTGGTATCAATCATTAATACTCCATTATTCACTGCATTTAATATAGTTTCCGTTTGCAAATGAAGATTTTTAAGCTCCTGTTCTTCCTTAGCATCCCTTACTAAACCTAGTACTCCACCTCTAATCTTATTACTATGTATAGAAAGTTTTTTATATTGACCATTTCCAACTTTAAAAGTTCTAATTATATGTAGAGTTTTTCCACAATCTAGACATACATTGTCAGGTAAAAGTTTTTTATTCTGTTCTAATCCTGGAAAAAGTTTCGAAACTTCTTCTGTTGTTAACTTATTTAGAGTACTTCTATCACAATGAAATAGTTCCTCAAATTTTCTATTTAAATACTTTATTTTTCTGTTACTATCATATAGAAAAACCCCTTCTGGTAAAGAATCTAGTATGTCACCTAAAGTGCCTCTAATGCCATTTATTTCTTTATTTGCTTCTTCTAACTGGCAATATGCTTTCTCTAACTCCTTATGCTTTACTTCCAGTCTTTCATAGGGATAAACAACTGTACTTACAAATATCCCCTTAAATAAACAATAGTAAGAAATTATTTTTAGAAGATGTCCTGCAGTCCATATAAATGATGTTATACTGCTATATAGGGTAAAACATATTTCTGAAGATATCATCATAAAAAGAGCTATTAGAACATAACTATAGGTTAATCTACCGTTACTTTTTATCTTGTCCTTAAATCTGTAGATTCCAAAGGAATAGAGACAAATTATTATATACTCTAAAAACACTTTAGTTTTTGTTACTCCACTTTCTGTTAATAATATAGGAAGATACTCATGATACTCTACAATAAAATATGATGTTCCAAAAGCTATTACCATTGAAATAGATAGATATACCCATTTATTTAATTTATTCTTAAAATTTTTAGCTGATAAAAAAATTACGGACGCCTCTGTAAACCTTCCTAGTATCCAGTGTATAGTTGATAAATCATAATAACCATCACTTAGAAGGTTCAATTTAAAATGATAAAAGGTATGAAATCCATCAAAAACTGCAACCACTAAGAATCCAAAACCTATCATGCAATTACTTAACTTATTTCGCTGAAAGTTATACCATATTGAAAAGAATATTGATAAAGCAATAAATACACAGGTCAATTCTAGAACTGTATGATATATATTTAAGTACTTTACCCATGTGTTGTGTATTAAAAAAGCTATTACAAAGGCCAAAATCATTAACATCAGTGCCTTTAGTAAAAGATTTTTTATTAGGTTTGCTTCGCTGACATTATCATTAGTTATACTCATAGCATTTCCCCCAATCGTTTTTTCCATTAATATTGATAATACCATAAACTGCATATTATTGGTATATATTTCAATAGTTATTTATGATCTTGTACCTTATTTATCAAGGAATTTATTGCAATATATTTCTGTTTCTAACTTCGATAACAATTCTTTATAATGAGAATACTTATGAGTTTTCTGGAATAAATATTAACACACATATAAAAAAACACCTTAGATTTTTATCTAAAGTGCCTTTCTCTGAAGTTTATTTTAATATTCAATTACTTGCATTCCTTCTAATACTTTATAATATAACCTTTTATCTTGCTTTACTGATTCAATTAAACAACTCCATTTATCGTTTATTTCTTTATTCTTAAGGGTACTTTGTATTACCGAATCTGGATTTTCACACTCTGTTCCAGTTAACACATTTAAGTAGCTTAATTTACTTATCTCTTTATCAATACTTACCTTAATCTTGAATCTTGGGTCCTCTGCTAGTCTACAAATACTCATGTTTTTCATTTTTTCTACTACCTCCATCACCAAATATTAAATCAAAATAAACTGCATAATCTTATTACTATAAAAATTCATTTATTATAAATCGAAATTGCCAAGGATTAGGACATATCTTATGTTTATGTTAGCTGATACTACAAGCTATTACTATCCCATGTTGATTTATAGAAAGCAAACTATCGTAATTTGAAAGCATTTCTAGTTATTTATCGTCTAAACTTTCTAAAAATTTATAGGTAATTTCATTTTTTTATAAAAAATGATTTTTTTTATTTAATTTATGAATTATTAATTCTTATATTTCTATTATAACTCAAATTAACCATGCTTTTGAATATTCAATCAATTTGTTAACAAATATTTAACACAAATAAAAACGGGCTATATCTATGCCCGTTTTTATTTCATATACTATTTCTTTATAACACTATGATTTTTAAAATAAATGATTAAGCTATTACGGCTTCATTTTATATAAATTACCAATTAATTGTTTCCTTAACTTCAGCCATAGGCCCTAAGTTAACATCTTTTAATGCCCACTTTTTGAACTCCTGGTATCCACTTCTATCTACCATATATCCTATATGCTCTTTTCCTTCAGGAGCTTCCTTATCAATATATGCTTCTATATAATCATAAGTATTTAAGATGATTTTAATAATACTTTCTTCATCTACCCATTTAATAAAGTCTTGAGCAAGTCTAGGATTTTTCTTTCCTGTTCTGCCCATTATAACTAACTTATAATACTTTTCAGTGCTTCTTGTCCATGCACCAGTAGGACATTTGTTAACGCACTCTCCACAGCCTATGCATTTCTCATGATCTCTCACTACTTTAAAGTTTTCAAAGCTTAAAGCACCTGTTGATCTTTTCTTACAGTTCTTAACACAGGCTTGACAGCTTATACATCTATCCTTATCGTATTGAGGTTCAGTCATTCCAAGTATTCCAAAGTCCTGCATCCTCGCTTTAATACAGTCGTTAGGACATCCAGTTAAGGCTATTTTAACGTGGCGGTCATGTGGAAATATAGCCTTTTCTATTTTCATTGCAAAAGCAGAAGTATCATAGTTTGCAAAAGGACATACTCTGTTTCCAATACATGCTGATACGTTTCTTGTACCCGCTGCAGCATATCCTTTATTTGGATCTACTTGATTTATTTCCAAACCCTCTATTACAGGCTGAATCATTTCATTTACCGCCTGCATATCATTCATATCTATTCCAGGTATTTCAAAACCCTGTCTTATAGTTATATGCACTGTTCCGTTGCCATACTCTTCTGCAACCTTTTGCAGAAGAGCAAAGTGCTTAGCTTCCATGTGCCCACCAGGAACTCTTACTCTTATGGCCGTTTTTCCTCTTTCCTTTGTCACCCTGAAGGCATTCTTTTTAAGTTTTTTTGTATTTATATCCATAGTCATAATCCAATCCCCCTTTTTAATCTACTAAATTCTTAGCTTTAGTATAATTAAATACTGGTCCTTCTAGACATATATAAGTGTCATCCATCTTACAGTGTCCACATTTACCAACACCACAGCACATCTTTCTTTCATAAGAAACCCAAATATTTTCTTCTTTTATTCCTTTATTTATAAACTCAGCTACAGTAAACTTCATCATTATTGGTGGTCCAACTACCACAACCTGTGCATTTTGGACATCTTCAATATTTAATTCTTTAACATAATTAGTAATCAATCCAGTATTTCCTGCGTATCCTTCTTCTGCCTTATCTACAGTTAAAGTTGCATTAATAGTCTCACCCCATTTTTTGATATCTTCTTTAAATAAGATATCATTTGGAGATTTAAATCCCATTAAAACATTAAAGTTTTTACATTGATCTCTATGAGCTGCAAAGTAATCTACTATACCCTTTACTGGTGAAAGTCCTGTTCCACCGGCAGCTACTATAATTTCCTTTCCTCTATATATATCTATATCAAAACCGTTTCCATAAGGTCCTCTCATGAAAAGTGTATCTCCTGGAAAGAAAGTATGAATTACATCAGTAACCACACCAACTCTTCTAATAGTTAAATCTACCCAACCTTCTCCTATACCACTAACAGAAATTGGAGCTTCTCCGTACTTTGGTACTGAAACCTCAAAGAACTGCCCCGGTTTCACATCACCCTTAAACTCCATTTTAAAAGTGTACTCTGTATCTGTATGGGTCGTTATGCTAAGTATTTTGCTTGGGAATGGTAAATATATGTTTTCCATTTACTCCACCTCTTTCACTGCTTGATTTAATTTATTCACACAATTTGAGAATGATATATATTGAGGACATGCATCATCACATCTTCCGCAGCCTACACACATATGATAACCAAATCTTTTATTAAAATCATAAACCTTGTGCATAACCTTAAATCTCATTCTATCGCCTTTTTCTTTTCTAAAGCTGTGACCACCAGCCATATCTGTATAGCCATCTACTTGACAAGAAGCCCAAACTCTTCTTCTTTCACCTACTTTGCCGTTATCTTTGTAGAAAATATCCTGCATTGTAAAGCAGCTGCAGGTTCCACAGACAGTATTACATCTTCCACAGGCGATACATCTTTCTGAGTATTCCTTCCAACCTTCCCATTTAAATATCTTTCCATCTAAACCTTCTGGTATATTCACTTCTACTTCATTTTCTTCTACAAAACTTGGAATTACTTCAGCTGTTTCTTCTGCTTCAAAGTATGCTTTAAATTCATCATTTTTACATTCTACAGAAACCTGTCCATCTTTTACTCTTAAAAACAAATCATATTCCTCTGTCTTGTTACTTCCCATACTTACACAGAAACAATTTTCAAAGCTATTTTCACATTCCATAAGAACGAATTTAACTTTTTCTCTTAATTTCTTGTAATAAGGGTCTTCAAAACCATTCTTTAAATATATTTGATCTAATCTTTTAACTGCATGAATATCACAGCTTCTTAAAAATATTAGAATTTTTTTATCATCTACTTTAGGTTCTGTTACGCTGTCTTCAGTAAAATAAAATAACGTCTGAGTTATTGGAAGTATAACTTCCTTAGGGGAAAAATTTGACTTTTTATCAAAAACTATTTCTTCTACAGTCTTTATTTGACCATATCTAACTGAATCTGTATCTGAGAAAACACCCTTTCCCTTTAAAAGTACAGGAGCATATATCTTATACTCTTGTGCTATTGAGTTTAAAAAACTATTGAACTTTTCATTTTTCATTACAAATCCCATTTTAAACCTCCCTATGCAATCTTATTATTTATTTCTTCTGTTTCTTTCTTAGAAACATACCAATAAGCAATTCCTACAAATAACATTCCACCAATAATATTTCCAAGAGTTACTGCTATAATATTATGAGCAAATCCTCCTAATGATACCACTGCTTTATGTGGAATCATTAAAGCTATAGAAAGTAGTGTCATATTAGCTATACTGTGTTCAAAGCCTGAAGTTATAAAGGCGAATAAACACCAGAAAACCATTATAAGCTTTGCTGCTTCGTCCTTCAGTTTAAAAAAGCACCACACTGCTAGGCAAACTAATATATTACATAGAATACCTCTAAAGAATAATTGCATGAAAGGTGCTCCCATTTTTGCAGCAGAAGTTTTAAGAATAAATTCTGCTGTAGTACCTTGCGAAAGCCCCGATGCCACAAACATTGCTGCTAATACTATAGAACCTACTAAATTTCCAATCCAACTAAAAATCCATATATTCCAAAGATCACTGCTCTTAACCTTTTTTTCTAAAACTCCTACAATCATGATCATGTTATTTCCTGTAAACAACTCTGAACCTGCAGCTAAAACTAAACTTAGGGCAACTCCAAAGGAAAGTCCCATTACAATTTTTGTAGCCGGTGAGTTAACAGCTCCTAGAAGCCCTCCAATAGTAAATATAAGTATAATACCAAAACCAACGAACATTCCTGCTAGTGCTGAGGCCACTAGATACTTTCCTTTGCTTCTTTTAAGTAAAGCTGCCTTATTTACTGCCGCTCCACTCAGCTTGCTAATCTCTTCACTATACAAATAGATCACCCTTTCAAAATCATCTTTGTTACATATTTAACATAACATATTCCCAGAAAAAATAATGTGATATTTATCACGGTTAAAAAACTTTTTTGAAAAATAATAAAAACTGCCACTTTTTATCGCAGCAGTTCTTATTATTAATTTAACTTATCACTAGGTATCTCCTCGTATATTGCCTCTTTTACGTACTTATCATCTTTATTATGAGAGTTCCTTGGTTCTTCACCAATGCCTAAATCTTGGATATTAATATTTAAAGAACCAAACATTGTTTTTAGAGTTTCATTGGCAAAGCTTCCTATTTCTTCAAGTAACTCATCTGGATTTTTAGTTTTGGAAAGGTATACATCCATTTCACCACTGTAAAAGTTTTTAACAATCTTGGCTACAGTATACTGAGTGCTTTCATCATTAGGAGGTATAACTGTATCTTGTACTTGCAGTGTAAAATACATAGAGTTATCTGACTTTATTCCTACAGCTAGCTCCTCGAAGGAGTCTTCCTCATCTTCAGAAATTAAATAAAAATTTACTATAGGATTCATGATAGTATAATTCCTCCTCAATATTCACATTATACTCCATTATATTAAAGTATAAAAAATATGTGAATGCACTCTTACATTACTATCTTCCTCTAAAGTAAATGGATAACTCATCAGGATTTTTTACTAGTATTTTTTTACCTTCCATTTTAATCATCCCACTCTTTTCCAAGGTACGAATACATCTTGAAATAGTTTCTCTTGTACTCCCCAACATATCCGCTAGGTAAGTAATACTGATATTTAAATTGATTAATACACCATTTTCAGTATCTATTCCATAATCCTTAGAGAGCTTCCACAGCTTAGCTGCAAGTTTTTTATCTATTTTTATTGGCACACTATTTTTAAGCTGTCTGTAAAGCCTTCTAATTTTTTTTGCCATAGAATTTATTATAACCCTAGTAAGCTTAAAGTCCTTAGACATTATCTCCAGCAAATCTTTTCTGAAAAAGCTTAAAACAAAAGTTTCTTCAAAGGCCTCACAATTTATAGAGGCAGGCAGTTCGTCAAAGATAACTTCATTGATAAACTGCCCATCACTTAAAATATAAATAACTCTTTTTTGACCTTCTTCTGAGCTTCTAAACATAGTCATTTTTCCCTTTAAAATTAGATATATATTATCAACCTCTTGTCTTTCGTAAAATAACATTTCTCCCTTATTAATCTTTAGCTTTATAGCCTTAGATACCATCATTTCCAAAGTTGAAGTATCTATATCTTTAAAAATTTCTATTTGATTTAAATCTTCTATAGTGACTTTATTCATTACTTCAACCCCTTTAAAGCCCCTAAAAATTGTTAGCTTTATTATTCTGCCCTTATTATAACCTTATTGTCCTCTACATCTATTACGTAGGAATTAGCGCCTCTTTCCTCTCCAAATAGAATTTGATCAACAAAATAAGGTTTAATTTGGTGCTGAACTATTCTTATTATTTCTCTTGCACCATATTCTAATGACGTTCCCTTCGTAGATAGCCACTTATAGCATCTCTCTGTAACTGTTGCTTTTATGCCCTTAGATAATAGTTTTTCTTCAAATTCTGATATAGCCTTCTTAGCTACAAGAAGGGCCATCTCTTCATTCATTCTATTAAATATAACAGTATCATCCAGTCTATTTCTAAACTCAGGAGAAAAAACTCTTTCTATTTCCTTAGTTATAGATTCTTCTTTGGTTATTCTCTCTCCAAAACCCATTAAGGTTTTTCCCAGAGACCTTGCTCCTGCATTGGAAGTCATTATCAGTATTACATTTCTAAAATCCGTTTTCTTTCCTGTACTATCAGTAAGAGTGGCATAATCCATTAGCTGTAGTAGTATGTTTAAAACATCTGGATGAACCTTCTCAATTTCATCAAGCAATAAGACACAGTAAGGATTTTTTCTAACATTGTCCGTTAAAAGACCGCCTTCTTCATAACCTACATATCCTGGGGGAGCTCCAATAAGTCTTGCCACACTGTGTTTTTCCTGATATTCACTCATATCGAATCTAATCAATGGAATATTAAGAGCATTTGCAAGCTGCTTACATATCTCTGTTTTTCCCACTCCTGTAGGTCCTACAAATAGAAGATTAGCTACAGTTTTGTTCTCATCATTAAAACCTGCCCTAGATTTTTTTATAGCTCTAACTAATGTATCTATGGCCTCATCTTGACCGAATATTTTTTCCTTTAGGTTCTTTTCTAAGCTTCTTAGTATCTCTATCTCATTTACAGATACGCTCTGCTCTGGTATTCTTGCCATAGAAGATACTACCTTTTCTATATCACCGCTTCTAATAACTATAACCTCATCATCTTTTCCATTTATTCTAGCATTAGCCCCCGCTTCATCTATTACGTCTATGGCCTTATCTGGCAGGTATCTATCATTTATATACTTTGCTGAAAGCTCCACTGCAGCCTTTAAAGCTTCCTCTGTATAGCTTACTTTATGAAACTTTTCATAGTTTTCCTTTAGGCCCATTAGAATGTTGTATGCCTCTTCATTGTTTGGCTCTGTAACCTCAATTTTTTGAAATCTTCTAGATAAAGCTTTATCCTTTTCAAATATTTTTTTGTACTCATCATAGGTTGTTGAACCAATAAACCTAATTTTTCCCTTTGTTAAAAAGGGCTTAAGTATATTAGAGGCATCCATTGCACCACCAGATACAGAACCTGCTCCGATTATAGTATGGATTTCATCTATATAAACAATGGCTTTATCTTCTTTTTCAATTTTCTTTAATACCTTCTTAATTCTCTCCTCAAAATCCCCTCTATATTTGGTTCCTGCAAGCAGTGAACCCATATCTAGTGAATAAATCTTACTTTTTTGAAGAGATTTAGGCACCTTGTTTTGTACAATTAGTGTTGCTAAACCTTCTGTAATGGCAGTCTTACCTACCCCTGGTTCACCAACATGTATTGGATTATTTTTTAACCTTCTAGATAACACCTGTATGGTCCTATTTATTATATCTTCTCTTCCGATCAGTGGGTCAATTTCATCATTTTCAGCTTTTTCCGTAAGCTCCACGGTAAAATCCTTTAGTAGTAACTCACCCTTCTTTTCACTTTCAACTTCATCCATATAATCATCTTCTAATTCCTGTTCATCCTCAGAATATATTGAATTAAGTTCTGAAAGTCCATGGGTAATATAGTTAAGAATATCTATTCTTTTTATTCCCTGTTTTTTTAAGAAATAGCTGGCAAAGCTTTCTTCTTCATCATAAATAGATATAAAGATGTCTCCAAGCTTTATTATATTTTTTTCTGCTGCCAGCACATGAGAGCCTGCAGTGGTTATAATATTCTGTATGCCTATAGTCTCTAAAGGCTCCCCTTCTGATATTAGATTTATATTTTCATGAAAATATCTTGTTAAATCTTTTTTTATTTCCTCTATGTCACCACCACAATTTTCTATAATATCTCTTCCCTCACTAAAAAATAAGGAAGCATACAATATGTGTTCTGGAGTAAAATATTCATGTTTTGAATACTTTGCTTCATTATAAGCTGCGGTAATGACCTCATTTACTATCCTATCTAATCTCATATCTATTCCTCTTCCATGCTAAATTTTAGTGGGAACCCGCTGCTTTCTGCCATAGCAGATGCCTGTATCATTTTTGTAGCAGCTATATCATAGGAGTATATCCCTGCTACTCCTATTCCTTTTTTATGCACATCATACATTATTTTTGTAGCATCAACTACAGCCTTTTTAAATACCTTTACCAATACTTCAACTACAAAATCCATAGTTGTATAATCATCATTATGAATAAGCACCTTAAACATTTTAGGCTTTTTTGCCTTAGTATCTGTACTTTCTTTTAAAATAGTTTTTTGAGACATGTTTAACAACTCCATAGCATAAAAATTAAATCTTCTGTTTTACAACTCCTACAGCCACTCCAATAACATTTATTTCATTGTCTGTAATTTCTATAGGATAATATTTCTCATTTTCAGGCATAAGAACTATTCTTCCTTTACCTATTTGTAATCTTTTTAGCGTAGCATTTCCATCTAAATCTACCGCCACTATATCATTATTTTGTGCTGCATATTGTTTTCTGATTACCACATAATCACCATCATCTATGTCAGCCTCTATCATACTATCCCCTTTAACCTTTAGTAAGAAGCAATCTTTAACGCCCTTTAACCAATGCTGTGGTATATAGAAATCACCTTCTATGTCTGAATTCATTAATATCGGTTCCCCTGCTGCTATATCACTGTATACAGCTAATTGCTTTAATTCCTCAATGCTATATACGTCTTCACTATCCCCACTTTTAACTAAAAGCTCTGAAATATTATTTAAATCCCTTGTAAAACTATATTTTCTACTGTGTCTTAGATCGCAATATTGAAATTTTTCTATAAAAGGTGAGGTATTATTACTCATTTCTATTATTCCTTTTTCTCCGTATTTTTCATTAAGCTTTGCCGGATTATTAATATTATTTTTACTATCACCACAACTATTTAGTATATCCAATTGTTCTTGTGAAGTTTCTATGGACTTAAAATCATTCTCTAATTGGCCACTAGGTCCATATTTCTTGTTTAGAGAATATTTTTTTATATTTTCATCTAAGTTTAAACTTGCAAATTTCCGGCCTTTTGTTATCCAACCGTTTTGATTTAAATGCTTTTCTCTGTTTACAATTAACATTATATTAGAATATGCCTTTTTGCTGCATAAAAGATCTAAAAATTCTAATTGAATTTTTGTTAGGTCTTGTGAATCATCTGCTATTATATGACTATACTTTTTCTTGCTATCTTCGGCATATTTAGTAGCTAACAGGGTAATGTCTCTCTGATCCACTAAATTCTTTTCTTTCAATAGATTATTATATAATTGCATCATATTAAAGATAGCTTCTCTTGCCTTGGAGTTCTTTAAAAGTCTCTTGGGACCTTGTTCTTTTGTCACTTTTCTTCCTACTCTATCTGCCTTTTGATACTCTTCAAGCTTTATATAGTTACAATCTTTAATCCAATTTATTTCATCTATAATAAATTCTATGTATCTTTCATTTAATACTTTAAGTCCCTTATATGAATTTTTAATTTCATTTAGGCATTGTTTAGTAATTTCATACTGTTCTTCCTTAATAATAAGTTTACAGTTGTATTTATTTTTCCTTCTATGTTCCAAGAAATAACTATACACAATATTATCTATTGTTTCAAGATGTACCTTGTCCACCTGATTTGAAAATAAAGTTATAAACTCTGTTTGACTTTCTTCCGTCTTATGGAGAGTTTCTTTAATCTGCTGAAGATGACTATCATTTTGCGCTACCATTAAGATTTTATCTGTTTCATACAAACAGTAGTTGTCCTTTAAAAAAATACTTCTATTTACTGCAACTGTAGTCTTCCCTGAACCTGCTGTCCCTCTTACTAGATTATAGCCTAGAACCTTACTTCTAATTATCCTTTTTTGTGCTGTATCTAACTTCATAATTCTTCACCTCCAAAGCGGAATAAACATTGTTATTATTATATTATAACCGAAATTGCTAAGTTGTGGTTATAATTTTTAACTTCTTTATATGTTACTTACCTACTAAATCTAAAATTAAAAGATTGCCATTTTTACTTTATTGCATTGGATTCTTAAATAGTTGAAAATTTAACTATTAACCAATATACTTAATAATATGTTTTATTATTTATAAAGGGAGAAACAAGAAAGGATTAGTGAACTATATGAATTTAATATCTTTAGAAAATATAAGCAAAAGTTATGGAGAAAAAATACTCCTTGATAATATTTCACTTTCCATAAGTGAAGGAGATAAGATAGGTGTCATAGGTATCAATGGTACCGGTAAATCTACACTGCTTAAAATCATCGCTGGAGTAGAAACTTATGACAACGGCAATATAATTACTGCCAATAAGTTAACGGTAAACTTTTTATCCCAATCAACAGTCTTTGATGAAGATGCTACAGTACTGGAACAGGTTTTTAAGGGAGACTCACCGGTAATGAAGCTTTTAAGAGAATATGAAACTATAACAAAAGCCTTAGAAAGAAGTCCAGAAGATGCTAGGCTGCAGAAGATGCTCCTAGATTTAACGCCTAAGATGGACGGTTTAAATGGGTGGCAAATTGAAAGTGATGCTAAGACTATCCTTACCAAATTGAACATTTTTGACTTTGAAGCTAAAGTAGGAACTCTTTCTGGTGGTCAAAAAAAGAGAATAGCCCTAGCTCAGGCCTTAATAACTCCTGCAAATTTGCTTATATTAGATGAGCCAACTAACCATATTGATAACGACACAGTGCTGTGGCTTGAGCAATATTTAAACAGCAGAAAAGGTGCTCTACTTATGATTACCCACGATAGGTACTTCTTAGATAGAGTAACAAATAGAATAATAGAGCTTCATAACGGAAACCTCTACAGATATAGTGGAAATTACAGTGTATTTTTAGAGAAGAAATCAGAGCGTGAAGAATTAGAAAGAGCAATGGAAAGCAAACGTGAAAATCTTTATCGAAGAGAATTGGCATGGATTAAAAGAGGTGCAAAGGCTAGAACTACTAAACAAAAGGCAAGAATTGATAGATTCGAAGAAATTGCAAATAGCAAACTAGAGGTAGTTGAAGATAAGGTACAAATGTCCTCCGCCAGTACCAGACTTGGAAAAAAAGTAATAGAGCTAATGGACGTAACCATGAGCTATCCTGATAAAAAGATAGTTAATCATTTCAGCTATATATTTTCTAAAAATGATAGGGTTGGAATAATAGGCCCTAACGGTGTAGGAAAATCCACTCTTCTTAATATATGTACAGGAAGAATTCAGCCTAATGAGGGAACTGTAGATATCGGAGAAACAGTTAAAATAGGATATTTTTCTCAGGAAAATAAAGAGATGGATGAAAGCCTTAGAGTTATTCAATATATAAAAGAAGCGGGAGAATTCTTAAAAGCCTCCGATGGTGAAGTTATAAGCGCAGCTAAAATGCTGGAGAGATTTTTATTTTCTCCAGAAATGCAGTGGACACCTATATCCAAACTTTCCGGCGGAGAAAAGAGAAGGCTATACCTTCTTAGAGTACTTATGGAAGCTCCAAATGTGCTAATACTTGACGAGCCAACTAACGATTTAGATATTCAAACCTTAACTATATTAGAAGACTATTTAGAAAGCTTTGAAGGGACAGTATTAACCGTATCCCATGACAGGTATTTCCTAGATAAAGTTGTAGAAAAACTTCTTGTGTTAGACGGTTCTGGTGAAATAACTTACCATACAGGAAATTATTCTGAGTATATCGAAAAGTATGGAGCTGTAGTTAAAAAGCAACAGGATGAAGAAAAAAAGAATAAGGAAAAAGTTATTCCTAAGGAAGAAAAAAAGAAAGATAAGCCTTTAAAATTTTCCTATAAGGAGCAAAAAGAATTTGATGAAATTGACAATGTTATCAGCGAAACAGAGGATTCAATTTCTAAGTTAGATGATAAGATAAACTCAGCAGGCAGTGATTTTGAACTGCTTCAAAAACTCCTAGCTGAAAAAGAGGAGCTGTCTAGTAAGTTAGAAAACTTATATGAGAGATGGGAGTATTTAAATGAACTATCAGAAAAGATAGAGGCACAAAAGTCAGTTTAGTATAGATTGTTTTTTACATTTTAAAGCCAATGCTTAGTATGTTAAGTATTGGCTTTTGAAATATCCGGTAAAAGCTGTTTCACAGCGGCTATTATTAAAATTTGCAGTTAACTAGTAGATAGGCTTACTCTTTATAAACAATACCTTTACATCCTTATCTGTAGAGTTCTTAAACTTATGCTTTCTATTTGGAAGTATTCTTGCTGTATCTCCTTCGTATAGAAGAAATTCTTCGTTTTCAAATACTATATAGGTTTCTCCTTCTAAAACAAAGGCTATTTCCTCTCCTTCATGTTCTGAAAATCCTCCATAGGTTTCACTATTAGCCTTTAAATTCATAAGCAATAACTCTACATTAGATTTTAATGGGCTAGGAGTTAAAATATCGTATAAAACATGCTTTTCATCTGGATTAAATATTTGTTTTCTATCTTCCTTTTTCAATATCAAGGACTTGTTGTCAATTTCCTCCATAAACAATGAAGACAAAGGAATTTGAAGTGTATCAGCTATAGACTGGAGTACACTTAAGGTAGGGTTTGCCATATCTCTTTCTAACTGACTTAAAAGAGAAGCACTTAATCCAGTTAACTCAGAGAAATCTCTTATAGTTAATCCTTTGCTTCTTCTATATTCTATAATTTTTCTACCAATACTTATTTTTCCCATACAATATCTCCTAATGATATAATCTTTAACTTATCATTTATTATATCATATCAATTTGTTTATTATAATGATTTTTGTATTTTATATTGAACATCATTTTGAAAATTGCTATAATAGGTTCAAGGTTGTTTATTATAATGAATTTAATTCAACATATTATACAAGAAAGGTGGCTTTATAATTATGCAAGCTTTAACTAAGGATAAGGCTTTAATGGCAGACATTGCCCTTTTAATAGTTGCTATCATTTGGGGCGGTGGCTTTATAGCTGGTAAAATAGCCTTATTTACAATGACTCCCTTTTACTTATTATCTTTTAGATTTTTATGCTCTGGATTACTTTTAGGAATAATATTTTTTAAGAAGATGAAAACAATAGATAGAAAAAGTGTTATATCTGGAATTATTTTGGGATTATCTTTGTATATTGGACAAACTTTACAAACTATAGGACTTAAATATACTACCGCCGGAAAACAGGCATTTTTATTAGCTTCCTATACAATAATTGTTCCCTTTATCTCCTGGATTATAGTTAAAAAGAAACCTGATATTTATTCCTTTTTCGCTGGATTGTTAACTCTAATCGGTATTGGCTTATTAAGCTTGCAAGGCGGTTTGTCTATCAGCTATGGCGACAGCTTGTCATTAATGTTCGCTGTTGTTTTTGCCTTTCAAATCGTTTTGATAGGTATTTATGTTAAAAATATTAATCCAATACATCTAACAACGGTTCAATTATTAATTGCCGGTACGCTTACATTAATTAGTGCATTAATCTTTGAACCTAGTATTAAATCTGTTACCACTGATGCTGTACTATCTATAGGTTATCTTGTTATATTTAATACAACTATAGCTTTTTTAGTACAAAACATAGCACAAAAATATACCTCTGATACCCATGCTTCAATAATAATATCTTTAGAATCTGTGTTTGGCTTCTTATTGTCTATTGTCTTAATGAAAGAAGTTGTTACCTTAAGGATGATTGTAGGTTGTATATTGATTTTTACTGCAGTAATTGTTTCAAAAACTAAAAACAGGATTTTTAATTTTAAACATCTTTTTAAGAAAATACATTCTCCAAGTATAAATGAATAAAATAAATTTCTTTATTGACAAGACATTTTACATTCTACGGAGAAACTTAATAACTATAGTAATAAATTGTATCGCGAGTTGTAACAAGCTCGCTTTTTTCATATCTAAGATTAAAGATTTCTATGTATGTTTCCACTTCTTTATATCAGAAGAGTGTTCTTTACATTTTATATCTCACTACCTTATGATATTTAAATTTAGTAATACTCCCATTTTTCCCGTACCTTCCTTGACCTAGTATTCTAGTTCTAACTGTTACTCTGTTACAACCTAGCATATCAGTTATCTCCTGGTATGTTTTTCCTCCTACAGTAGTATTTTCTATATTTAACCATAGGAGGATTTAATTTTATAGGGGTGGGGAATTTTCATTCCCTTAAGTGGGTATTTTTATATTACCATTAACACCTACGCAATATTTTATGCCTAACTTTCAATCTCCAATGGAGCTTGTTAACTATAGTAAGTATTAAAATTTCAGAGTCAGATATGGAGAACATATTTACTTTCAATCTCCAATGGAGCTTGTTAACTATAGTAAGAGTTAAGAGATAGCTATAATAGTTATCAAATGTTAGACTTTCAATCTCCAATGGAGCTTGTTAACTATAGTAAGATCTACAGTTTATATCATTCTTCCTATAATTTCAATCTTTCAATCTCCAATGGAGCTTGTTAACTATAGTAAGAGGTCCAATCATCAAGGAAAAAAAACAGCTATAGGAATCTTTCAATCTCCAATGGAGCTTGTTAACTATAGTAAGGTTGATCCTGGGAAAGAAGGACTTGCGATAGGTACACCACTTTCAATCTCCAATGGAGCTTGTTAACTATAGTAAGGAAAAAGTAATTGGATATTGTAGGGTAAGTTCCCACACTTTCAATCTCCAATGGAGCTTGTTAACTATAGTAAGATATTAATTTTTCTTTTTTGCACTGAATGTTTGTACTTTCAATCTCCAATGGAGCTTGTTAACTATAGTAAGAGAGAAGCTGAGGGAAAAGATAAGCCCCGTATGGATCCTCTTTCAATCTCCAATGGAGCTTGTTAACTATAGTAAGCTGTTGTAACCTTCTCTTTCCTTATACTTGCCTACTTTCAATCTCCAATGGAGCTTGTTAACTATAGTAAGAAGCGTATTTATTTCTCTCTTTATCAGCTTCATTATATCTTTCAATCTCCAATGGAGCTTGTTAACTATAGTAAGGTGTCTTTCAAGTGGTACTGTCTTTTTACTTACCAAACTTTCAATCTCCAATGGAGCTTGTTAACTATAGTAAGTTCTTAGCATGGTCTTTTTCTTTTATAAATTCCCCCCTTTCAATCTCCAATGGAGCTTGTTAACTATAGTAAGCTATAAGCAGAGGTAATTATGCTAACGAGCAAGGCAATCTTTCAATCTCCAATGGAGCTTGTTAACTATAGTAAGTAAATTCAATACCTACAATTAAGACGCAATTGGCAGCTTTCAATCTCCAATGGAGCTTGTTAACTATAGTAAGGCGTTTTACTAGTAGTAAAGATATTGTTAATCTTCATACTTTCAATCTCCAATGGAGCTTGTTAACTATAGTAAGAGTCTACAGGTATTAATCTTTTGGTTATGATTATATTACTTTCAATCTCCAATGGAGCTTGTTAACTATAGTAAGGGTAGGCAATTTTGTACACATCTTACTTCCAAAGCTACTTTCAATCTCCAATGGAGCTTGTTAACTATAGTAAGGCCAATTTCTTAACTGCATGTTTTAAGCTTTTAGCCTTTCAATCTCCAATGGAGCTTGTTAACTATAGTAAGACATTCATGTTTACATTCATCATATGCTTCAACTAAAACTTTCAATCTCCAATGGAGCTTGTTAACTATAGTAAGCCAGATATGTCTTTCCCTTATAAAGGAGATTCTACTTTCTTTCAATCTCCAATGGAGCTTGTTAACTATAGTAAGTTTTTTAATATGCTTTAATTCTAAGCCACCTTCCCTCTTTCAATCTCCAATGGAGCTTGTTAACTATAGTAAGAAAGGACTTAGCACAGGTCAGCTTTTTGTCACCAAACTTTCAATCTCCAATGGAGCTTGTTAACTATAGTAAGCTTTGGGCAAGTCTTCTTGCTTCATCACCAGTTGACTTTCAATCTCCAATGGAGCTTGTTAACTATAGTAAGGAAGTAAAAATTATGTAGTGTATAGTGAAGATATAGCTTTCAATCTCCAATGGAGCTTGTTAACTATAGTAAGGCTTATTATAAAGCGTATAGGACAAGATTACTTAACTTTCAATCTCCAATGGAGCTTGTTAACTATAGTAAGGGCATACCAGGTTTTCTTGTAAATATAACTGAATACTTTCAATCTCCAATGGAGCTTGTTAACTATAGTAAGAAGAGAAAATAAAATTAGAGAAAGCTTTAGCTAAACTTTCAATCTCCAATGGAGCTTGTTAACTATAGTAAGTGTTGTAGGTAAGGTAGGAGAAGGGCAAGCACAAAACTTTCAATCTCCAATGGAGCTTGTTAACTATAGTAAGTTATAAATCTCTTTATCTTTGTCCATTTTGTAGTTTTACTTTCAATCTCCAATGGAGCTTGTTAACTATAGTAAGATTTGACAGACGTAACAGAAGATGAAGAATATGGAAACTTTCAATCTCCAATGGAGCTTGTTAACTATAGTAAGCCCTCGCGTTTTCAACACTGAAAACACTAACTTAAAGGCACCTTAATCGCCAGTCATTATTTTTATATTAAAATAATTTTCTTATCCTCTACATAATTCTTCTTAGATGGCTATTTAAAGCCATCGCCATACTACCGTAATTTTAAAAACACTTAACTTCGCGTTTTAGTAAATCATTTTTCTTACATCAAGTGGAATAAAAGAACCTTTTCTTGTTATCTTTGCCTCACAGGAAGAACATATAGGGTAAATCATTATGCTATCTCCTATTTCAATTTTTACCTTGTTGATTTTATAAACAAGTTCAACATACTTTTTGTCATCTAACTCACACTCAAAAACACTATACTGATTCCTAATGCCATAGTTTTTAAGCATTTTATGAAGTCTTGTTCTTTTCTTATCATCAATTATATCATAACTAATTAAATATATCATATACATATTCTCCTCCTTATCTAATTAGAAAAGGTACATATTCAATCTCTTCCATTAAAGCTTTACTAAGCAGCCTTGCTTGTAATTGAAAACACTGCTGATATGTAGCTTTATACTTGAATATTGGATGATAAATTTCATCGTACTTTTTCGCTTCATAAGCTTCAAGAAACTTTTTAATAGCCTTTTTGCTCATTTTCACTTCACCAAGCACTTCTTCAAAATCATCTTCTTTAAGTATTTTATTATTTATTATGCTAATTACCAACCTATCTACAAATAAAGCTCTAAATTCTTCTATCATATCCAGTGCCAAAGAAGGTCTTCCATATCTTAATCTATGAAGAAATCCTATATAGGGATCTAGCCCAACAGAAGAGATCGCTGATGACATTTCATTTGAAAGCAGCACATAACCAAAACTAAGCATTGCATTTATAGGATCTTTAGGCGGTCTTTTATTACGCTTTTCAAAGATAAATTCCCCTTTTATCATTTCCGTAAAAGCAGAAAAATAAACTACTGCAGCCCTTCCCTCAATTCCTCTTATAGAATCAATATTGTCTTCATCTTTAAGTCTTTTTTCCAGCCTATTTAATTCATCTATGGCTTCTTTAAATTGTGAACTTTTATCGCCACCTCTGTTACTTTTCATAAGTACTGTCCTACTATTTTTTATTTTACCACTTATAAAGCTTTTAGCAAATTTTACTGAACCTTTATCTATATCTAAATGGCTCTTATATTGTTTTAATCTTACAATAACATTCTTAGAGACATCACCTTCCATTCGTGATATAAATTTGCCCCATTCAGTTAAATAGCATAAGGTTATTTTATTTTCCGCAAGCTTTCTTATGGTTGAAGCAGTAACAGTTACTTCCCCAAAAATAACAACTTGTTTAATTTTAAAAATAGGTATTTCCGTCAGTAATTCTTTTCCCTTATATAGTTTTAATCTTTCATCTTCCTTCCTTAAAGTAGTATACTGCTGAGTTATGTAAAGTGTACTCAATTTATCATCTCCAATTTATAGTTTTAAAAAAGTTATGCCTGTAAATTTTAATCTTTTAATCCTTCTCCTTTTCTATAGTTTTAAGAATTTTTCTTTCTAGAGGTAGGCATATATTATTTATGCTACAATTTTTACATCTATTGTCTTCAACTCCCTCAGGTATTTTCATGGAGTTATATAACTCTTTTACTGAATTAATAACCCTAAGGATTTCATCTTTTATCTTATCTGTAATTTTTATTTCCACCCTTTCTTTTGAACCCACATAATATATATATCCCTTATTTATTTTTACTTGTAATTTTTCCTCCAGTAAAAGTGATTGTAATGCTACCTGATACTTATCATTTTTCCACAGTCCCTTTTTCCCCTTTTTATACTCTACTGGGTATATTTCTTCACCGTCTTTTTCTATGGTGTCCACCTTAATTACTACTCCATAAGTATCCGAAATTAATTTAACACTTTTATAGATTATTTTTCCTCTTCTTTCTTCCTCACCAAATTCATCTACATTCTCATGTACTTGGTCCCCAATTATGGTATGAACATTGCTTTCAAACTCATTTTGGACATACTCATAATAGCATCTTCTTGGACAATACATATAAGTGTTTACTGCACTTGCCTCTATATAAAAAGAATCTCTATCTACTTCTTCGATACTATACATTGTCCCATCCCCATTCCTGTTTTATATCCTATACTTACATAATTAGCCAAGGCAAAAAGTCCTTCAAGTTTCTTCTGCACTGTTTCTTCTGGACACTTTAAGTTTAAGGTCACCTTTCCTTTAAACCCTGTCACATTAAATTTGCTATATTTTGCTACCTCAGTATTAATATTAAATTCCTCTACTATTACATGTTTTTCAACCTGTTCAATAATATCATCTTGTAGAAGATCATATCCAAAGATATCCTTGTAACTTTTATTAAGACTTTTGAATATTCTTCTGGGGTTAGGTAAAGGTGAATTTACTGGATTTATTCTAAAGGTTGTGGGAGTTATAAAATTCATAACTCCTCTCTTTACTCTTCTTTCATCTAAAAAGTTCTCATCTATACTTTTATAGCTTATCTCATCTATAAGAAGTTGCCCCTCCCCATATTTAACCTTTCTATTTTTCCTAATAAATTCAAATAGTCCCTTGTGAATCTCATCATTAAAAAGAGATATATTAATCTTTAGTGATGAGTATTTATCAAAGCATCTTTTATTAAAATTTTCTTCACTTAATATTGGGGATATGCAAAATGATTGTCTGTCAGTTTTATCGTGGTATTGTGTTGATATTTGCTCACTATAGTTTTTAAGTATGTTAAAGAATATTCCATGCCATATCCTAGCAGTATCAATGGTATTATCAATCTTTTCACTGTTTTTGAAATATATAGTATAATAATTTAACATTTAATCCTCCACCTTTAAAATATAAAAGCCTCTTCTTTGTTAACTTTATTTTTTATCACTTCGTTATCAACAATAATGCTGTTAGTTCCCATTATAGTATAGTATTCCTTATCCTCCTCAAAAAACTGTATTTTCACTTTTTGTAGAAATATAGGCTGATTTTTTATTATTTTTCTGATTTTATATTCTTCCTTAGGACTCTGTGATATTGTAAAAATAGGTATATAATTTTCTTTAAAAGCATTAGTAACTCTCTCTGGAAGATAAACTTTTTCCTTTCCAAGCCCTGTATACTCATATCCAACTAAAACAATGTTATTTATTGCTTCCACCTTATTTACATATTTTTCTTCAAATTCACTTTTTTCTCCATGAAATTTATATTCCCAAGTTATTTCTATAGGATTTTCTCTGATTTCATTAACTATTATAAAAGTGTCTATTTTATCTAAGTGATTAAGCTCCACATCATAATCATTAAGCTTAATCTTCGATATCTTCTCAAAGGAACTTCTACTGTCATACCACTCAATATCATAATACCTAATTAGGTGAAATATATCGTATATAAATATTTGATGTTCTTGTCCAAACTTATAGTATTTGTCAAAAACTAAAGCTGGCTTGCTTATATCCGTTCCTCTAAAATTCATCAAAGCTTTTATTTTGGTTATTTCTCTATTAATATAATGAATTATATCCTCTTCTGTACTTAATTTTATTGCTTTTATTTCTTCCTGTGAAAAATCCTCCAAAAGGGAGTTGTCAATAAAATCTTCCTCTTCACCTTCACAGTAATTTTTATAAAAGTCTAGAAATATGCTATTATCTATATTCTGTATAAGTTCTTTCTTTTTAGATGTTTTATTATATTCATTTATAAAAGCACATTGCTTCTTGTAATTTTTTATTTTTTCTCTCATAAATTTAAAATTATACCTAGACTTTGGAGCAAATACTTCTGTCACTGAATTAAACATACCTTCAATTTTGTTTCTTAGCTGATAGGGCATTTTCATATATACTTCTTCCAGCGGAAAGCATAATTCTAATATTCCGCTACTTTCTATATATTTTTTCATTATATTTCTTTTTGGCATAGCCTCTAATATTATATCCTTAAGCTCTTTTCTTGATATTTCTTTCTCTACTTCAGTAAATGCTTCATATACTTTATCGGTAACACATAATACTACCTTACTTCTCTTATTTTGAATCTTTTTTCCAAGAACTCTTCCAGCCCTGCCTATCCTTTGAAGTGCCTGATCACTGGTATTAGCTTCTGTTAACACTTCATCAATATTTTGATTTTCCTTGTTTTCTTTTTTAAAGTTATAGCCTATATCCACTGTTGGAGTTGCCAGTATAAGAGGTCTTTGTACGGCTTTTTTTCTCTCCTCAGATTTTATCGCCCCAGTAATAACCCCAATGTTATTTTTATCTATTCCATTATTAATGAGCTGCTCTTTAACTTTGTTAACTCTGTATATAGACTGACTTATAACTACAATATCTTTTTCAAATTCTTTTTCTTTATACAGGGTGCCGATGACATCCTCTAAGGTCTCATTGGTAATATATAAATCCAATTCAGAAAGAGTTTTAAGACTTTCATACTTTTCGCTTTCTATACCTTCATTTTCCTTTGATACAATTTTATATTGAATTTTGCCGCGTCTTAAGTATTGCTCCACCATTTCATCTGGAGTTGCTGTAAGTATACATATCTTTCTTCCATACTGAAAATATTCAAATTCTTTAGATAAAAGTATAAAAAACAAAAAATTTGTTAATTGTTTAGCATTATAATAATGGAATTCGTCTATAATAATATAACTAAATTTTTTAATTGTAATTTGCATTAGATTTCCTTTATCTAGACCATTGTATAATGAATAAAAACAATAGTAGAAGATATCTGGGTTAATCACCACTATAATAGGCCTTTTACTGTCATACTCTATGTTCTCTATTAAAAGCTCTTCTCTAAAACTTAATGGATTAGATAGTAATTCATACAATGTACTACCTTTTCTATGGTTGTCTCTTAATTTTTCTATTACATTAGCATCAATTTTTACAACTATATTTGGTAAGTTATTATCTTTAACAAATTCCTTTATATCTTCTGAATGCTGTCTTAACAATTCATTAGTAGGAGCTATAAATAAGACATCAATCTTAGGATTTTCTTTTATATACAATAGGGATGCCTTTGTTTTTCCAGCCCCTGTAGGATAGGTGTTAAACACTACTGAGTTTTCTTTCAACTCATCTAAAGTTCTTTTTTGATGATATAAATAAGGGGAAGCTGGAGCCTTTTTTAACAGCTCCCCTTTTACTTTAAAATGCTTCATAGATCGCCTCCAAACTTAACCTGACAAGGATAGAATATCTCTTTTCCATCAACTTTGATAGCATAAAACTTTCCTTTACCCTGTAAATTTTTAAAAAGAGAAACTGGATGCATATTAATAAGTTCAAAGCTTTTAATATTCAACTCCTCACTTAAGTCTAAAGAGTTAACTAATCCATAACTACTTTTACAATCATCTATAATATTAAAACTACATTTTTCATAACTTACTTTAACTTTACCCATAAACTTACCAAGGCGGATATATCTAATCTTGTTTAGTTTATCTTTAGAAAAAATTAACCCCTCAGCCTTATTGCCTGCAGATAAGGCTTTAATTTTTCCCATTTGGGGATAGTTAACTTGTGCTCTTTCCATTTTATGATAGTATTCGTGAGATAGGGCATTAAAAGTAAATATGTTGTATTGAGGATTTTCAATATATGCTGGTGTAATATATAAGCCTTTTTCATTAACTATTTTAAAATCTTCTTCATAGCTGATATAGTTTTGATTATACTTAGACTTACACCATCCCATAGCATAAGCCAAAGCATAGTTTCCAACAAAAGGTTTTGTAGAAAATAAAATATCTATTTCTTGACTTGAAAAAAACACTTCTTCCATAAACTCTACGGTATATTTATAAATCTCCATTATTAATCTCCATATTGTTCAGATTGTTCTTTAAATAAAGCTGCTGCTTGTTCTTCTCCCTCTTCTTTAAAAATACTTTTTATATATTCTAACAAATCCCTTAATTCGTCTCCATTAAGTTCTGTTATGTTTCCATACACCTCTTTTTTCAAGTCTTCAAAGGATTGTTCTGCATATTCTCTAACCTTATTTATATTAAGAGGGAATTCTATTTGTGATTCCTCATTTAATTTATCATATATACTTTGAGTCAACTCAAGATTAGAAAACAGCTCACAATCTGAAAAAGCAACTTTAAGTATCGTATTTTTCATTTTTCCAATTCTGCTAGAAATAGCCCCATACCTCTTGCTCCTAAGAATATTAGAAAGACCATATATAAATTCAGTAAATGTCACATCTTTAAAGGTTATCATGTCTACAAATACTGTTCCCGGTTTTATATATTCATCTTCATTTATTGATGAAGAAGCTTTTCCCTCCTCATCTCTCATGGTTCCATTATCATAGAGCGCATTGAAGGTCTTTACATCTGTTACCATGTTAAAAGGTAATATACTGTAAGCATTGTCATATATAATCCTTGACTTCTGTGCTCCACCATCTCCTACTGCATAGCCATTTAGCATACAATCTAAACATTTTCCGCAAGGTGTATTTTTATTTAACGCACATGCTTTGTTATCTTTATTGGTAAATAGTAAGTTATTTAACCTTAAAAATTCCCTTCCTGTTCTTCTTTCCACTGCACTCTGCTTTCTCTTACTAATTACCGCTCTAAAGTCTTTTTTATCTTCTTTTATTCCAAGTGAAACTCTTTCCTTATTTAATCCTTCTCCTGAACCCTCTGTTCTAAAAATACATTCTGATTCCGCTTCTCTTGCTACTACTACTGTAATAAATTTTCCTTCTGGAAAATGACTATACTTGGACATGAATTTCTTTTCTTTTTCCTTTATTATACTATCTCTTTTCATAATTAATTTTCACTCCCATTCTTATTTGATTTACCCATTCCTGATCTATAATAATAACTATAAGTGGATAATATATTTTTCTTTTCATTTTCTAAATTGAAGGTTTTCCCACCTAGTGTTTCATTTAAAATCTTGTCTATGAAGAAATCAACATATTTCTCTATTGCTTTAATCTTCTTGTCACCGTAGTAAGGATCTACTCTTTCAAAATATTTTTGCATTTCTCTTTTGCATAGTCCTCTGATATCCTCTTCAGAGTATATATTTTTATCCCATCTGCACAATATATCAATAATAATATTAAGTGGTTTATTTATAGCGTTATCTTTTATTAACCCTCCTGTTATGCTTCCTCTTATATAATTTTCATTAGCAAATATAGCTAACTCCTTTATAGCTGACACTATATTTTCACCTTCTTCTATATAATTTAAAGTTTCCTCTATAAAATTCTTGGTGTCTTTTATTTTAAGGTTAGGGTTATCATATTTATTTTTTAACTCTGTATATAGATAATATATAAAGTTTATACTACCTTTTGACAAAGCCTTTAATCCATCATACACAAAGTTTGTTGTTTCCCCTAATGTTTTAGCGACTGAAAATAAATTAATAAATAGCCTTATTGTTTTTAAAACCTCCTCTTTAGTCCAGATTTTCTCAAATAAGTTTTTAAAAATTATTGGAACATCCCCTATATATATCTCTTCTATTTCATCCTTGTTTAATATAGGTACAGGAAATTCACTTATAATTATTTTAGAGTCAAAATATATGTTGAAAGTTAATGCATAAAGTAGTGATGAAATCCATTTAGAAGTGTCATTTTCACTTTTAACTAAATGAACAGGTAATATGAAGTAATTAGTTAATGTTTCTGCATAATTAGGTATGGCCACGCCGTTTACTTTTGCTTCTGAAAACAGCGGTTCTATTTCTTCAATATTCTTATTTGCTTGAGCTACAAAGGTATTATAATCATTAAAATATATTGCTGATATTTCTTTGTTCTTCAATTCATTTATACTTTCTCTAAATGCCCTTATATAAGCCCTTGTATTAAAGTTTCTTGGTAATATACTTAGGTATCGTCTACTTACTTCAACTTTAGAGGCATAAGTAACCTTATGAAGAAGATATTCTATATTACATACTGAACATATATTTCTTTTAGGCTCTCTGGTTCCAGCATTTACTTTATTGGAAAAATTCTGTATTTTCAACTTATAGGGCACATCAACAGCCATCCAATTACTTGTTTGATAACTGCTGCTGCATAAACAGCATTGACTCCCTTTTCTCTGTTTGTATAGTTCTAATAAATTTTGTTTTTTTAGCTTTGCTGTAAGATTATTATCAAAGGATAGTATTATATTCTTATCAAAATAATCTTTCAAATCTGCCCACATACCTTCTTCATTTTTAACTTCTTTATTGGAAAGTTCATTTTGTAAATAATCTATTATTTTCTCTAAAAGCTCTTCTTCTTTATCCTTATATTTATCATATATCATCTGACCTAAAACATAGGGTCTTATATACAACCCTTCGAATATATCAAGATATTCTATGTCTTCTTCTTTAAGATTAGAAAATTCATATACTTTTCTCCAACTTAGTAGAGTATTACTATTACATATATGCATATTTATAAAAGTATAAAAGGCTCTTACAAACTCAGAAAATCTAAGCTTATCCTCATTAAATTCTATAAAATATCTCTTGCTTTCATATATGTCTAAAATATATTTACATACTCTCTGTTGTTTTAAAATAGCTTCATTTTCTTTTAATGTCTTATTTAAGCTCTTCATGAGCTTCTTATCCTTAGTGATTTCTATGTCTGCCTTTAACTTACTTATGACTGTATTAAGTTCTACTATCTTTCCTTCTAGATACATTTCCTTATGCTGTTCTATAATTGTTTCTATAATATTATTTTTCTTATTAATATCTGGTAGCTTTGATTTATTACACCTGATTTTAACCTCATATATTATGTCTTCTATTGAAGTCATATCGAGACACTTTTCATCTGCCCTTATACCGGACTGAGTATTTTTTATATAGACTTTAAAGTCATCATATACCTTACTCTTTATAGACTTTACGCAAGATTTTAGAAGGTCATCTCTGTCCATTTCTGTAAATTCTAATTCTTTATCTTCAACTAAATAAAGAACACCTTCTTTATAGTAGGCAACAGCTATAAAACCTTTTTTCTTCAAAAATTCCACAACAGCATTATGGCATAGGTTAGTGAGTATTCCCCTGTCTTCACTTACTACATGAGTAACCATTTTATACTGCTTACCAATATATTTAGCAGCATTGTTTAAATTAAATAAGAATTGCCTTTTCTTTTCTTTTTCTTCCATAGATTTAGACAAATCTATTACATCTAATGCCCTTATTATATAAATTAAAATATCTATTCTTTCGTTGCCTAGTTTATATATATTAGGATTACAAAATAAACTTTCTCCAAAAGAACTGGTATGAGCTGAGTGACCTCCAATTATAGCTCTAATGTCTTCAATATAATCTTGATACTCCGGAAAAAAATCTTCAATATTTAATTTTTCGCACTCACTGATTATATTTTTATACTGACCTTTGTTATCTTCTTCAGATATAATTCTTAAATATCCCTTTCCACTATGTTCTTCTTGTTTATTAAGATCATGTACAGTTACAGCTACCATCAATACTTTAAGTTCCAGATTACTTAACTTGAGAATATCCTTTAATTCATCAAGCACACCAATCATATTTAAAACATGACTATATAATGTCTGGTTTTTCTTCATTCCATATTGAATTATCTTTTTGTACTCTTTTAAATTTTTGTCTACTATTTTTTCATAATAATCATTAAATACATTGACTTCTTTAAGGGAAGATAGATGAAGTCTAAGCATTTGTTTAATTTTTTCCTTACTAATTTATATCACCTCTTTCTTAATCTGTAGTTATTACTACAACTTTATTCTTTGTTAATGCCTGTTTATTATGGATTATTATTACATATTTGTTTTGCTAATTACAGTATACTCCTCTTTAAATGCTTATTACAATAGAAATCTTGTTTATAAAAAAGAAAGCGACATAAATATTGTCGCTTTTCATAATTATTTATATAGTTGTAAAGCTTTTTCCAATTCAGATTTTATATCCTCCTTTAGCCATTCTGGTTTTATAACTTTAATATCACTTCCAAAACTCAAAATCCACTTTTTGAATTCCTGTTCTGAAGATGTAGTCCCTTTAAAAGAAATACCTCCGTCAAATCTTTCTTCTATATTTTGATTTTCACACCATTTTCTTTCCTTAACATTGTGAACAGACTTACCGAAAATTAAAACTTCAAAATCAAAAGGCTCCCTTGATTTTTCAATTTCCCAAGTATATTTATAAAAGCCCCTTAAATCAAAGCTCTTATCAATAGTATAATACATATCTTCAAGTGAACACTCAGTAATTCTATCTATTCTAAACATAAGTAAAGTTTGATACCTATGGCAATATGCGTTAACGTAGTATGTTTCCTTTGCTAAACAAAAACCATATACATCTATAATCCTATAATCATGACTTCTTTTTCCTTTATATTTAATTGTGACACTTCGCCTATTGGTAAAGGCTTCTAGCAACAACATAAACACATTATAACTACTAAAGTTAAAATCCTGTATTAATTCATATCTTCTTTTCACTATAAGATTGTTTTTTATATTATTTAGAAGTTCTTTATTACTTGGAGGCATTAATTCTTCTATTTGTTCAAGTATCTCATCTACCAAATTCAAATCTCTTCCAAAAGCACTGAAAGATATAAGAGCAATATATAACATATTAATTTTTTCCTTAGTCAAGTAAAAGGGCACATATCCATCATCTGTATTTAAATAATATTTTACTCCCTCCTTACGTATAGGCAAATCAGCTTCTTCCAGTTCTTTTATATATCGCTCACAAGTTCTTTGATCCTTCATTACTAGTTCTGATATTTCTTTTGTTGAAAGTCTTTTTCCCTTTAGCAGTTCATATATAATATAAATTATTGCGTTTCTCTTTTCTTTTCTTAAAGGTGTACTTCTATTATCCATGCTTCCTCACCTAATTTTTTAAATATTTTCTAATCTAGAATATCATTATACACCTATTTCCATCAACTTTATTATCAATAGAATATTAAATGTAAAAGTCTACTTTTTAAATAAATATTATTTTATGTTTATTATTTTAATTCTTATATTAATAAATAAGGGCAACTATTCTGTACATAAAATACAAAATAGTTGCTCTTAACTTACCTTCTAATAACAATACATCCTAGGCATCGGGTCTGGACAGGCATTATGGGCCTTTATAACCCCACAGCCTAATCTCTTACCAGAATCCCCTGCAGGCTGTGAACGATAATCATCTGGACTTTCATGAATTATTACTGTCTTACCTATCACATCTGAAACTTTAAACTTATTGGTGAAAAACACCATCCTAGCGTAACCATTGTTTGAAAAAAGCACTGGAAAGTCCCCAGCATGATTTCCATGAGGCTGATTAGTTGGATTCCAATGTCCTCCTGCAGCAGCAAATGGATTTTTTGATTCTCCCATAGTACAGTTACCGGACTCGTGTATATGAAAACCATGAGGGCCAATAGGCGGCTTACCTTCAGATGCAGGCTTGTATTTAGGCAGTCCCCTAACTTCTACAGAAACATCTACTCCACCAGGTACATCTCTAAAACACACCACTCCAACAAGACTTGGTGCTAAGCTACCTCCACGAATCTGAGCTACAGCAATCATAGCATACCTCCATAATTTATTTCACTACTATGATATGCTATTTTTCTTCATTAGTATTACTTTATAGATTAAAAACTTTATTAATTAAAAGACTATAATGCGTTAATTTAGAAGTACTTATATATTAATCAAATAATAGCAGCAGTTTCGAATATAGATTGCAAACCTTCTGAAATAATAGCCTTCATTGGATA
This sequence comes from Clostridium tanneri, assembly GCF_033659955.1. Lineage (NCBI taxonomy): Bacteria > Bacillati > Bacillota > Clostridia > Eubacteriales > Clostridiaceae > Clostridium > Clostridium tanneri. The sequence goes on from NZ_JARUJP010000009.1 coordinate 139,814, forward strand.
TAATAAGTAATTTAAATCATGGTCATGGTTTTCAAAAATATTGACATGTAAATTATTCTTTTTTAGCTTTTTAAATGTTTTATCAATGTCTAGAACATCCTGCACCGGTATACTTGCATCATCTTTTCCGTGAAAAATATGAATAGGGATATTTAGTTTTACCAGAATCTCTTTTGCTGGTGATAACTTAAAATGCTCTTTGCACCACGCAGAAGTAATTCTAACTTCATAGTTATTTTTTAACCATTCGTCATCATCAGAATTTATTGCATTAAAGACCTGATTTTTATATTCTCTTAGCATAATTTCAAAATCTTTTTGTTCTATAATTCCATTATAGTCTAAATCATAATCTTCAAAAGTGATATCTCCTAAATATGTTTGACGAAGCTGATATCTATCTTCTTCAAAATTAGCTTTTGTTATATATCCCTTATTTTCATAGTCAAACCATTTACACATATTTACCATTGAGCTTCCACCTGATAACTGCCATTCTAGAGTTGTCCTTAAATTTTCATTTGCATATCCTGCTAGTAACAAACCATGAATATTTGCTTTACCATTTAACGCTACCAATGGTGCAATCTGCGAGCCTTCACTAAATCCAAATAAAATTATTTTTGTATTTTTAAACTGTTCTTGATTTTTTAAATAATTTACAACAAATTCAATATCACTAACAGATGTAGAAGGAAGATAACTCTTATATTTTTCATCGTCAATATTAACATACATAGGACTATTTTCCGATATAGAACATCCTCTTGTGCTCCAACGACAAAAAGCAATATCCCTTTTACAAAATTCTTTTGCAAATAAATCAAAATAGTTAAATTCTACTTCCTCTATTTTTCTATGATTATCATAGGTGTTGGGTCCAGTACCCTGTACAAAAATAATAAGTTTTCCCACTTGACTTTTATTTGGAGTGCTTAACTTAATGGTTAATGGATACCCATCAAAAGACTCTAGGGTAAATACCGATGATTTCATAAATTCACTCTCCTTAACTCCAGTATATTGATCATAATCATCTCACAGTTAATAAACTAGCTATGCTTAAATTATATACTATTATATTTAAGAGAGAAATTTAAAAGAGTGCAAAAATCAATACATTTTTGCACTCTTCCAAATTTCTTTATATTAATGAAATATACATGTTACTACATTTCTCTGCTTGTTCTATTTATACATCTCTTCAAGCTTCTTTTGAATTTCTCCATTTTCAAGATACTCATCGTAGCTCATTTGTCTATCCATTACACCACCTGGAGTAATCTCTATTATTCTGTTTGCAACAGTTTGCACGAACTGATGGTCATGGGATGTAAATAATATTGTTCCGCTAAAATTAATTAATCCGTTATTTACTGATGTTATTGATTCAAGGTCAAGGTGGTTAGTTGGTTCATCAAATATTAAGACATTGGCACCGCTTAGCATCATTCTTGAAAGCATACAACGAACCTTTTCTCCTCCTGAAAGTACATTAGCATTCTTAAGAGCTTCTTCTCCTGAGAAAAGCATTCTTCCAAGGAAGCCTCTTATAAAGCTTTCAGATTTTTCATCGGAGAACTGACGAAGCCAGTCTACTAAACTTAAATCAACGCCTTCGAAGAACTCTGAGTTATCCTTAGGGAAATATGCCTGTGATGTAGTTACTCCCCATTTATAGCTTCCACTATCTGGTTCTAATTCTCCCATAAGTATTTGGAATAGAGTAGTTTTGGCTAATTCATTTGCCCCTGCAAAAGCAATTTTATCACCTTTATTTACTATAAAGCTTACGTTATCTAAAACTTTTACACCATCAATAGTCTTAGTTAAGCCGTCAACTGTAAGTAAGTCGTTTCCAGCTTCTCTTTCTGGGCTAAATCCAACGAAAGGATATTTACGAGAAGATGGTTTTATATCATCTAGGGTTATCTTATCTAACTGCTTTTTACGGGAAGTAGCCTGCTTTGACTTAGAAGCGTTAGCACTAAATCTAGCAACAAAGGCTTCTAATTCCTTTATCTTCTCTTCCTTCTTCTTATTTTGATCTTTAGCCATTTGTAATGCTAATTGACTTGATTCATACCAGAAGTCATAGTTACCTACATAAAGCTGTACTTTACCGAAGTCAACGTCTACCATATGAGTACAGATCTTATTTAAAAAGTGTCTATCGTGGGATACTACTATTACTGTATTTTCAAAATCCATTAGGAAGTTTTCAAGCCAATTAATAGATTTAACATCTAAGTGGTTAGTAGGCTCGTCTAGTAATAGTATATCTGGTTTTCCAAATAGTGCTTGAGCAAGAAGTACTCTTACCTTATCTGCTCCATCTAAATCCTTCATTAATTTATCATGAAGATCTACAGATATTCCTAGTCCCATTAAAAGTGCAGCAGCTTCTGACTCTGCTTCCCATCCATTAAGCTCTGCAAATTCTCCTTCTAATTCTGATGCCTTTATTCCATCTTCATCTGTAAAATCTGGCTTAGCATATAATGCATCTTTTTCTTTCATAATGGAATATAGTCTTTCATGTCCCATTATTACTGTCTCTAGTACTGGATATTCATCAAATTCAAAGTGGTTTTGCTTTAAAACCGCAAGTCTTTCCCCTGGCGTAATTATTACTTCTCCAGTGTTAGCTTCTACTTCTCCTGAAAGTATCTTTAAAAAGGTAGACTTTCCAGCTCCATTAGCACCTATTACTCCATAACAGTTTCCAGGTGTGAATTTTATGTTAACATCTTCAAATAACTTACGTCCACCGTATCTTAAACTTATATTGCTAGTACTTATCATATTTTACAAATCCTCCATTGTTATCTATATATTTTTCACTGATAAACAAAGTATATTAAAATATTCTTTTGCTTACTGTGTAATAATCGTAAAAATCTTAATTTTCAATGTCGAAACACCGAAACATTATACCATATAAAGATAGGATTAGCTATATATTTTTAAATACTAAGTACATAAATTATATCTGACACATTTATTAAGAAATATTAACACTGGGAATTTTATTTTCTATAAACTTTGTTTTAAGTTTACTAATTGCAGTTCATTATATTTATTTATTGCAGAGAAAAACTTTTGAAAACTATCATATCTTTCTATCTCATATCCAGCGAACCATATGACCATGCCTGGATTATTTGAATATTTTTTAGTAATTACAAATAAGTCTGTAGTATCTTTATTTGCAGCTATCGGTAATAGTTCATTTTCTGATAATCCAGCCGCTTGAAAAGCACCCTCTGGTGATAATGTTGTCATTAACATATCGGTATCGTATATTTCTTTTGATGCTATCAATTCATTGGTTCCAAATAAATCTATAGATTGAAATATACTCTTCCACCCATTTGCACATCTAAGAAAATCCTTATATTCTTTATCAAGTTCATATTTCAAGTACTCCTCTACTGCCCCAAGTTCTTTTTCACTTCCAGCATCTTCAGGCTCGTAAAAATCCCATAGCCCTTCCGTATCTAATTTGATTAATTCTTTTTTTATTACTATTAGTTTTTTGATTTTATCCTTCCAATTCACTTCTAATCCCTCTCTTTAAATTACAAAGAACATAATCATTTTTACTTTTCTTTTAGTATTTTAATGTTTCAATATTATTTTGATCCCTATGGTATTTTAATAAATAATCCAATATAATTGTTGCAGATGTACCTAATCCGTTATATCTGAATAGCTCTTTAATTACATTTACATCATAAGTAGTGTCAATAGTTTTAGCTGATCTAAATCCGCCTTGAACAAATTCAATAAAAATTTCAACTTCTTTACCTTTGAAGAAATTATCATAATCTTTAGCCCTTATACTCCAGAAACTATTTATCTCAACCGGCTCCATTTCAATATTGCCTAGAATTGTATACTCTTTTTCATAAAGGACGTCATACCAAGTCCATAAAACATGAATCGTTTTTCCATTATAAATGTCTTCTATAGTAGGATTAATCTTATCGACTCTTTTTATTTGAATTAGTATATAGGTTTGGTCTACATTTATAACTACACCATAGCCAATTTTTTTATCCAATTGCTTATATACTGATTTTATTTTACCTACAATATCTTTAGGTTGAACCTCAAGCTCAGACATTATTTCATCAGTTATAGTAAATTTGAACACATCTCCAACTTTCACCTTATTCTTCCCCATTGTATCCTCTATCCTTTATCATATCTTTAAATTTTATCTATTTCATTTGATTCTCTCAAATATTCTGTACCTTGTAAAAAAACACCAAGCATCGGTATCGATTAGGCTGATAGCGATGGAGTCTGCCCCCAGGCGTGAAAACTGAAAAACACCCATCTTGTCACTTACTCTATAAAACGGAATAGCCATTTCCATCACAATCTTTCTACTTTTATATAATAGTTACTTCCATGGAGATTCCCAAAAAATTTCATCCAAATATGTCTCCAATCTTGCTGTTTCTATAAAAATCATTTCATTATACATCGCATGCTCTGATGCAGCTGAAAACATAGTATATATATGAAACAATACACCGGTTAATTTTCTTGGAATATATTCTTCACCCTGTATAACCTTCTTTAATTCGTCAAGTAAGGAATAAAAACTACTAAGAACTTCTGTGTTAGGTTTTCCAGATAGTCTAACTCCCTCCAATAAGTCTAATAGAATAAATTCTATTTCATTTTGTATTTCTATTATTCTTCTATTAATCACTTAGTTACCTCCATAGCCTTTCTAGGTATGTATTTAAAACCTCAAAAATTCTCCAAAAACCCGAAACATTTTTCTACTTGCTAGGGAACTCTCTTAATTGTACTATTGTACACCTTTCCTCTATTTCAATTATTCAATATAACCCGCTTCTTTATACTTGAAATTTGTGAAACCTTCAGATAGCAATTCTTCTAGAGCTTGTCGTGTTACATAAGTAGCTGCTGAATTATTAAATTGACTAATCTTAAACATTTTTTCATTATTCCAATTAACTCTAGGTATTACTATGTTATCCATTTTAAACTTATATTCTCTTAAATTACAAACAACACAATCATTTTTTAATTCTAACTTGCTCTTATCAACATCTAAGTTTATTTTTGATTTTGCTAATAACCAATTTAGGTTTGGTCCTTCATAAGGATATTGTACCATCTTTGTTTTTCTTTTAGTTGTTGAATTCTTAACTACTTCTACTTTACCAAATTCACATTCAAATTCCTTTTTAATCATAAAGTTTTTAACATTATCTAAAACAACAATACTATATCCACACCACGAAAAATCACCAATTAAATCGCTACCTGGTTCCCACTCAATCAACAAAGGTTCACTGAGTTTCTCTGTTGTTCTTTGACAATTAACACAGGGTTCTCTAAATGTTTCCCATGTGCCAACATGAGAAAACCTTGCAAAGTTAATATTATTTATATTTATTAATAAATATATCTTAGTTAACATCTTATCACCTATCTTATTTCAAATATTTCAACCAGTGTTTGTTGTTGAACCTTGGCTAATTCCCTTGACATACTCATAGGAAGTTCCATAGCTGTTAAGCCCTGCATTTACTATTTTTTCAGACAGCCTGCCAATGCTGTCATACTTATACTCTACTTTGCTTCTATGATACATAGCAAGTATAGATTCTTTGCTTATTATTGATGTTTCCTTCGTTTCCAATTATTATTCTTGAACCTGTTCCACTGGTGTTTATCCAAGCGGTTACTGTTCCAGCTGATTTATTTATTCCTAAATCATAAAGAGGAAATCTTAAGTGAAATGCGAGAAATAGAAAATGTTTCTTTAGTCTCAAGATGGCATGGAATATCAAATCAAACATATCAAAAAAGCCATCAACCGTTGATATTGCTTAGGTTGATGGCTATAGAATCAAATCCAGTAGCGGAAAACGTGCTACAGCTGTTCTCACATTTAAAATATTTTTATTACTTGTTGTTTACTTCTATATTTTTATAAACTTATTATACTCTATAATATTCGTAAAATAAATATTATTTACATTTTAGTTACTCTTTTCTTTAATTTCTATACTCTCACACCATATTTCTAAAGATACTGGGTAAGCATCAATTTTTACTTCATATAATTTTCTTCCTTCAATTTCTATATCATTAACCGTAATATCTCTGAAAAAACATGGCGAAAAATCTCCGTTCTGCTTTTCTGCTATTATATCATATTTTAAGCAATGATTGAAATTTAGCTTATAACAATTAATAAAACTATAGTAAATACTCTTATCATTATAGTATTTTATTTCAACTCTACTACAAAAATAATCCACATTTAATTCATCAATAAGCATCTCCCAATAATTATGCTTATTAATTTGTTGTTGTAAATCTACGCTTGTCAAAATACCCCTCCTCTATTTCCCAACTGGTATATGTCCAGATGGAGAATTATATGGTACAGAATTAAAATTTGCATCAAATAAAATATTCCCTTTTGGAGTCTTTTTATTAAAATAATCATATAGATGTATGTGATCATAAGGTGTAACCTTATCTGACGGATCGACTCTACCACGAAAGTTTCCTAACTCATCATAAAAATGTGCATCCGGAATTCTTCCTTTTATGTTCCATGCTTCTGGCTTATATTGTAAAAGACCACCAATCTTTGCTGTTGTTTAACTTAGTGGCTGTGTGGTCAGATTCCATGTCAGAAACCTAGAAACAGTTTTCTGCTTGCTATGTTTACACATAGAAAGTCCAAGAAGCATTAAAGTACTTCTTGGACTTTATCCCAATTTTTTTAATTTTAACTATGTGTAAACTTATCAAGCTACAGAAAAATCTCAAAATATTACAAAATAATCATCATCGATTTCACCATCTAAACTGAATAGCAAATCATAATTACCTAAATTTTTATTCTTGTATATTATTGGTATTGTTACTACTATATGATTATAATCGCATTCAGGCCAATTCCCAAGCTTTAAAGAAACACTCTGTATTTTTACTATTAATTCACTTCTATTAAAATCCCTAAATATTTTAAAAAACTCTTCTTCTGATTCACTTCTATAAACCTCAAAAGTTTTCCAAAAACTTGAGACTGAAATTTTTTCAATATTTCTATCAAGTATCCAGTTCTTTAGTCTTATAATGTCCAATTTTATTCCACCCTTCTTGATATTTTCTAAAATTTGTGTTAATGTTTTCCCTTTCCAAACATATCAAATATTATATGCCCGGTTTCCTTATCAAAGTTCCCGAATACTCTCCAATCGCCATAAATTCCTTTTACTTTTATTTCTCCCTCCTTTTCAACGATAGGTGGATTTATAAATTCCTGAGCCAGTTCTTTAATAATGTATACTTTTCTTATAGTATTCACTCCAATCACCCCAAACTACTCGCATTCTTACCAACATCTGTAATTCTTAATATATCTATTCCTGTGCTTGATAAACTGTTTCTTATCAATCTCTCAGTTATTTTACTTTCTATAAACTCACCTCCTGTCATATCAAGTAATTTCCACTTGCAACATGTCGCACCTCCAAATGTTACTTTATCTCCTCTTAAATAATATTTTTTAGTAACTCCATTTGCATTTTTCTGCGTTCTGATTCCTGAATCGTTATATCTAAAACTGATATTATATCCATTAACTATTATCAATTTTAATCTTTTGCCCTCTTCCAAGGTATAACTGTAATTATTATATGTTATTTTTCCTTTATAATATAATTTATTAATGAATTAGCTTTCTACAATAAAAGAAATGCAGTTTACCGATATTAATTAAAATGTACTATCATAGATATTCTTCCTATTAGTTAAATACCTTATATAAGTAGAGCTATCAATATGTATAACATAACACATTGATAGCTCTTATAAATTTCTTATGAAATATATTTAACAATTAATATCCAGCAACTATAAATTAAGTTAGTTCTCTTATTCTTAATTCGTGTAAATATCTTATTGAAACAGCTTCATATCCAAATATTCCAAATGGCTGGGCTTCTCCTATCTGATCTTTCTTAACTATAAACTCTTCATTGTTTCTTATAATAATTACTTTTTCAGCATCAAATAAATCAAACTTCCAGAAGTCAGGCATTTTAACTTCTTCTAAGACAGGAATATTTCCAATAATATTCCACTCTCCCTTCTTAATACCTGTATCAGTACTCCAAATCATTAAAATGGGTTCTAATTGCCTTATTTCTTCAAGAGCTACTTCTTTCATCGTTGGCACTAACTTATATAGTTCTATAAAAATAGATGGTCTATCTATTTTTAATATTCTGCCATATCCTTTGTTTCCTTTTTCATCTACTCTTAACTGAAAAATATCTCCAACTGAGTATTTTCCTTTTTTCTTCATAAATTTAATTCTCTCCTTGTTTAAATATTTTTATAGCCTCTTTGATATATTGTGAGTAATTTGGGTTTTTTAACTTAATAGGTCTTATCTTGTTTAAAAGCTTATCAATCCCACCATACTTATTAAATAGTATTTGTTCTAATCCTCTAGCTTGTGGATAGTTTAACTTTGATTTTTCTGGAGTAAATACAAGATTTTCTTTTCCAGGAGTTAACCTATGATTTAACTTTCTTACCTTAGGATTCTTAGTCCTACCAACATATTTAACATCAAACGTTATAGGATCTCTTAAAGTATAAACAGTATGATTAGCTTCAGCAACCTTAACCATTCCTGCTATTAGTACTAGTTTTGTTGCATTATTAGGAGGCGTCAATATTTTATTAAAAGATTTAATTGCTTGGGAGACTACTCCTAACGCTTTATTTACTACATTTGTTGCTTTTTCATATACTTTTCTCCAATAAGGCCAAAAGCCACTTGGATCATCTAGATTTACAGGTCGGGTAGAGTAATGGCGTAGTAACTCTTATAGGTCCTATTTCCATCACCCTCCACAAAGAACCGTACGTGAAGTTTTCCCTCATACGGCTCAATTGATGAATTCTTCTAACAGTTTATGTTTCCTACCGAGTAGAACTTACTTTCACTTATTATAATATCTAACTTGGTAGTCATTATACAGACCCCATTTGTTATATATTATTTCGTTACTCCATTCCTTCCATCCGAAACCAAATTTCTTTTGAGCCTTTCTTACAAATCTTCTTACTTTTTTCTCTACCCATATTTTAATAAAGCCAAATATTTTAGAACAATGTCCTATCCTATAGTAGTTCACCCAGCCTCGCAGAATTGGATTAAGTTCCTTAACCATTTCTATCACTGCTTTATCCCTATTCTTAGCCAAATGTTCTTTAACTTTTGATACCAATTCAGCAACTTTCTTTTTCTTAGGATTTAGGAGTAACATTTTCTTTTCTTTGTTTTTCACTAACCTAAAATTAAATCCTAGAAATCCAAAGGTTTCTCCTTTCCTCATATCTACAACCTTCGTTTTCTCTGTATTAAGATTTATTTTAAGCTTGCTTAATTCTTCCCTTAGGCGTTTGTATGCTTTACTGACCAGCCAATCTACAGCCTCATGTCCGTTAACAAGAATTACTGTATCATCTGCAAAACGGCAATAGTCCATATTTTCATAGCCTCTTCTAGCCGTTTCTCGCTTTGCTCGTTCAAACATGCGGTCTATTGCATTTAGATAGATGTTGCTAAAAAGTGGTGAAATTACCGACCCTTGCGGCACACCGATTTTTCCATTTGCTTTTAACATAAGCTTTATTAGTCTCATTATTTTAGGGTCGTTAACTCTCAATGCTATCTTGTCCATGAGAAATCCATGATTTATGTTATCAAAGTAAGCAGTTAAGTCTACATCTATTACCTTTGTGAAGCCTCTTACTATTCCTTTTGCAACTTTATGAACGGCTTGATGCTGATTTCTGTTAGGTCTAAATCCATAACTACAGTCAGAAAAGTCAGCTTCAAATATAGGTTCAAGAATTAGTTTTAAAGCACCTTGAACCACTCTGTCCTTTATAGTAGCTATTCCTAGAGTTCTGGTTTTTCCATTGCTTTTAGGTATATCTACTTTTCTATTTCTTGTAGGAAGATATGTACCATTTATTAGTTCTTCTCGTATTTCAGCTATGAATTTATAAACTCCATATCTTTCTATTTCCTCAAAAGTAACTCCGTCAATTCCTGCTGAACCATTGTTTTTCTTAGCTAAGTTATAGGCTCTTTCCAGTGTTTCCACTTTTGTGACATGACAAAAAATACCCCAAAAACGCTTTCGTTTCTCGGATTTCGCTGTTAGATATATCTTTCTTCTCAATTCCTGCATTTCATTGATAGCTCCTGTCCTCACTATCTTGCCTCCTCTTTTGTTGAAAGAATATCAGTCAATTTGGCTCCTTCCCTCCTTCGGATTTTTGTTCTTCCGATATCCTCAGTACTACGAACCATTCCGCCATCCTCTCATCTTTCATCCAACTTCCCACCTTCGGTTATATGGACTACCTTGCTCCATGAGTTTCTTCAATGGGATGAGTAGGACTTCCCTAGTTGCTTCTCGTAACTTTCCTAACATGCCGCCACTGCTACCCCGCTGAAGTTTGTACACTGTATGGTAGAGAGTATACAAATACTGTTTTCACCTAATAACCAAAGGCTCAACCTTCAGATTCTTGCTTTACGAGGCTACATCTATGTTCATTTTCATTACGGCCTGCTAAGTTGCTCACCTGGCTTACCCAGATTTTCGTCGATGGGCTCAAGCATTTCAGTTACCATCCATACTTCCATCCAAGCTAAGTAACTTCTACCTTTTATTACTGCTGGTCCTCCCCCAGCTAGCTACGAGTGCTTTAGTCTAGGCACACGGTTATTTTTGCAATATGCAAATACATTATGAGATAATAAATCACCTCTGCTTTCGCCTAATGCATCAGCATTCAGATATCTCCCCCACTCTGGGTTGTAA